>JBFLZG010000005.1:37996-95849 GCA_040756235.1 bacterium | reverse complement strand
CAGGAACCGGGTGCAGGGACTGGATTCCGGCCTGCGCCGGAATGACGGAAAGCATGTGGCCGCACCGCTGAGTCCTCCGGAATGAGTGGCCGCATGAGGGTTTGACCGGCTTATGACACAGCCTCCTGCACCGGCATGACGGGAAAAGGCGGGTTCCGACTTGCGGGGCTCTGCCGCATTTCCCCGCCCCATGCTTCCGCGGGGCCATGCAGGGGCGCAGCAAGCAGCGCCCCTGCGACTCTTGTCTGCATGTTGCGAGGCCGCGCCGGCGGCCGTGGCAACCCCCCTACCGAGTGCCCACAGGGCTCGCTCGCGACATTCGGCGACGTCACGATCCGGCCGGAGCGCGCCCGGCGAACGATCGGTTCCACTGGATGACCCGCGCCAGGGCGCGGGCGAGCCCGCGCATGGAATGGAACACCGGGAAGCCGGCTCCCACGAACGCCTCCTGGGCGGCAAGAAACTCCTTCGTCCCCTCGAGGTCCTGCGGGGGCCGCAGGGCAAGAAGGACCGGTTTGCCGCTCTTCTCGACCGCCCCCCGCATCACGTCGATCATGGGTTTCAGAAAACCCTCGGAGGCGAATCGGTCCAGCCCCCAACTGCCGATCGGGTGGAATCCCAGATGGTACACGAGCAGCTGGATCTCCGGCACGCGGCCGAGGACCTGCAGGGCCGTGGAGACGGCATCCGCGGCGGTCAAGTTCGTGGTGTCGATCGGGTTGACGAAGATCCCCCCTGCGACCGGCAGGCGTCGCTTCAGCTCGGCCTGCACGGCGCTCGCGAGTCCGGGCAGGCGCAGGCCTTCCTTCTCCATCCCGTCGCCGGCAAGAACGCTCGGGCCACCGCCGGAACCGATGAGGGCGACGCCGGTCGCTTTGGGCAGAGGGTCGATGAACTGGAGCGCGGTCAGCACGTCGATCATCTCCTCCACGTCATCGACCTGAATGACCCCCAGCTGGCGGCAGAGGGCTTCGAACAGGGCCACCGAGCTCGTCAGGCTCGCCGTGTGGCCGTAAGCAGCCCGCCGGCCGGCCTCGGTCTTCCCTCCTTTGTAGAGAACCACGGGCTTCCGGGCGGCGGTCTTCCTGAGGGTCTCGAGAAAGCGCTTGCCGTCCTTCACGCCCTCGATATAGGCCGCAATGATCCGGGTCTCCGGATCCTGGGCGAAATACTCGAGCAGCTCGCATTCGTCCACGTCCAGGGCGTTTCCGTAGCTGACGATCTTGCTGAAGCGCAGGCCCCTGGCGCGGCTGTAACTCGGAAGATTCTGGGCGTGGCCGCCGCTCTGGGAAAGGAAAGCGATCGGCCCGGGCTCCAGCGGAGCGCTGACATCGTTGACCAGCCGGCTTTTGGGCACGTAGAGCCCGATGCAGTTCGGGCCGATGATCCGAAACCCTCCCGCCCTCGCCTTGGCCAGCATCTCGCCTTCGAGCCGCGCCTTTGCGGCGTCGCCGCTCTCGCTGAACCCGGCCGTGAAGAAGTGGACGGACCTCACACCCTTGGCGGCGCAATCGTCCAGAAGCTTCAGGGCCGCCTCTGCGGGGATGTTGACGACCACGTGATCCACTTCCCCCGGAATATCGAGAAGGCTCGCATAGCAGCGCAGCCCCAGGATTTCCCGATACTTCGGGTTGACCGGATAGATGGCAGGGAACTTCGCCAGCTTCAGGGAATGGACGACCAGCTCGGCAAACGCCAGCTTCGCCGCCGAGACGCCGACCACCGCGACCCCGCGCGGGGAAAAGACCTCGTCCAGCGTGACCTCTCTCCTCTGCCTGCGCTCCTTCATGTCGGTCCCCTCGCCTCGAATCGCGCGCTTCTCGAAAGCTCCGGCCGGCCCGTTGTAAATTGATTTATATCAGCGTAGAAGGAAAATGTCCCGGCCCCCGGGGCCCGTTGCGGGAAACCGCCGAAGGAAGCTGATCTTCATGAATGATGCCTCGCTCAGCCGCCGGAGACTCTTGCAGGTCGGCCTGTACGGGGGGGCCGTGCTCGTGATCCCTCTTGCCCCTCTCGGATGCGGGGACGGGGAGGAGGGGCAGGACGGCAACGGCGCAGGGGATGGGACGATCCCTTCTCCGGATGATGGCCGTTTTTTCGACGCCCACCAGTACGAGACGGTCCGGGCCGCCACCGGGCTGATCATCCCCGAAGACGAAGATCCCGGGGCCGTTGCGGCCGGGGTGGTCGACTACATCGACTACCTGCTGGGCGCCTTCCGGGTGGACCCGCCACGAATTTATGCGGCCGGTCCGTTCAGCGGCCGCCACGGGGGCGAGAACGGCTTCTCCGTTTACCTGCCCCTCTCCCGGGTACGGGAGATCGCCTGGCGGAATACCATCGAAGGGTCCCGCGGGATCCCGGAGCGGGAGTTCAACGGGCCGGTGGTCGGGCTCCAGGAAGTGTACACGCGCGGCGTCGAGCGACTGGACGACCTTGCGCGGACTTTCTTCCAGGCCGACTTCAGGGACCTCGGCGCGGTGGAGCAGAAAGCCGTCTGGGACAGCGCGGATACGGCTTTCCGCGAAACGCTCCATGCTCACACCGTCGAGGGGATGTATGCGGCCCCCGAGTACGGCGGGAACGCCGGGCTCGCAGGGTGGAATTACATTCAGTACGAAGGGGACCGGCAGCCGATCGGCTACACGCGGGAGCAGGTGGAAGAGGCGGACGAGGGGACGTACGGAGCCGCGGTGCTGAGCCCTGAAGAGATCGAGGAAGCGGCCGAGCTCCTGCGGGCGATCGCCGGCCTCAGCAAAAGACCAGGGTGAACTCGCGCAACGGGGCTGTACCGTGCTGCGTCATCCCGGCCCGCCTGCGGAGCGCGTCTGAGCCGGGATCCACCGCTGGCACACGGTCCGCCTGGCCGGGTTGCTGTCACGAGCGCGGTGGGTATCCGCACGAGGGAGGCGAGGGCGAGTCGCGGAGGCCGTCCCGAGCTCCGACAGGCCGGCGGAACGGAGACTTGTGCCCTTGCCACCACATCCGCCAGGCGGGTGTTACCCCGATACACCCGGCCCGGAGCAAGGGATGAAAAGGGCGAGCCGCCCGAAGGGCCGTAGTCTCCGACCCTTGGGAGGAGAACCGGCCGGAGCGTTCTGAGCCCGAGCCGGAGCGAGTGCGGTGTACCCATCGCGCTCGTTGGGCCGGGGGTCTGAGGGCGATGCGTGCGCCCCCTGCAGGGATGCAGGGACCGGATTCCGGCCTGCGCCGGAATGACGGAAAGAGGGGAAGCCGGCCCTCTTGCGGGGCTGCCCGCTCCGCAGGGTCCTCAGGAATGACGGAGGAGCCATTTGCCGACGACCAGCACCAACAGGAAGACGATGAAATACGGATTTCCCGATGCGGTGATCGTGGGTTCCGGCGCCGGGGGAGGGATCGCCGCCAAAATGCTGGCCGAAGGCGGCCTGAAGGTCGTCCTGCTCGAGAAGGGCGACAACCACTTCGTCGGCCTCGATCGGCCCGAAGGCATCGTCCGCAACCGCTTCGGCAACGACGAGCTCAAGTTCCTGCACCGGGATTTCATCGATCAGGATGCACGCATCGAGCCGCGGACCTTCCGCTCCGCCGAGGGCGAGAAGGCTCATTTCGTGGGCAAGGTGAACACGCTTGCCGTTACCGTGGGCGGAGGCACGATCCACTACGACGGCAACTCGCCCCGGGTGCAGCACAAGGACTTCCGCGTGCGCTCGACCTGGGGCCCGATGGAAGGCACGGCAGTCGAGGACTGGCCGCTCTCTTACGCTGAGCTGGAGCCTTATTACGACGAGGTGGAGAAAGGGATCGGCGTGCAGGGCGGGGCGGGCGTCAATCCCTTCGAAGAGCCCCGCTCCTCCCCCTATCCGATGCCGCCCGGATACCCCAAGTACCACAGTGTCCTGCTCGCAGAGGCGGCCCGCTCCCTCGGCTACCACCCCTACCCCACCCCGATCGCCATCAACTCCGTGGCCTATCGGGGCCGGCCGGCGTGCACCAATTGCGGCTTCTGCGGAAACCACGGCTGCGCGGTCAACGCCAAGGGCAGCACGGCCGTCACGGCGATCCGGGACGCGCTTCTTACGGGCAACTGCGAGCTCCGACCCAACTGCTTCGTGTACGGCCTGCAGACGAACGGCAACGGCACGGCCGTGGAGAGCGTGGAGTACATCGGCCCCGGAGGCGAGACCGTGAGCCAACCGGGGGGCCTGTTCCTTCTCGCCTGCAACGCGATCGAGAGCGCCCGCTTGTGCCTGCTGTCCGCCGGAGGGGCGCACCCCGCCGGGCTCGGAAACCGCAGCGGTCTGGTGGGCCGCAATCTGATGTTCCACCCTACGCGCACGACCTTCGGAATCCTCCCCCAGCGCACGCACATTCACCGGGGCCGGGTCGGGACCCAGGGGATGGACGACTTTCTCCGGCCTGCGGACCCGGGCGACCCGGACAGGGTCTTCGGCGGAGGGGTCGTCGAGTTCGGGGCGCAGCTCCACCCGATCGCCGAGGCCAAGAACCTGCCCCTCATCGGGGACAAGCACAAGAAGTACATGCGCGCCAGTCTGCTCCGGGACCACCTCGCGGTGATCACCTTCATCGGCGAAGATCCTCCGGTGCCGACCAACCGTGTCGACTTGGACCCCGATGTCCGGGACGTCTACCGCTTCCCCGTTGCGCGCATCACCTACCGGACGCCCCCGCAGAGCCTGGTTGCGCAGAGGCTCTATGCACCCCGGTTGGAGAGGATCCTCCAGGAGGCCGGGGCCGTCTTCGTCCTTTCCGTGCCTCAGGAGATCCAGAACGCGGGCATCCAGGACACGAAGCACATCATGGGGACGCTCCGCATGGGAACGGACCCTGAGCTGTCGGTCACGGACCGATACGGAAGATTCCACGATCTGGAAAACCTCTACTGCGCGGACGGAGGCGTGTTCGTGACCTCCACGGGCTACAATCCGACGCTGACCATCCAGGCCCTGGCCTGCCGGCAGGCGCACCGCATCCTGGAGTAGACACCGCATGCCTGCCCGGCATTCCGCCGCCCCCCGGGAAAGAATGCGCGACACACGGAGTGCCGCCGTGCAAGTGCCCGAGGTCCTCGGGCGCAGCATCCGGCTCCTCTTGATCGCCGTGCTCCCTGCCCTGCTGTCCTGCGGAGACGACGGCGGCGGGAGTGCCCGGGTGGACGCCTCGGACTGCGGAGGATGCCACACGGGCCAAGTAGCGGCTTGGGAGAACTTTTCGTCGCACAAAGGCGTGTACCAGACCTGCACCTTCTGTCACGAAGAGGCCGACCCGGAGCCGGGACCTGGGCACCGGACCTCCGCCTGGTGTGACGAGTGCCACAGCGAGGCCGCTCACCTGCCGGAGCGGCTCGGTGTCGCCGCCCGGGACGGGAGCCTGCAGCTCATCACCTGTACGACCTGCCACGACCCGATGGGCTCCAGGAACATCTACCTTGTTCGGGAGACGATCCTCGTCGAGCCCGGAAGAGGCGTCCCCGTGGATTTCCGCAACATCGAAGGGCGCGCCGATTTCGGCTTTGCGGAGCTGGGCACCGAGGATGGGGGTCTGAACGGCATCGAGCCGGGGGCCGGGCTGTGCGAGGTCTGCCACGCCGAAACGGCGGCGTACAACCGGGACGGCACGGGCGTCGGGCATTTCACGAGCCGGTGCACGGGCTGCCACGATCACGCGATCGCCTTCGGCGTGGAGCCCTCCTGCGCCGTGTGTCACGGGGGAAGAGCGGAATAGGGGCTTGCAGGCTCTTTGATTTCATCGAAGAGAAGAAAGGGCGGCCGCATGGAACCACCCAAGAACTATTTGATCGACATGGATGGGGCCCTGGTGAACGGCGAAAGCATGATTCCGGGCGCGGACCGCTTCATCGAGCGCCTGAAGGCGAGAGGGGCCGAGTTTCTGGTTCTCACCAACACGCCGATTTACACACCCGGGGACCTCGCCCACCGCCTCCGCTTTCTCGGCCTCGAAGTCCCGGCCGAGCGAATCTTCACCTCCGCCCTCGCGACCGCCCGTTTTCTCCACTCCCAGAAACAGGGGGGCAAGGCCTACGTGGTCGGAGAGAGCGGCCTGACCGAGGCGATCCACGGCATCGGCTACATCATCACCGACCGGGATCCCGATTACGTGGTCCTGGGCGAGACCGAATCCTACAACATGGACAGCATCACCCGGGCGATCCGCCTGGTGGCCCGCGGCGCCTTCTTCATCGCCACGAACCCGGACCCGTCCGGGCCGTCGGAGAGCGGGATCGTCCCGGCGTGCGGCGCGCTTGCAGCCCTCGTGGAGAAAGCGAGCGGCGTGTCCCCGTTCTTCGTCGGCAAGCCCAACCCGCTCATGATGCGGACGGCGCTCAATCACCTGGGTGTCCATTCGGAGAACACCGTCATGGTCGGCGACCGCATGGACACCGACATCGTGGCCGGCGTGGAGAGCGGCATGGAAACCATCCTCGTCCTGACCGGCGTCACCCGCCGGGAGGACGTGGCCCGCTTCCCTTATCAGCCGACTCGTATTGTGGAGTCCGTGGCCGAGATCGACCCCTGAGCGGGCCAGTAAAAGATGCTGCTGCCGCTCGTTTTCGTGGCTCCCTGCAACACCCTCCCTTTGCCTCCGCAGGTCTTGGAAAAAAGAGCTTGACATGAATCTGCGTAATTTTGTATATCGTAATAAAGCGAATTACCGAACAAGAGGCGACAAGGACAGTGAACCGGGAACAGCTCGTCAGGGCCTTCAAGGCCCTGGGCAATGAGAATCGGCTGAAGATCCTCGATGCGATCGGCAAGGGCCAGGGTGCGTCCGATGACGGCCCGGAAAAGGAGAGGACCTTCGACCTCAAGGCATCCGCGGCGTGCTGCGTGGACGAGATCGGTTGTCAGTTCGACATGGCCCAGTCCACCCTTTCCCAGAACCTCAAAGAGCTGCACAACGCCGGGCTGCTGGAGCGTCACAAGAAGGCCCAGTGGGTCTACTACACGGTCAACCGGGAGATGCTCGAGGAGCTCACCGAGTATCTGCGTCAGGTCGGATGCGGCCTCGGCTCGTGACGGGATCTCTGCCAGGTTCCGTGCGGCAGAAGGCAGAAGATCGATGTGCGGAGAAGCCGGCAAGGCGGGAGGAAGACCATGACCGATGTGTACCAGCGATTGGCCACGAGATTGGACGAGCTTCCCAGCGGTTACCCTGCGACCGAAAGCGGCGTCGAGCTGAAGATCCTCCGCCACATCTTCACGCCCCAGGAGGCGGAGATGGCGCTGCGGATGAGGTCCGTGCCGGAGACCGTGGAACAGGCGGCGCAGCGGCTGGGCAAGTCGGTCCCGGAGATGCAGGCGATCCTGGACGACATGGTTCAGAAGGGGCAGATCGGATCGTTCAAGATGCTCGGACAGCGGATGTATATGCTGTTCCCCTTCATCGTGGGGATCTACGAGTTTCAGCTCGGCCGCATGGACAAGGAGCTGGCCGGGCTGTTCGAGGCGTATGCGCCCGCGCTCATCGGGACCCTCGGCAACTTCGCGCCTGCACTGGGCCGTGTGATACCGGTGAGCACCCAGATCGACGCCGAGCTTCGCGTCCATCGCTACGAGGACGTCCGCCGGATCATCGAGGAGGCCCGGTCGTTCCAACTCATGGAATGCATTTGCAGGAAGGAGCGGGCGCTGCAGGGCAGTCCGTGCAAGCACACCCTGGAGACCTGTCTGGGCATTTCCCAGGAGGAGGGGGCCTTCGACCGATTTCCGCGGGGCAAGGGGATCTCCAAGGGAGAGGCCCTGGACGTCATCACCCGTGCCGAGGAGGAGGGCCTGGTCCACTTCAGTTACAACGTGCAGGAAGGCCAGGCTTTCGTGTGCAACTGCTGTTCCTGCTGCTGTGCCGGCCTGCGCGGCATCCGCGAGTTCCACGCTCCGTACATGGTGGCGAAGAGCCACTTCGCGGCATCGATCGACGCGGACGCCTGTACGGCCTGCGGCGTGTGCGCCGCCGAGCGGTGCCCGGCGGATGCGATCGTCGAGGAGGACGGCGCCTATAAGGTGCTCGCCGCGCGCTGCATCGGCTGCGGTGTCTGCACCAGCTCTTGCCCCACGGAGGCGATCAAGCTCGTGAGGAAACCCGAGGCCGAACGTGACCAGCCGCCGCTCAACCTGGTGCAGTGGTACAAGGACCGCGCCGCCGGCCGCGGCATCGAGCTGAAACTCGGTTGAGTGGAGAGCGGGGGTCCGGGACGCGTTCGGGGAAATGACCAAGGAGGTCCTGCATGGCCGTAACCGGCAACGACGCGAGCGGTGAGCGGACCATAGCCTACACCTGCTCTTACGTGCCCGAGGAGATCCTCCTGGCGGCCGGCCTGACTCCGTGGCGCATGATCCCCCGAGCCCATCCTTCAGAGGCCGACCCCTACCTGTACCCGAACACCTGTTCCTACGTGAAGAGCCTGATGGCCGCAGGCCTCTCCGGGGCCGCCTCGGGGGCGGGGGCCGTGGTCTTCGCCAACTCCTGTGCCGGCATGAGAAGGCTCCACGATCTGTGGAGCCAATACGTGAAGGCCGTGCCGGCTCTTTTCATCGACGTTCCCAAGAAGAACGATCCTCCCTCCGTCGAGTTCTTCGCCTCGGAATTGCGGACGCTCGCCCGCCGCCTCGAAGAACTGTTCCCGGGTTCCAGGGTGACGGAGGAGAAGCTGGAGGATGCGATCGCGGCGTGCAATGACGTGCGGATGCTGATGGACAAGGTCTTCAGCCTTCAGAAAGATCCGAACAAGGGCGTCTCGGGATCCGCCGTCCTGGGTCTCTGTCTCGAGGGAGCCCGCTCTCACCCGGCGCGTTTCGCGGAGACGCTGAAAGGGTTCCTTGCAGGCTCGAGGCAAGAGCAGGCGTCCGCCGGAGCGCCGAGGATCGTGATCACCGCGAACCTCGTTCACGGGCCGGAGCTGATCGAGCTGATAGAGGGTCTGGGAGGGCGGGTGGTCGTTCTCGACTCGTGTATAGGCGTGAGACATTACGACCGGCTCGTCGCGAGGCGAGCGGGGGATCCCATGCAGGCCCTGGCAGAGAGGTACCTCTTGAGGGCATCGTGCGCGAGGATGGAAGGGATCGAGGATCGATTCCAGCGTCTCAGACGAATGGCCGCCGAGTTCCGGGCCGACGGGATCGTTTACAGCACGCTCAAGTTCTGCGACACCTACCTGTACGAGACACCGCTCATGCGCATGACCTGTGAAGACGCGGGGATGTCGTTTCTCCTTCTCGAGAACGAATACGCGTGGACCGGGCTCGAACAGATGAAGACCCGCGTGGAGTCCTTCCTTGCGGTGATCGGCGAAAGGGAGGCGACCTGAGATGTTCAAGACCATGCTCGAGATGATGGTGGAGCAGGCCGAGAGCGTGCTCGCCCAAAGGGAAAGCGCGGCTTGCCTGTGGCGAAGGGAATGGGGCAAGCTGTTCCTGAAGGCCTACGAACCGGACCGGAAGGTGGTCTACACCTCCGTCTACGCCTTCCCCATGGAGCTGCTCGCCGCCTTCGACGTGGTCCCCTTCGACTTCGAGATCGCCGCGGCCATGATCGCCTCCACGGAAGACGGGGTGCCCACGATGAGAGAGGCCGAGGACCGGGGTTACTCGACGGACGTGTGCTCCTTTCACCGTGGCGCTCTCGGGGCCTCGTTCAACGGCTACTTCCCGGAGTCCGAGCTTTTTCTCACGACCTCTTTTTACTGTGACCAGAAGATGAAGACCAACGAGATCCTGTCCTTGCTGCACGGCAGGGAATCCTTTCTGCTCTACGTGCCCGCCACGGTGACCCGGGACTCGGTCTCTTACGTGGAACGGCAGCTTCGCCAGATCGCCGGCAAGCTCGGGGAGATCACGGGACACAGGCTCGACCCGGACAGACTGAAAGAGGCGGTGCGCAGCTCCAACCGAGCCAGAAGGTCCCAGCTGAAGATCCTCGAGCTGTTGAAGCACCGTCCCGCGCCCTGGGGCGGGGGACAGCTCATCGGCTTTTCCATCAACGGCCTGCTGTTCTCCGGAACCGAGGTGAAGGAGAGGCTGAACGCAGCGTTCCTCGAGCGCGTGGAGAAGAGGATCGAAACGGGAAGACTGCGGCCCGAGAAGCACCGCCTCTACTGGTTCGCGTGGCTGCCCACGTATCGCTCGAACCTCTTCGAGACGCTCGAGGAAAAGCACGTCGCCGTCCCCCTGTGCGAGACCTTCCGGGTCTACTGGGACGAGCTCGACGAGGACCATCCCTTCGAGGGGCTCGCCCTGAAGTGCCTGAACAACCCCTTTGTCGGACCGCTCTCGAGGAGAACGGAAGGACTGGAACGCGTTGCGGAAGAGTTCCGGATCGACGGCGCGCTCCTGTTCGCAACGCCCGCGTGCCGGCACGCGAACGGCGCCTGCAGGATGCTCAAGGATTCCCTGGAGAGGCTCGGCCTTCCTTTCCTCACCCTCGACATGGACATCAGCGACCCCCGCGGCTATTCCCCGGAGCAGATCAGGACCCGCCTGGAAGGGTTTGTCGAGGTCCTCAGCCAGCGCGCGGCCTGATCCGTAACGCAAGAGCTTCTTCTCCTCCCCCCCGTCAGGAGCTGCCTCGCAGGAGCGCCAGGGTTTTCGGGCCGGCGGCAACGGCGCGGTCACGCTGCTCATCCAAAGTGCGACGGCATGCTCACGCTGCAGCGTGCTCCCGTGATCCGGTCCTGCCGCCGGGCCGGCTGACAGCCCGAAACGAGGTACCCACCATGGATTTCGACTGCTCCCCCGAAGCGAAGGCGTTCGGCAAACAGGTGCGCGACGTGCTGGAGAGGAGGATCTCGCCCGAGTATCCCCAATGGAAGGCCGCCAACACCACCCCGGCCCGCATGTTCGAGATCCTGGGCGAGGAAGGCCTCCTCGGGTTCCGGGCCGAGGGAGACGGCGCCGTCCGTCCGATTCCGTGGCTCCTGAACGTCCATTTCTACAGCGAGGCGGCCCAGTTCTCCGGAGGCCTGGCGATCGCGGCCTTCGCGCACGCGCAGCTCGGTCTGCAGGCGCTCTGCTCGTTCGGCAGCGAGCCGCAGAGGTCCGCCTTGCTGGTGCCGGGGCTCGAGGGACAGAAGATCCTGGCTTTCGCCAACACCGAGCCGGGCGCAGGCTCGGACGCGGCCGCGATCTCACTCCGGGCGGAAAGGAAGGGAGACGGGCTCGTACTGAACGGCGCCAAGGCCTACATCACGAACGGCGACATCGCGGACCACATCGTGCTGACCGCGGTCAGCCGCCCCGAGGCCGACAAGCCCCATGCTCGGATCTCCATGTTCGTCGTGCACGGAGAGGCCGACGGGCTCGTCCGCAAGCGGATCGAAAAGCACGGCTGGAAACCTTCCCACCTCTCCACCCTGGCCTTCCGCGACCTTTCCCTCCCGGAGGACGGCCTCGTCGGTGAGCCGGGCAGAGGGTTCTACCAGACCATGGAAGTCTTCAACTCGAGCCGCATCGGCATTTCCGCCCTGGCCTTCGGGACCGCGCTGGGCGCCTACCGGATGGCCTTCCGGCATGCCTCGAGCCGCAAGGCGTTCGGCAGGACCCTGCTCGAGCATGAATCCAAGCGCAACGAATTCGCCGAGCACCTGGCGAGGCTGCAGGCCGCGTGGCTCCTGATCCAGAAGGCCGCCTTCCTGCGGGACGCCGGCCGCCCGTTCCGGTTCCACGCCTCCATGGCCAAACTCTTTGCCACCGAAGAAGCCCTGAGGACAGCGCACTGGGCCACGGAGCTGTTCGGCGCCCGGGGCGTGCTCGAGCAGCACCCGGTTTCGGAATACCCGCTGGACGCCAAGCTGGCGATGATCGGGGAGGGTGCGCCGGAGGTGCAGCGCAAGATCATCGCGGAGAACATCGAGGAGCTGCTGGAAAGCCTCTGACCCCGCCGGTGGGGCTCCTGATCCTCGATCCCGTGGCGACCCGCTCCGGTCACCAGAGCGTGCGTTGGCGTACTTACGCCGACATGTGCTCAGTCCGGTCTCATGCAGACGCATTTGATATCGTCACCCCTCACCTCGATCCTCTCCCCTCAGCGAGGGGAGAGGAAAGAGCCGACCGAACTCTACCCTCGCCCCCCTTAGGGGGAGAGGGCCAGGGTGAGGGGGGCGCAGCAGAGCGTAACACCTGCCAGCGCGCCGGTATTAGTCTTCGACCGGGCCAGCGCTCTTGAGGAACAGGACCCCCAGCGGGGGCAGCTCGAGCACCACGGAGCAGGGTCTGCCGTGGGACTCGAGCGGCTCGGTGAGCACGCCGCCGGCATTGCCGACGTTACTGCCCCCGTACACGTCCGAGTCGCTGTTGAGCAGCTCCCGCCAGAAACCCGCCCGCGGCACGCCCACCCGGTACCGCTCTCTCGGCACCGGCGTGAAGTTGCAGACGACGAGGACGAGGTCCCGCTTGCTCTTGCCC
This sequence comes from bacterium, assembly GCA_040756235.1. Lineage (GTDB taxonomy): Bacteria > Desulfobacterota > DSWW01 > DSWW01 > DSWW01 > JBFLZG01. The sequence goes on along the minus strand of JBFLZG010000005.1, from coordinate 83,433 downwards.
TTTCTCAGGAAGCTGATAATGCTGGACTCCCAGTCGCAGAAATCGACCCACTCGAAGCCGTCCATCGCGAAATCGAGGTCGTAGAGAGCCGGCTCGGTCCGGTACAGGCGGTTCAAGTCCCGGACCCAACGGTGGACCCCCTGATGGGAGGGGTACTCGAGCCCATGCCACTCCAGGCTCTCCTCATGGCTCCACTCTCTCCACTGGGCCAGCTCAGCTCCCATGAACAGGAGCTTCTTCCCCGGATGGCCGTACATGTATCCGTACAGGAGGCGCAGGTTGGCCGACTTCTGCCACTCGTCTCCGGGCATCTTGCCGACGAGCGCGCCTTTGCCGTGCACCACCTCGTCATGCGACAAAGGCAGAACGAAGTTCTCGAAAAAGGCGTACCAGATGCTGAAGGTGAGCTGATTCTGGTGGTACTTGCGGTGAATCGGGTCCTCCGAGAAATATTTCAGCGTGTCGTGCATCCACCCCATGTTCCACTTCAGGCCGAAGCCGAGCCCTCCGAGGTGGGTCGGCCTGGAGACCATGGGCCATGCCGTGGATTCCTCGGCCATCGTCTGCACGTCGGGATACTCGCCGTACACGGCCTCGTTCAGCCTCTTGAGGAAGGAGATCGCCTCCAGACTCTCGTTCCCGCCGTACATGTTCGGGATCCACTCGCCCTCTTTTCGCGCATAGTCCAGATAGAGCATCGAGGCCACCGCGTCCACCCGGAGGCCGTCGACGTGGTACTTCTCGAGCCAGAAGAGCGCGCTGCTGATGAGGAACGATCTCACCTCGTTGCGGCCGTGGTTGAAGATGCAGCTGTTCCACTCCGGGTGGTAGCCCTTCCTCGGGTCCGCGTGCTCGTAGAGCTGCGTGCCGTCGAAGTAGACCGGCCCGTGGCCGTCGGTCGGGAAATGGGAGGGCACCCAGTCCAGGATCACGCCAATGCCGCACTGGTGCAGCCGATCGATCAGGTACATGAAATCCTGGGGGCTCCCGTAGCGGCTCGTGGGAGCAAAATACCCGGTCGTCTGATACCCCCAGGATCCGTAGAAGGGGTGCTCCATGACCGGCAGGAATTCCACGTGGGTGAACCCCATCTCCCTGACGTAGTCGCACAGCTGGCCGGCCAGCTCCCTGTAAGTCAGGAACCGGTTTCCCTCTTCGGGCACCCTTCGCCAGGAGCCCAGGTGAACCTCGTAAATGGAAAACGGGGCGCCAAGCGCGTTACGCGCAGACCGGCCCTGCATCCAATTGCCATCCCCCCACTCGTAGCGGAGGTCCCAGACGAGCGAGGCCGTCCTGGGCGGGCACTCCCAGCGGAAGGCAAAGGGATCGCCCTTGTCCGCTCGGTAGCCGCCGTACTTCGAACGGACGTGATATTTGTAAACGGTCCCGTGGATCAGATCCGGGACGAACCCTTCCCACACCCCGGATCCGTCGCCTCTGACGCGCAGCGGATGGGAGTCTCGGTCCCATGAGTTGAAGTCGCCCATGACCGAGACCGCTTCCGCGTTGGGCGCCCAGACGGCAAAGTAGGCGCCCTCCGGGCCCTCCGATTTCAGGATTCGGGAGCCGAGCTTCTCGTAGAGCTTGAAATGGCTGCCTTCCTTGAGCAGGTAGATGTCGTGGTCCGTCAGGAGCGTGACGCCCCGTCGAACGGCCTCGTTGTCCTTGCGAATGACATTCATCTCATTGCTCGCTCCGGTAAGCAGCTCCCCGCCTAGACCGGGATCGAAGATACCACTTCAACTCCTGACAAGACTCTCTTCAAAACCGCCCCGGGAGGCTGTTCAGAAATGCCCAGATGCAAGGCGCGCGCGCGATCCTGAGGCCTGTTCCGAGGAGCGTGAGCGACGAGGAAACCTCCGATTACCACTCACCGCCCCAGCGCTCTGTGCAGGGAGGTTGCTTCGCAAGGCCTCGCAATCTCCGACTTCGCTTCGCTCGCAACAGGCTCCGCAGATGGGCGTCTATGGACAGCCTTCTCAGAGGCTTCCGTCGAGCTTGTCCGCCACAGGTTCCTTGCAGGCCCGGCAGCGCTGTGCGCCCCTGAACAGCGGCTTTCCGCAGGAAGGGCAGTGATAGCGCTCACATTCTTCCCGCGCCCACTGGGCGCTTCCCTCCTCGTCACCCAGCTCGGCGACCCTGGCGCGCCACACGGGTATGGTCCTCTTCATCACCCGCACGCCGGTCGCCAGGCCGAAGGCGTCGATCCGGCTGCACGGCCAGTCCGGACACTGATGGCACGAGTAAAGCCCCTTGCCTCTGACGCAATCCCGGATGCCGCAGAGCCTGCAGTAGCCGTAGAGCATGTTCGGAGGATCGGGCTGCATGCAGCCGACGCACTGCGTCTCCTCGGGCTTGGTCCCGTACAGATTGCCCATCACGGTCCGGAACTTCTCGTTCTTGTCTCGAGTGGCGATGTAGACCCCGCAGACTCCGCAGTAGAGCCCGCAGGGCGCCATCAGGTTCCTGTTGCGGATTTCTTCCTCGGTCCATCCTTCCATGTCTTCCTCCTGCCCGAGCTGAACGCACACCTGAGCTGCGGCCATGCTTTCTTGGAGTCTACTATATGAAACCGGGATTCGGAAGCAGCACTTCCCGGAGCCGCTTGCGGGGGAGCTCCTCGAGCCCGTGGACGCCGCGGGTACAGAGCCGCCCGGAGGCAGTCGTTCGGCGGGCGGGGGCGACTCGTTCGAGAATGGATAGATTACTTTAACACATTACGATAACTAGCCGTACGAAATACTTTCTCTGCAAGAGGATATGGGTCAATCAGGCGCCAGACAGAAGTCCAGCGACCTTCACAATCATGTTCCAGCGGCCGTCCTTCATCAGGATGCGCGACGGCTCGCCGGACCGCTCCGGCAGCTTGTAGCGGGCGATCGCGTAGTCCGGATCATAGGGGAGCCGGATCCCGTAACCGTCGTCGCAGGCAAACGCCTCGGGCAGGTAGACGTCGATCCGCTTGCGGCCGGCATGGGTGAAGAGCTCGTCGGCAGTGCCGAAGCGGCTCAGCTCGTCGAGGGTCTTCAGAGTGGGCGGCATGAGCAGGATGTTGCCGGCCTCCGATTGCCCGAGGGCGGCGGCCGGAGTCATCCAGGCCGATCGGGTCATCTCGATGGTATCGTGGATCGGCAGCTGGCCTCTGGGATGACGGGCCAGGAAGAAGCGCGTGTCGAACCGCCTGGGCTCGATCTCCGGTGTGATCCAGTGGGAGTAAGGGCACAGTAGGTCCAGGGCATAGACCAGGTTCTCCCGTAGTGCAAGCTCCCCCAGGGACAACTTGCCTTCCATGAGCTGGAGGCGATAGCCGGCGAACCGGCCCGCCGTGTCTCCGTCTCTCAGGTCCAGGATCTCGCCCGAAGACCCGTAGGCCAGCAGCACGCCCGCCTCTTCAAAGGTCTCCCGCAGGGCCGCGAAAAAGAGCCCGAGAGCCGCCTGCTCTGCGATTTCGGATTCCTGGAGGCGCCGCTTCCATGCTGCAGCCTCAACGCCTCCGGCCCAGGCAGCCAGGGCCGGGTCGCAGTCCGCCTCCTCCAGTCTGCCGCCCGGAAATACGTAGGCGCCTCCCATGAAGTCCTGTTTCCTGTGGCGCCGCATGAGGAGGACCTCATACGGCCCCCGCGCCGATTCCCGTACCAGGATGACGGTGGCAGCGTCCAGCGGGGTCGCGGGTGTCCTCATGGCGCCGTCCGTCTGTTGTGGAAACTTCATTCGCACCTTCCCTTTCTCGAGAGAGCTCGAGGGTCCATGGCCATCCACGGAGTTTCGACTCACTCGCTCCTAACACAATCAAAGGCTCTTTTTCCAGCAGGGGCGACCGGCCGGCCGCCCTTACGGAAGAGCTGCCTGGCCGTATTGAATCCGTTGCCTTGCCCACCTATAATATTCGACCTGATCCGCCTGCTGCGTTTTGTGTCTCTCGAGAGTCACGCCTGCAGTGCTGGTCCTCCGGCCATTCGCGACCGCTTCACTTCCGTCCATATGATCGATGAGGCGCTCCATGAAGTTCTGGCGTCTGCCGCTCGATGCCGAGAATCAGGTCATCCCGGTCGGCGAGCTCGTCATCATCGCGGAGCGATGCAAGGGCTGCAATTTCTGCATCGAGTTCTGCCCCAACCGGGTCCTGGAGGCTTCCAGGGATTTCAACAGCAAGGGCTACCACCCGCCCCTGATGAAACCCGAGATCGAGTGCAACAACTGCGGGATCTGCGAGGTCATCTGCCCGGAGTTCGCCATCTACGGCAGGATCCGGCACAAGCGCTGCTTCACGAAAGGGGATCTCCTGCGTTACGACGTAATCTCTTCATCCGGGGACGACGGTGAGCAACGATAGAGAAGTCCTTACGGGCGAGCACTTCTGGAACGGCGACGAAGCGTGCGCCGAAGGAGCCATCGCGGCCGGGTGCCGGTTCTTCGCCGGCTACCCGATCACGCCGGCCACGGAGATCGCCGAGAGGATGTCGCGCAGGATGCCCGAGGTCTCCGGAGTCTACATCCAGATGGAGGACGAGATCGCCTCCATGGCGGCCATCCTGGGCGCCTCCTGGGGAGGCAACAAGTCCATGACCGCGACCTCGGGACCCGGCTTCTCCCTGATGATGGAGAACATCGGGCTCGGCATGATGATGGAGACCCCCTGCGTGGTGGTCGACATCATGCGCGGAGGCCCCTCCACGGGTCTTCCGACCCTGGTGGGCCAGGCCGACGTGATGCAGGCGCGCTGGGGCTCTCATGGCGACTACGGGGTGATCGCCTTGAGCCCGTCCTCCCCCCAGGAGGCTTTCGACCTCACCATCCGGGCGTTCAACCTTTCCGAGAAATACCGGCTGCCGGTTTTCATTTTGAGCGACGAGATGGTCGGCCACATGTACGAAAAGGTGGTGATCCCTGCCCGCAGCGCCATCAAGCTCGTGAAGCGGCCGAAACCGAAAAAGGGTCCTCAGGATTTCTTTCCTTTCCTGGCCGGCAAGGATCTCGTCCCGCCCATGGCCTGCGCGGGAGAGGGATATCGCATCCACGTGACCGGGCTCACCCATGACGAGCAGGGGTATCCTGTCATCACGGCCGACGCCCAGGAGAGGCTCATCCGCAGGCTGTGCGACAAGATCCGCCTGCACGCGGAGGAGATCGTTCAGATCGACGAGATCGACACGCACGGAGCCGCGGTCGTCGTGGTCGCGTACGGGTGCTCGGCCAGGAGCGCCAGGGAGGCGGTCCGGGCGGCGCGGCGCAGCGGGACAGAGGTCGGACTTCTTCGACTCGTCACGTTGTGGCCCTTCCCGGACGCCAGGATCCGGGACCTTGCCCGGGCCGGCGTCAGGACCTTCATCGTCCCGGAGATCAACTACGGCCAGATCGCGCACGAGGTCGAACGCTGCGCCGAAGGCCGCGAGGTCATCCTGGCGGCGCGCATGGGAGGAGCCATCCACACGCCGGAGATGATCCTGGAGGTCATCGAGGAGGCAAGGAAGACCTGATGCGAACCAAGGTGTGGAATCCGACAGCCTTTCATCCGGCGGAAGCGCGGGAGAGGATCGACAAGTCCCACGGCCTCCACCCGGACGACCGCTACCTCAAGCCGGGCCGGATCCCTCATATCTGGTGCCCGGGCTGCGGCCTGGGGGTCGTGCTCACCGCCTTCATCAAAGCCGTGGACGGTCTCCAGATCCCGATCGACCGGTGCGCCGTGGTGTCCGGGATCGGGTGCACGGGCCGGGTCGCCGGCTATCTGAACATGGATACTTATCACACGACCCATGGCCGGGCCATCCCGTTCGCGACGGGATTGAAGCTCTCCAAACCGGACATGGAGGTCGTGGTCTTCAGCGGCGACGGCGACCTGTTCGCCATCGGCGGCAATCACTTCATCCACGGCGCTCGCAGGAACATGGATCTGGTCGTGCTGTGCGTGAACAACTTCAACTACGGCATGACCGGCGGCCAGTTCGGGCCGACCACCCACATGCAGGCCAAGACCAGCACCACGCCTTACGGCAACTGCGAGTATCCGTTCAATCTCACGCACCTCGCCTATGCGAGCGGCGCCGTCTACGTGGCCCGTTGGACGACCTTCCACGCGCGCTATCTCATCGATTCGATCAAGCGGGCGTTCGAGAAGAAGGGGTTCAAGTTCATCGAGATCATCAGCCCCTGCCCTACGGGCTACGCGCGGCCCAACAAGCTCGGCACGGGCCTCGATCAGATGAAGTTCTACAGGGATCACAGCGTGATCCGCAATCGGATCGATCCGCTCGAGGCTCCCCTGGAGTTCAAGGGGCCGATCGTGGTGGGCGAGTTCGTCGACCGGGAGAAAGGGACCTTCCTCGAAAGATACCGGGAGGACGTCCTGTCCAAGGCCCAGGGGGGGAACGAATAGCACATAGGCATCGCAATGAGATCCCTCTCCCCCGGCGCAGAGGGTGCCGAAAAATGAATCCCCTCTCCCCCGTGCTCGGGGGAGAGGGCCAGGGTGAGGGGGAAACAGGCGCAGATTCACCCCTCATCCCGACCTTCTCCCCTCGAGAGGGTGTCGAAAAACACCCTCCGGAGAGGCTGGTGAGAAATGCCCAGATGCAAGGCGCGCGAAATCCTGAGGAATGAGGCGTACATGGAAGTACGCCGCAGTGACGAAGGATGAGCGCAACGCCGCAGATGGGTATTTATCGACAGCCTCTCGAAGGGGAGAAGGGGAGGCATGCAATCACAGGAAAGCGCTCATGCCGGCGACAGAAGAGACCAGGCGAATCGAGGTGCGGCTGTCCGGGTTCGGCGGCCAGGGAATCATCCTGGCCGGCAACATCCTGGGAAAGGCGGTCGCCCTGTTCGAAGGCAGGAACGCGGTCTTCACCCAGAGCTACGGCCCGGAAGCCCGCGGAGGCGCATGCAACGCGGACGTGGTCATCTCCGACGAGCCGATCCATTACCCGAAGGTCACCCGTCCGGACGTGCTGGTCCTCATGTCCGAAGACGCCAAAACGACTCACGGCGGCACGGCCGGCCCGGACACCATGGTCATCGTGGACGAGGACCTGGTGAGGACCGACGATCTGGCGGGCAGTGCTGCGATGCTCTATGCGGTCCCTGCCACCCGCATGGCCGAAGAGCTCGGACGCAGGATGGTCGCCAACATCGTCATGCTGGGTTACCTGTCGTCCGTTAGCGCCGTGGCCGGGTACGAACCCCTGAAAAAGGCGATCCTCTCCGCCGTGCCCAAAGGGACCGAAGAGCTGAACAGCACCGCCTTCGAACGAGGATTCCGATATGGCGAAGAGGCAAAGAACAGGCGCACCTAGTCCGCGTCGCAGCGGAAGCGCACCCGCGGAATCCCTGCGGATTGGGGTCTACGTCTGTCACTGCGGCCTGAACATCGACGGCTCCGTCGACTGTGAGGCGGTCGCCCGTTTCGCCTCCACCCTCGAAGACGTGGTCCTGGCCAAGGACTCGCTCTACACCTGCTCGAACACCGGCCAGGAGACGATCAAGGCGGACATCCGGGAAAAGGGGCTCAACCGGGTGGTCGTGGCGTCCTGCACCCCCAGGCTGCACGAGCCGACCTTCCGGGCCGCATGCGCCGAGGCGGGCCTGAACCCCTATCTGTTCGAGATGGCCAACATCCGGGAGCACTGCAGCTGGGTCCACCTGCACGATCGCAAGGGCGCCACCGAGAAGGCCAAGGACCTGGTCAAGATGGCGGTGGCCCGGGCGCGCCTGCTCGAGCCCCAGCTCGAAACGCAAGTGCCGATCACCCCCAAGGCGCTGGTCGTGGGCGGGGGCGTGGCCGGCATCCAGGCGTCGCTCGATCTGGCCGACAGCGGCTACAAGGTCTACCTCGTCGAGAAGGAGGCGAGCATCGGGGGCCGCATGGCCCAGATCGACAAGACCTTCCCCACCATGGACTGCTCGATCTGCATCCTGGCGCCGAAGATGTCCGAGGTGGGACGCCATCCCAACATCGAGCTCATGACCCTGAGCCAGGTCGAGTCGGTGGACGGATACATCGGGAACTTCCGCGTCCGGATCCGGAGGAGGCCCCGGTACGTGAGCCGCGAATGCACCTACTGCGGGGATTGCACCAAGGAGTGCCCGCAGCACGCCCCCAACGAGTTCGACTGCGGCCTCTCCACGCGGAAGGCCATCTATTCGCCCTTCGCCCAGGCGGTGCCCGCCTCGTACCTGATCGACATGAGCCTGTGCCTCAACCAGAAGGGGATCATCGCCTGCGACAGATGCATGCAGGCCTGCCGCCACAAGTGCATCGATTTCTCCCAGCAGGAGGAGCATCTGGACCTCGAGGTGGGCACGGTGATCGTGGCCACGGGAAGCGACGTCTACGATCCGAGCTCCCTGACGGAGCTCGGCTACCAGCGCTTCCCCAACGTCATCACGAGCCTGGAGTTCGAGCGCCTGATCAATGCCGGCGGGCCCACCGCAGGCCACCTCATCCGGCCCTCGGACAAAAAGCTCCCCAAGACCGTTGCCTTTCTCCAGTGCATCGGCTCCCGCTCCAAGCGCTCCAACCCGTACTGCAGCAACATCTGCTGCATGAACACGATCAAGGACGCGCTGCTCATCCGCGAGCACTGGCCCGAGACGAAGATCTACGTCTTCTACATCGACATCCGGGCCTTCGGCAAAGGGTTCGAGGATCTCCTGCAGCGGGCCCGCCGCGAAGGGGTGATCTTCATCCGCGGCATTCCGGGAGAGATCATCCAGGACGATCGCACCGGCAACCTGAAGCTCATCGGCGAGAACACGCTCTTGAGCAAGCTGTATCAATACGAAGTGGACATGGCCATCCTTTCGGTGGGGATCGAGCCGCGCAAGGACTCGGCCGTGGTGAAGAGGCTGCTCTCGCTGCCGTCCATGGCCGACGGCTTCTTCATGGAGGCGCACCCGAAGCTCAGGCCCGTGGACACACCCACGGGAGGCATCTTCCTGGCCGGCTGCGCCGAGGGGCCGAAGGACATCAAGGACAGCGTGACCCAGGCGAGCGCCGCGGCCAGCCGCGCGAACATCCTCATGTCCAAGGGCAAGGTGACGGTGGAGGCGATCACGGCCAGGGTTGACCCGAGCCTGTGCACCGGCTGCGGCGCCTGCACCAAGGTGTGCCCCTACGGCGCCGTCCTGCTCGATCCCGAAGCCAGGATCGCACAAGTGGTCGAGGCCGCCTGCGCCGGCTGCGGCACCTGCGCCCCGGAGTGCAAGTTCGGCGCGATCCGCATGCGCCACTTCAGCGACCCGCAGATCCTGGCCCAGATCGATGCTCTGGCCGAAACCGGTGCGGCCCGGAAGGTGCTGGCCTTCTGCTGCAACTGGTGCTCGTACGCGGGAGCGGATTTCACCGGGGTGAGCCGCATGCAGTACCCGACCGAGGTCCGCATCGTCAGGACCATGTGCTCGGGCCGGGTCGATCCTGCTTTCGTCGAATACGCCTTCTCCAGGGGCATCGCCGCCGTGCTCGTCTCCGGCTGCCACCCGGGAGACTGCCACTACATCAACGCCAACCACCAGACCGAAAAGCGCGTACAGCGCCTGTGGAAGAAGATGGCCCGGCTCGGACTGGACAAGGAACGGCTCCGGCTAGCGTGGATCAGCGCCGCGGAGGGGCTGAAGTTCTCTCAGGAGATCCACGCCATGAAGGAGATCGTCTCCAGGATCACCGATGATGAGATCGAGAAGGGCATCCGGACCTTCTCCGAGAAAGGGAAGCCCTCATGAAGTCCCCCTCCATCTTCGACGAGGCGCTGCTCTACGAGTGCTACGAGTGCGCCCGCTGCACAGGCAGCTGCCCCGCCGCGCTCGCAGTGGACGGGTTCAATCCGAGGAACTACCTGCTCACCTGTCTCCGGATGGGCCTGGACGCCGTGGTCCGGGACGAGAAGCTCTGGTGCTGCACCACCTGCCACGTCTGCGAGGACCGCTGCCCTCAGATGCTGGACGTGACCGATCTGCTCATGGCGCTGATGAACGAGGCCGCCAAGAGGGGTCACATCCCGGAGAAGGTCAAGGCGAGCGCCGGGATGGTCCTGCACACCGGCCGGGTGCTGCTCGTGTCCAAGCGCATCTCGGAGATTCGCGAGAAGCTCGGCCTCGGGCCGCTGCCGGAGATCCCGGTGGACGAAGTCGAGGGGATTCTCGAGAAAACGGGCCTTGCCGGCCTTCTGGGATGACTGCGATGCGCTATGCCTTCTTTCTGGGTTGTCTGATCCCGGTCAAGTATCCGGGCTTCGAGAGCTCCACCCGCGCGGTGGCGGAAGCACTGAACATCGAGCTGGTGGACATGGAGTTCAGCTGCTGCCCGGCCCCGACCCTGATCAAGCTCGTCCACTACCCGAGCTGGCTCGCGCTGGCCGCCCGGAACCTGTGTCTGGCGGAACAGGCAGGCCTCAACATCCTGACGCTCTGCAACGGCTGCACGAACACTCTGAAGGAGGCCAACCTCGTCCTGAAGAGGGACCCCGGGCTGCGCAAGACGGTCAACGAGACGCTCAAGCCATGGGGCAAGGAGTTCAAGGGAGAGATCGAGGTCCGGCACCTTCTGGACGTGCTCCGGGACGACCTCGGGCTGGAGGCCGTCCGCAAGCAGACCCGGAAGCGGTTCTCCTTTCGCATCGCTTGCCACTACGGATGCCACTTCTACCGGCCGCCGCGCATCATGTACCCGGATCGGCTCTCTCCCAGCAAGAGCCTGGTCCCCACGCAGATGGAGGAACTGCTGGAAGCGGCGGGCCTGACGACGATCCAGTACTCGAGGAGGCTGCTCTGCTGCGGGTCGGCCCTGGGGACCAAGGTGGATCTCGATGCCGCCAATGAAATCACCCGGGAGAAGCTCACCCACATGGCGGACAAGAACGCGCAGGCGATCGCCGTGGGCTGTCCGTCCTGCTTCGAGCAGTTCGACCGCGGCCAGGTGATGATCAACCGCAAGCACGGCCGGGATCACGCCATACCGGTCCTGTTCATCTCCCAGCTCCTGGGGCTCGTCCTGGACGTCGATACCGGCAGGCTCGGGCTGGATCAGCACCGGATCAAGGTGGACCCCCTGCTCGACCGGGAACCGTAGGGGCGAAAGATTTTTCGCCCTTACAGCGCCCTGCATCCGGTCGGGAGGAGCCACGATGGAACTCCGCAGGCTGGAATCCCTCCTCACTGCTTTCCGAGAACGCGCCGGCAGGATCGCCGTGCTCACGGGCGCGGGCATTTCCGCCGAGAGCGGCATCCCTACCTTCCGCGGCCCCGAAGGCTACTGGACCGTCGGCTCCACGGAATACCGGCCCGAACAGATGGCCACCGTCTCCATGTTCGGGAAGGACCCCTGGGAGGTCTGGTCCTGGTACCTCTACCGCAGGGCGGTCTGTGCGCGCGCTGCTCCGAATCCCGGCCACCTCGCCCTGGCCAGGATCGAAAGCGCGCTGGGCGGGCGTTTCCGGCTGATCACGCAGAATGTGGACGGCCTTCACCTCAGGGCAGGCAACACCCCCGAGCGCACCTTTCAGATCCACGGGAACCTGCACCTCATGCGCTGCAGCCGCGCATGCTGCGATGAGGTCGAGCCCGTGCCGCCGGGGGTCTGCCCGAAGCAGAAGAACGAACCCGTGACCGAGCGGGAAAAGGGGATGCTTCGCTGCTCACGCTGCGGCGGCCTAGCGCGGCCCCATGTACTGTGGTTCGACGAGTACTACGAAGAGCGGCTCTTCCAGGCGGAAAGCGCCTTCCGGTGGGCGCAAGCTGCCGACCTTCTGCTCGTGATCGGCACCTCCGGGGCCACGACCCTTCCGATGCGGATCGGAGAGCTCTTCATGGCAAAGCAGGATGCCCTGTTCCTGGACGTGAACCCCCACCCCAATCCGTTCCGTGCCATGGCGGAAAGCCATCCCGGCGGGCTGGCAAGCGCCGGAACGGCCTGTCAGTTACTTCCAATAATAGCCGATATTATAGAACGTTAGGCGATGAATCTAAGGTAACAGGTGAAGATAGAAGGATCGTTCTTGCCTGCTTTGAACCTTCACCCTTACCCCTTGATCTCATCTACGTCCGGAGAAGCCGCCCCCCCGCATGGACGCCCCGCCTCCCTGGAATGCGCCAAGGGCCGACCTGCCTCCACTCGCGGGCGGCGCGCTGAGCCGGGGGGCGCTGGAGCGAGGGCCGCCGCCGCTGAAGAACCTGGGCTGCGGCGCCGGGGACCTGCTGAAGCTCGGAGCGCTGAAGGACCTCGGTGCGATCGCCGACGGTCTGCTGAAGCTCGGCCCGGCCGTCGTGCTGCGGCCGTAACTGCGGAGCGTGCCGACTGCAGGAGATTGCTGCCGCGCATCACCGCGACCCGGCGACACAGTCGCAGATCTCGGCGGGACGGCGCTCACCCGCGGCCGGAAAGCAGGAGGGTTGGTGCGAACGACGACGGCAGCACGGTCCGCGGAAGAAGCCACCCTGCCCCGGTAGATGACAGCCGGCTGCTCGACGCGCGCCTGACCGGAAGGCCGGCCGGCTCCGTCACGAGAGAACCTCTGCCCGGGGGCCTCACGGGCCGGAGGGCTCACGGGGCGAGCGGGGGAGTCGATCGCACTGCTCGACCGTCCGCGGTAAGGAGCGGCGGCCGGCCGATCGGGCTGATTCCTGCTCATCGTCCCATAGCTCCGGCTTACCGGATTCCGCGCATTCGCCGACGGCTGCAAAGCGCCTGCCGGGTTCCTGGCGTAGCCTTCTGCGGCACGAGAGGGCCGTGGCCGTGTGAGCTCCTGTGACTTGCTCCCGGCTCTGCCGGGAGTTGCCGGTCTGCTCCCTCGCTCGACAGCGGCCTGATCCTTGCCCGTTCTCCTCTGGGCCCTCACCTCCTGCGGACCGGACCGGGAACGACCTTCCCTCTCGATGCGGTCGCGGAGCTCACGAGCGTCTCGGTCAGCGTAACGGGAGGAGGAGGAAGAGCCATGCTCGGTTCCGGCGTACCTCTCCCGATGGTAGGGGTCGTGCCGATGGTAGTAGGGCGGCTCTACCCGCACATATCCTCGCCTGTGAGGGTCATACCAGTGATTGCTGACGTACCTTGCATGATGCCCCACGTAGACGACCCGGTCGAAGTCGTTGAGGCAGTAGTAGCCGGGAAACCAGAAGCCGAAGGAGAAGAACGGGAATGGGACCCAGGCATAGAGGTATGAGTAGTACGGAGGCGGCGGATAGTACGTAACCACCGGCGGCCCGTATTCATAGTAGTAGTTGTTGACGGTCGTCGGGCTCGTGTAGAGCGGCTCGCTGGGAGGCGGAGGAGGCGGAGCGCTCGACTCTGCCTGTTGCGCGCCTTCCTGAGCAGGCGCGATCGCAAGGCCGAGGTCGGCCGTGACGCCGTTGAAAGTGTTCATCGCGTCCGCCTCGCTCAGCCCGATCTTGCCTGAAGCCGCGGCCGCGCGCACCCCTTGCAGGAGCTCGCTGATCACGTCCGGGGTCACGGGATAGTCCGCGATCCACCCGTTGGACGGGGCGATTCCCGCCCGGGTCAGTGCGCTTTCGGCCTCTGCTTCGTTGCTCGTCTGGCCGAGGTTGAGGGCCGCGACGAGCTTCACCGCAAGATCGCCCTCCCGCACCAGCGGCTGGGCCACGGGCGGCGGAGACGATGCGTCCTGCGCGAATGCGCTGCTTACCGGCGCCGCAACGAGCGTCAGGCTCACGAACAGCGAAACCAGCCAGGTCCGTATCGTTCTCATCGAAGCAACCTCTCCTCTTGCAGAGATTCCAAGGCTTCCGTTCGGGAGAAAAGATCGTCTTCAATTATTCATTATACATTAATTAGACATCATTTGGAGGGGGAAAGTTTAGGAGCTCCTGCTCGCGGCACCCCCGCTCCGAGCAGCGCCTGCCCGACGCTTCCCCGTCCCCTCGAGCCATCCAAAGCCATCTAAACAAGAAAGCCGTACGCAAACTGACCTGCCGAACGAGAAGGCGATGGGCCGCCGGAGCGCCGTACGACCAGGCGGTCGGAGTCGTGTTCGCGCAAGGTTCCTTTTTTCTTTTCTCCAGGAAAGACAGGCAGACAGACTTCAAAGGAGAAGAAACATCATGAAGAAGTCTTGCAGCAGGCTTGCAGCCGCCTTAATCATCCTGTCAGCGGTCGGGATCGGTCCTTTGACCCGGACCCCTTCCGCCCTTGCCCAGGCTTTCGGCGGCGGCCGTCATCAACCTGCGCCTCTGCGGCCCGACGAGGTCTTCCCACGGGTCCGCTTCAGCGGCACGATCTATCCCTTCAGCGAGGGCAAGTCAACCGCCAACCCGCATGTTTTGAGGCTTCAGGGCCAGGATCTGCGCTACCTGTTCGAGGTCGACAAAGCCGAGGACCTGACCGGAACCCGGTCCTCGATCTATATACTCGAGAGAATCCCCTTGAGCACGCTGAGGGTGAGAGGACCGGAAGAGCTCATGGACCTGCTTCGGCAAGACCCTCAAGGGGCGCCGAGACCGATCACCCTGGAGGGGCTCCTGAACACCAGCTCCGGTATTCTGGATGTCACCTCCGTGGGCTGACCGAGAGGCTGAAAGATATTGAAAGGAGAAGAAGATGGCTGTGCCATGTGAGCACCTGAGCGGGTTGACGGAAGGGAGCTTCCCTCCCCCCAACACCCCGGGCGCTTGCGAAGACTGCCTGCGCGAGGGCACGCGCTGGGTGGCGTTGCGCGAGTGCCAGAGTTGCGGGCACGTGGGTTGCTGCGACTCGTCGCCTGGGCGGCACGCAACCCGGCACTTCCACGAGACACAACATTCCGTCATGCGCTCCGTGATGCCCGGGGACAAATGGACCTGGTGCTACGTGCATGAGGCCATGAGCAACCTCGGATAGAGAGGCTGGGTAGTGGGTCTTCGCGAGCGAGCGACATGAGCATTCGGTAGGGTGGACCAAGCCGAAGGCGTGTCCACCAACCTAGGCTCCAGATTGCGAGCGTGGCGACCGCCTGTACCCGCCGCTTCAGAGGGTTGCCGCGGCCCTCCGGGCCTCGCAATCTCCGACAATGGATGCGACCCGCCGCGCCGCCGATGGGCAAGGCCACTCCACAGACTGCGTCGCCCCGTTCCTGCAGAGCAGCGCTCAGCGGCCCTGCCGCCGCCAAGCTTCGAAGAGCAGACAAAAGGCCGGTGACACCGTGTCCGGGGCCTTCCGGATGAGCTCGAGAGCTTCCGCTTCCGTGAAGAACCGGCCTTCGATGATCTCTTCCGGATCGGGAACAATGACCTGACCTGCAGCCGGGCCGCGCACGACGTAGAGCATGCTGTGCTCCCAGCCGGTCTCGGAGCTGGCCGGCACCTTGAGAAGCGGCTCCGGGGCAGCCTCGATCCCGAGCTCCTCGCCCAGCTCCCGGGCGGCCGCATGACCGTACGATTCACCCGTCCCCACGTGTCCCGAAGCAGAGGAGTCCCACCTGCCCGGATGCTCCTTCTTGGCCCAGGATCTTCTTTGAAGGTAGATCCTCCCCTGCCCGTCCGTGAGAAAGACGTGCACGCTCCGGTGGCACAGGCCCCTGCGGTGGATCTCTCCCCTGCCTGCGGTCCCGACGACCCGGTCGTTCGCGTCCAGCACGTCCAGCAGCTCGTCCGTATCGGCCCGGCTCATGGGGGTCCCAGCATCAGGAACAGGTACACGTGGTTGGCGACGATGAGCACGTAGATCACGAACACGATGGCGAGCAGGTAACGGACCATGGGCAGGTTCTTGTGGAGGCAGAGCACGATCAGGCAAAGAGCGGTCAGGACATACTTCACGTGAAAGAACACGCGGGGACCGATGCCGAGGAAGAATTCCATGAAAGGATTCATCTCCTCGGCTTCGTTCACGTGCACGTGGTACAGCGTGAGGAAGGCGTCGGCCACGCCGAGAAGGAGGATCGCGAGCAGGAACAGGAACAGCCCGAGGTTGTACTGGTCGACATAGATATAACTTCTCTTGTCCTCGGCCCTGCGAACCGCCTTCCTTCGCCCTCCGAAAGTATAGCGGCTCAACATCGGCGTCGGCCGGCGCCTGCGGTCCGGTCCGTCCCGCCGGTTCCCACGATCCAGCACCGATCCGGCCAATCTGCCCGCTTCGTTCTCGTTTTCGGCCGTCCCTGCAAGTTCGCTCTTCCGCAAATCTTTCCCCTCGAGCTCCGGGCCATCTCCTGTACTCGGTCTTCTGCCGGCCGCGCACCCGTTCCTACATGCATCGGCAGATTGCCCTTTCCGGTTGACCCCGGGGGGAGCCAAAGACTTCAAAGGTACGGGGCCAAGGTGCGGGACAGAAGGCCTCCTCTTCTTCAGAGTCTTGGGGGAGTCCGCTCAGAACAGGATCTCCTTGACTTCGTAATTCTTCGTACCCCCGGGCGTCTTGACCACGACGGAGTCCTCGATCCTCTTGCCGATGAGCGCCCGCGCGATCGGAGCATGGACCGATATCTTCCCGGCCTTGGCGTCGGCCTCGTCCTGCCCGACGATCTGCAGACGCAGGGTCTCTTCCGTGTCCAGATCTTCCAGGACGACGGTCGCGCCGAACACGACCTTCTCCGACTTCATGTTCCTGAGGTCGATGATCTGGGCGTTGGCCAGCTTGCTCTCGAGGTCCCGGATCTTGGCCTCGAGCAACCCCTGCTTGTCCTTGGCTGCCTCGTACTCAGCGTTCTCACTGATATCGCCGTGGGCCCGGGCCGCTTCGATCTCGCGGGCGACCTGGATCCTGTCACGCGTCCTGAGCCGCTTCAGCTCCTGTTTGAGCTGCTCGTGCCCTTCCTGTGTCATCGGGAACTTGCTCATCTTCTCCTCTCCGCGCAGGAGACCGCCCGAGCGGCCATCCGCTGCATTGCACCCGTGCTCAGCGCGCCGCGGCGCTCCATGTGTAGATGCAGAACCGGAGGGCAAGGGTGAAAGCCCCGGCGGCAGGTCGGCTTCGGCGCCAAGCCGCCGCCTAGCCGCAAAGCTGCCGTTTGGGGCCTGAAAACGCCTCCCCCTCCTCGAACACGACCCTGCCGCCGACCATGGTCAGGACCACCTTGCCCCGTACGGGCCTGCCGTCGAACGGGCAGTTCCTGGCCTTGGACCGGAACGAGCGGACATCCACGCGATACTCCCGCTCCCGGTCGACCGCGACCAGGTCCGCCGGCCGGCCCTCCCCCAGAACGCCCGCCGCAAGGCCCATCACCCTCGCCGGCCCGATCGTGAGCAACTCCACTGCCCGCTCCAGCGGAAGCGTCCCCAGGTGGACGAGGGAGAAGACGAGGGGCACCGTGGTCTCGAGCCCGATGACCCCGTAAGGCGCCCGATCCAGGGGTTGCGCCTTCTCCTCCGGATGATGGGGGGCGTGGTCGCTCGCCACGGCGTCCACGGTCCCGTCCCGCAGTCCCTCGATGAGGGCCTGCCGGTCTCGCTCCGGCCGCAGAGGCGGGTTCATCTTGGCGTTCGCCCCGCTTGCGAACACCGCCTCCTCGGTCAGGGAGAAATGGTGAGGCGTCACTTCGGCCGTGACGGCGACCCCTCTCTCCTTGGCCAGGCGGACCATGCACAGGGACCTCGCGGTGCTCAGGTGCGCCAGATGGAGACGCGCACCGGTTTCGGCTGCCAGGCACAAGTCCCGGGCGACCATCACCTCTTCGGCCGCGCCGGGGATCCCCGGAAGGCCCAGCCGCTCGGCCACCGGCCCTTCCTGGACGACGCCGCCCGAGAAGAGCGCAGGATCCTCGCAGTGCGAGATCACCGGGCAGCCGAGCGGGAGCACGGCTTTCAGCGCCTCCCGCATGAGCCGGGCGTCCGCAACGGGCGCGCCATCGTCCGAGAAGGCGACCGCCCCCTGTGCCCTCAGCTCCTCGATCGGCGCAAGCCGTTTTCCTCTCTCGCCGCGGGTGACCGCTGCCACGGGGAGGACACGGACCACTGCTTCCCGGCGGATGCGCCCCTGGAGGGAACGCAGGACCCGGACCCGATCCACGCAAGGCCGCGTGTTGGGCATGGCCAGGATCGTCGTGAACCCGCCGGCCGCTGCCGCCTGGGTGCCGGTGAGGAGGGTTTCCTTGTGCTCCTGGCCCGGCACGCGCAAATGGGTGTGGATGTCCACGAGACCCGGCAGCAGGCAGAGGCCGTCGAGGTCGTAGATCCAGAGACGGCTCGCTGGCCTTTTCCACCGGGAGAAAGGCTCCAGGGAATGCCCCACCGCCTGCACGCGGCCGTCCCGCACGAGCAGGTCTCTCCGGCCCGCGATGCCGGAAGCCGGGTCGCAGAGGAAACCGTTCGTGAACAGAAAGTCGTCAGAGGGCGTGGCGGCGCTCACGGTTTGCTTCCGATTGTCGCAGGGATTGGGGGATCGCCGCGGGAAACGGCGGGCCGGGCGTTCAGTGAATGATATCGCCGATCCGGGACCAACGCAGACTGTGATCGTTGGAGTCCCAGGACCAGTAGATCAGGACGGCCTCGCCCTTGATCAGCTCGAACGGCACCGATCCCCAGACCCGGCTGTCCGAGCTGTTCTCCCGGTTGTCTCCCATCATGAAGTAGCTGTCTTCCGGGATCTCGTACGGGCCGAAGTTGTCCAGACTGGTGGCCGGAACCGAGTCGAAGTAGGCGTAGCCCGATTCGTCCAGGGGGGCTCCGTTGATGTAGACCTTCCGCTGGATGACCTGCAGGGTCTCTCCCGGAAGGCCGATCACCCTCTTGATGAAGTCCCGCTTCCGCTCCACCGGCTCGAGGAAGACCACCACGTCGCCTCGTTGCGGCTTCTTGTAGGAAAACACCCGGAAATGCGTTAAGGGGACCTCAGGGCCGAAGATGAACTTGTTCACCAGGATGTGGTCGCCGATGAGCAGCGTGGGGATCATGGAGCCGGAGGGGATCTTGAAAGCCTGAATGATGAACGAGCGGATGAAGAAGGCCAGTACCAGGGCCACGAGAATCGCTTCGGCGTATTCGCGAAGAGCCGATTTCTGTCGCGTTTTCGGGTTCGACATGTCTCTTCTACTTCCCCTTCTGGATCCGTCCCAGGTTCTGTCCGAAGTAATCGAGGCTCTTGCGGAGCCCTTCTTCAAGGGGGACCTGCGGCTGCCAGTCGAGCAACTTTCTGGCCAGAGATATATCCGGCCGTCGCACCTTCGGATCATCCACCGGAAGGCTGCGGAACACGATCCGGCTCTTCGATTGCGTCAGCGCGAGGATCGCCTCGGCGAACTTGAGGACCGACATCTCCGTGGGATTCCCCAGGTTGACCGGGCCGTGATGGTCCGATCGGAGCAAGAGACGAGTAATGCCCTCCACGAGGTCGGTGGCATAGCAGAAGCTCCTCGTCTGAGAGCCGTCCCCGAACACGGTCAGGTCCTCGCCGCGCAACGCCTGGGCGATGAAGGTGGGCACGACCCTGCCGTCATCGACCCGCATCCTCGGGCCGTAGGTGTTGAAGATGCGAACGATCCGAGTGTCCAGGCCGTGGCTCCTGTGATAGGCCATGGTCATCGCCTCGGCAAAACGCTTGGCCTCATCATAGACCCCGCGCGGGCCGATCGGGTTCACGTTGCCCCAATAGTCCTCCCGTTGCGGGTGGACCAGAGGATCCCCGTAGACCTCCGACGTGGAGGCCAGCAGGAACCGGGCCCCCTTTTCCTTGGCGAGCCCCAGGGCCTTGTGGGTGCCCAGGGAGCCGACCTTGAGGGTCTGGATCGGATAGTTGAGGTAGTCGATGGGGCTCGCCGGAGAGGCGAAATGGAGAATGTAGTGGAGGTCGCCCTTGACGTGGATGTAGTTCGTGACGTCCTGCTTGATGAACAGGAAACGCTCGTTCTCGAAGAGCCGTGCGATGTTGTCCAGCGAACCGGTCAGGAGGTTGTCCATGCAGATGACTTCACATCCCTCCTCCAGGAACCGCTCGCACAGATACGACCCGATGAACCCGGCGCCCCCTGTGATCAGAACGCGCTTCATTGGCAGATTCCCTCACTCCCTGGGTGAGTTGTCAGCCGCCAGTTGCCAGCCGTCAGCAAGAGAGGAAGGACGGCTTGTGCCACACCGATGCCCAAAGTCCGCCGTATCCTTTCGGGTCTTCCGGGCCTGGGGCTGACAACTGAAGACTGAGAACCGACGACTTCTTCGCGCGCCTTGCATCGCGCCATTTCTCACCAGCCTCTTCAGTGGGTGTTCTTCGACGCCCCCTGTGTGGACAGCAGGCAGGCGCGCAAGGCCTCCGGCCATTCCCGCAGCGCGAGGCCTGAGTCCCGCTGGAACTTCGTGCAGTCCAGGACCGAGCGGGACGGCCGCGGAGCGGATCGGCCGAGCTCCTCGGTCGAGATCGGCACCACGTCCACATCCTGCCGCCCGGCCAGCTCCAGGATCTTCCGGGCAAAGTCGAACCAGGTGCAGGAGCCCTGGTTGGTCACGTGATAGACGCCCGCGAGCCGCTTTTCCGCTACGACCTTGAGCGCCTGGGCCAGGTCCCGCGTGTAGGTGGGCGAGCCGGTCTGGTCCCGGACCACCCGGAGCGTCCGGGTCTTTTCCGACTGCTCGAGGATCGAGCGCACGAAGTTGCGACCCCGCTGGCCGTATAGCCAGGCCGTCCGCACGATACAGACCTCGGGCTCGATCCGGCGGGCCCTCTGCTCCCCTTCCCATTTGGACTTCCCGTACGCGCCCATCGGATGGGGCCGATCCGATTCGACGTACGGTGAGGCCTTCTTCCCGTCAAAGACGTAATCGGTGCTCAGATGAATGAGGCGTACCCCCATGGAGCGGCACGCCAGTGCGAGGTTCTCCACCCCTTCCGCATTGATGCGCAAGGCGAGGGCCGGCTCTCGTTCGCTCGCGTCCACGTCCGTGTAGGCCGCCGCATTGATCACCAGATCGGGCGACCAGCCCCCGATCCGCTCCTCGACGGCTTGCCGATCCGTGATGTCCAACTCGTCGATGTCGACGCCGATGACCGAATGCGCGAGACCGAGGACCTCCACCAGGTCCGTTCCCAGCATCCCCTTGCTGCCGGCGACCAGGATCTTCAAGAGACTGTGCCTCGTGACGAACATCTGTTCCCGGCCCGGCTTCTAATCCAGCCGATGGCCGTACATGCGCTCATAATAGACTCGGTACTCCCCGGTCTTGATCTTCCTCCACCAGCCCTCGTGGTCGAGGTACCAGCGGATGGTCCGGCTCATCCCCTCTTCGAAGCCGGTCCGCGGGCTCCAGCCGAGCTCCCGCCGGATTCTGGAGCTGTCGATGGCGTAACGCCGGTCGTGGCCGGGCCGGTCCTTGACGTACCGGATCAGGGACGGGGGTTTCCCGAGTGCCTCCAGGATGACGCGGGTGATCTCGAGATTCGTCCTCTCCTGATCGGCGCCGACGTTGTAAACGGCACCCGGCTCGCCGGCATGGAGCACCCGGTCCAGGGCATCGCAATGGTCGCGGACGTAGATCCAGTCCCGCACATAGAGCCCGTCCCCGTAAACGGGAAGAGGCTGGTCGGCCAGAGCGTTGGTGATGAACAGAGGGATCAGCTTCTCCGGGAACTGATAAGGGCCGTAATTGTTCGAGCAGCGCGTGACCAAGACGGGCAGCCCGTAAGTCTTCCAGTAAGCCCTGGCCAGGAGATCCGCAGCCGCTTTCGTCGCCGAATAGGGGCTGTTGGGCTCCAGGGGGGTCTCTTCCCGGAACTTCCCCTCACGACCCAGCGAGCCGTAGACCTCGTCGGTCGAGACCTGGACGAAACGCGAGACCCCGTGCCGGAGCGCCCCGTCCAGCAGGACCTGGGTGCCCATCACGTTCGTCCTCACGAAATCCAGCGGGGCCTCGATGCTGCGGTCCACGTGGCTTTCCGCCGCAAAGTTCACGATCGCATCGATTCCCTCGGCGAGCAGTCGGCCCACCAGGGCTCGATCCGCGACGTCGCCTTTTACGAATCGGTAGCCCGGATCGCGTTCGAGGCCGGAGAGGTTCTCGAGATTGCCGGCGTAAGTGAGAAGGTCGAGGTTGACGATGACGCAGTCCGGATGCGTCTCCCTCATGGCTCGGATGAAGTTCGAGCCGATGAATCCGGCTCCGCCGGTAACCAGCAATTTCATCGGATAGTCACCTTGATCGAGGCATCCTGGTACGTCATCTCAGGCAGATTCCTTGGGCGGGGGAAGAAAAGGTCCCGTGAAGTCTGGCAAAATTCGAAAAAAAACCTTCCTGATTATGCCATGCCCCCCGCTCCCGTCAAGCCCGAGCCGGGAGGCCCAGAATGTGCAGGCCGTTCAAAAAGGTCCAGATGCAAGGCGCGCGACAATTCCGCAGGACAGCGGAATTGGGCGCATCATCCGCCAGGATGATGCGCCCGCAGGGCGAGCGCCATGGACGGCGCGAGTCAAATCCTGAGGAATGAGGCCTAACAGGGAGGCACAGGGGACCCCGGCCTTCGCCGGGGCAGGCTCCCCCCACCTCCATGCACCATGAGCGCAACGCAGTTGATGGGCCTTTTTCAACGGCCTGCCTAGAATTGGGCGCCGAGACCTTCGAGCTGCACCCGCACCGAGAAGCTCACGTCGTCGGGCCGGACCGTCTGGCGCACCCCGAAGATCACGGACCAGCACCGACAGACGGACAGATACTTCACCAGCAAGCGGTTCTCGTACTTCCCGGCGGATTCCAGCAGGTAGAGGGTGTCCAGGGAAGCGGACCACTGGTCCGGCAGCCGGCCCTCGATCCTGGTGTGGACCGTAGGCTCGATACCGGCGAACCGATAGAGGAGGGTGTAGGCGTCCCAGAGCTCGACCCGCGTGATCGGGTCCACCAGACGGGCGCGATGGTAGAGATAGCTCACGCGCAACCCCATCCGGCCCTTGCTCTCCTCGTAGCCCAATCCGGTCTCGAGAAAGCGCAGGACGGCCCGATAGGGGTCGACCTGCAGATCCATGAGAAGGCCGAGAGCCGGCCTGGGACGCAGGCGCGCGGACAGGAGCACGTCGGAGAACAGCCTGCGGCTCGGCGAGACGTCGGCATCCCGTTCCAGATCGATGCTCTGGGAGAGCGAGAACGATGCCAGCATCCCGTTCAGGACCGGCAGACCGGCACCTCCTTCCGGCCCCCCCCAGACGCTGCTGTCGATGCCGTACGTCAGCCAGTTCCTTTTCTCCAGCTCGTCCAGGCCGTCGAGCACGACCGGGAAGGGGTCTCCTCCGATCTTCCGCACCCACTGGTACTGCAGGCGGGGCCGCACCAGATGCAGCAAGCGGTAGGTCCGCCAGCGGTAGCTCCTGCCCAGGGTCGCTTCGAGCGCGGAGCCGGCCTCCAACAAGGTCCGGCTGTCCGCACCCTCGGAGGTGCGGTCGTCCCAGTCCTGCCAGGCGAGGACCTCCCTCATCGCCCCGCGCGCCGTCAGGCTCAGGCCGGGCCGGAGGGGAAAAACGGTGGACAGCTCCGGCAGGAGGTCGTAGCGCCCTCTGCGGTCGCCCTCTTCCGTGAGGAAGTGAGTCGCGTTCGACCTCAAGCCTGCCAGCAGCCAGGGAAAGCCCACGGGTCGGCGAAGAAAGCTCGCGTGCAGATGAGGCACGCGCTGGGGCACGCGCCGGCCGCCCGTTTCGGCGACCAGGTCCGAGTAGGTGGCTTCCAGGGTGGAGTGGAAACCCTCCCGTCGGAACCCCAGCTCCCCTTGGCTCTCCACGAGTCTGTCGGAAGCGTTCCCCACCTCTCCCGGAAAATCCTCCAGGTACTCGTTGTCCGAAACGACGTTGACATCCATCTTGTCGTAAAAGGCGGCGGACAGTCTCTGTACGTGTCTGCCGGTCACGCCGTAGCGGACCTCGTCGACCTTCAGATCCTGGAAGGCGGCAAGGTTCCACTCCCCGCTGGTCGTCCGGGTGGGTCTGTACCGCAGCTCCGCCGCAGGTTTCACCCCTCTCTTGGTCATGGCGTTCAGGGTGATCGTCGAGTCCGCGCTGGCGTTGATCGCCCAGAAGAACGGGATGGAGAACTCGAATCCATGCCGGGAGGACTGTCCGATGCGGGGGAGCAGAAGACCGGTTTCCCTGCGGACCTTGACCGGCACGTAGGCCGCGGGAAGATACAGGACGGGCACCCTGGCGATCAGGAAGGTCGCCTTCTCGACCTTGGCAATCCCTCCGATCGTCACCTCTGCCTTGCGGGCCTTGAGCACCCAGGGCAGCCGGTCCTCAGGAGAGGGACACCGGCAAGTCGTGAACGACCCGTCCTCGAGAAGATACGTGTCCGGCCCGGTCTTCTCCAGGTACTCTCCCTCGATGTGATATCCGGTTTCTCCGAAGGAGAGTCTGCCAGCGCTGATGGTGCCGGTCTCTTCCTTCCATCGGAACGTGAGGGCATCGGCTTCCAGGACATCGTCTCCGCGCAAGAGCCGCACCCGGCCGCGGGCCTGCGCTTCCTCGTGTTCCAGATCCAGGAAGACCTCGTCGGCATTGAGCGTGGTCTCCTCGTAGGAGATCTTGACGTCTCCGGAGGCAACGGCCGTCCAAGTGCGGGCGTCCAGGGTGAGATCCGAGGCCTCGAGCCGGACAGGAGGCGACGGCTTCGTCGTGCTCGCATCCGGCTCGTTCCCCTCCTGGGCCAGGGCCCGGCCCGGAACGAGCAGCCCTGCCGCAAGGAGAGCCAGGAGGCAGAAAGTGGAGACAGCGCCGCGGGCCCGGGGTGCGGCAGGAGCGAGCTCGAGCGCGGGAGGGCGGCCCCCGGATCTCATGGCGAGCCACGGCCGGAAGGGCGACGCGCGTCTCTCACCTCCCGGACGAAGGCGGCCATGAGCGCCGGATCTTTTCTCCCCGGCTCGATTTCGACCCCGGAGGAAACGTCGACGGCGTAGGGGGACACCGCCTCGATCGCCTGCCCCACGTTCTCCGGGGTCAGGCCTCCGGCCAGGATGACACGGCCGTAGGCTCTTGCCCGGCGCGCGACTTCCCAGGGAAACGTGCAGCCGGTGCCGCCCGCAACGCCGGGGCGGAAGGTATCGAGGAGGATCGCGTCGACGGCATACCGCCCGATCTCTTCGGGAAGCGTGCTCTCTCTGATCCGGAAAGCCTTGATCACCTTGACCGGGATGCGGCCGCAGAGCTCGGGCTCCTCGTTCCCGTGGAGCTGGACCGCTCCCAGACGGCAGGCCTCGATCGTGGCGAAAATCCTGTCCGGCGGCGCATCCACGAAAACGCCTACCGGCACCACGAAAGGCGGCAGCCGCCGGATGATGTCTGCGGCGGCTGCGGGCGCGATCGCCCTGGGGCTGGAAGGCCAGAAGACGAAGCCGAGTGCATCGACCCCCAGCCCTGCGGCCCGCTCGGCGTCATCCCATCGGGTGATGCCGCAGATCTTGATCCGGGTCATCCGGCCAGCTCCCTGAGCTTCGCCTCCGGATCGGCCGCCGTGACCAGGCATTCCCCCACGAGGAAGCCTTTGACGCCCAGCGCCTTCAGGCGCGAGACGTCATCGCGACTTCCGATTCCGGAGCAACTGACGACCGGGATGCCGTCCGGGACCCGCGCCATCAGCCGCTCGGTCACTGCCAGATCCACGCGGAAGGTGGAAAGATCCCGGTTGTTGATGCCGATGAGCCCGCCGCCCGTCCGGAGCGCCCGATCGAGGTCGCTCTCGCTGTGCACTTCCACGAGCGCCTCCATCCCCAGGCTGCGGGAAACCGCCAGGAGGGATGCGAGCGCGCGATCATCCAGGACGCGGACGATGAGGAGGACCGCGTCCGCCCCGGCGGCACGCGACTCCACTGCCTGATAGGCGTCCAGGAGGAAGTCCTTGCGCAGCACGGGGATCTTCACGCACGCCCGGACGGCCGCAAGGTGGGCCAGGGAGCCCCGGAAGAACTTCTCGTCCGTCAGCACCGAAATGGCCGCAGCGCCCGCGCGCTCGTAGCGTGCGGCGTAGTCGGCCGGATCCAGCTCCGGGCGGAGCGGCCCCCGGGAAGGAGAGGCCCTCTTGATCTCCGCCACGATCCGGTGCGGGGGGCCCTCTGCGGACGTGAGGCGCTCCTTCAGGGAGCGCGGCCGGCCGAGCCGCTCGATCATCCTTTCCAGCACGGCCTGAGGCCGTTCGGACTTGGCCCTTGCCACCTCGGCACGCTTGCAGGAAAGGATGTCGTCAAGCATCTCGGCTCCGCGTCGAACCCAGCCCCACGAGCGCACATCTGGTGCGGGCCACCCCGCACTCCCTTGTCCCCTCGAAGGGGCTTGTGGATCTTGTCACCTTGTCGAGGGGAGAAGGTCGGGATGAGGGGTGAATCTGCTCCTGTTCCCCCCTCACCCTGACCCTCTCCCCCGTGCACGGGGGAGAGGGAATTCATTATTCCCAAGGACACTGCGCAGGGCGTGCCCGCATGCAAGAGTCGGTCGTCAGCCCGGGACGTCCCGCGTCTCACGCCGGTACCAGTCCACGAACCTCGGGATGCCCTCCTCGATGGGCACCCGGGGATCGTATCCATACCGCTCCCTGGCCCTTCCGATGTCGGCGCAGGTCTTGCGCACGTCGCCCGGCTGCTCGGGAAGACGCCGGATGAGCGCCTTCTTACCGATGGCCTGTTCGATCCGTTCGATCAGCTCCCTCAAGGCAACGGTCCTGGACTCCCCCAGGTTCACGACCTCGTAGCCCTGCACGCGCTCGATGGCTCCCAGGACCCCCTGGAGGATGTCGGAGATGAACGTGTAATCCCTTTGCGATGAGCCGTCGCCGTACAAGGGAATCGACTCTCCGCGATCGATGCTGCGCGTGAACTTGTGGATCGCCATCTCCGGCCTCTGGCGCGGTCCGTAGACCGTGAAGAAACGAAGGCAGGTGCAGGCGATGCCGTACAGGTGAGCGTAGGTGTGGCAGAGAAGCTCGCCCGCCTTCTTGGTGGCCGCGTAGGGGGAAATGGGCCAGTCCACGCGGTCGTCCTCGTGAAAGGGGACCTTCTCGTTGTTGCCGTAAACCGAAGAGGAGGAAGCGAAGATGAAGCGCCGCACGCCCTTTTCACGGGCGAACTCGAGCAGCCGCAGGGTGCCGTTGAGATTCACGTCCCCGTAGAGCAGCGGCTGCTCCAGAGACGGCCGCACGCCCGCCCGTGCCGCCAGGTGCACGATCGTGGAGATCTCCATGGTGCGCTCGACGGTCCGGTACGCTTCCGCGTCCCGCAGATCCGCCCGGACCAGCCGGAACGACTTGTAGCTGCGGCAAGCCTCGAGGTTTCTTTGCTTGATCGGTTCGGCGTAGAACGGATCGAAGTTGTCCAGGCAGACGCAGGCGTGCCCTTCTGCAAGCAGCCGTTCCAGCAGATGAGAGCCGATGAATCCAGCCCCACCCGTGACGAGTATGCCCATGAAGCCAATTCCTTTTAGCAGCTTGTCCGGGAGCCGGGAAAGAAGACCGTTCGAGTATAGTGGAGCAGGAAGGCCATTTCAAACGGGCGCGGCACGCGCGGCACGAGGCGCGAGCACGCGTCTCCAGCTCCGCTCGAACGAGCCTCGGTCGAAGCGGCAGGCCCAGCGCCGGATGCGGTCGGGCTCGAAACGGCCCTCCACCTGCTCGAATCCCAGGACCGCTTCGGCCAGCGAGTCGGCGGTCGGCCGGCGGAAGAAGATCCCGGTGAACCCGCCGTCCCTCCAGGCTCCCGGCTCCATCCGGAGAGCCTCGCTCACCTCCACCCCGCGCACCGATTCGAGCACGCCGCCTCCGGCATAGGCGATCACCGGCCTTCCCGCAGCCTGAGCCTCCACGGGAACCAGGCCGAAGTCCTCGATGCCCGGGAACACCAGCGCGCGGCAGTGCGCGTACAGATCCGCCAGGTCCTCGTCCGGGACCCAGCCGAGCCATTCGATCCTGCCGGCGCGGCTGCGGGGCGGGCGCAGCCGGCCCGCGCCTTGCAGGCCGCCGGCGATCTTCAGAGGACGGTCGAGACGGGAGAAGGCCTCCAGCGCGATGTCGACGCGCTTGTTCGGCGCGGCGGCGGCAACGAACAGGTAGTAGTCCCCACGGGGCGCCGCGCTGGGCTGGTAGAGCGCCGCGTCCACGGGCGGGTAGATGACGGTGGCCGTTCTCCGGTAGAACTTGCGGATGCGTGCCGCAACGAACTTCGAGACCGCCACGAAGGTGTCGACGCGATTGGACGCCGCGACGTCCCAGAGGCGAAGGTAGTGGGCAACGAGCCCGGCCGGAAATCGCCGCAGCCCGCCCCGGTCCGGGCGGCCGAAATAAAGGGGGAAGAGATCCCAGCAGTACCGCATCGGGGTGAGACAGTAGCAGACGTGGCGGCCGCCGGGCGCCGCGATAGCGCCTTTGGCCACGCAATGGCTGATGCTGACGACCGGATCATAGCCGGTCAGATCGAGCCCCTCCACGGCGGCAGGGAACAGCGGGAGCAGGTAGCGGTAATATCGCCCGAGCCCCGGCAGGGCTTGCAGGAAAGACCGTCCGGCCACGCGGGCCGCGACCGCGGGCTCGGCCGCGCCGGAGACCTGGAAGAGGGTGAAGACATCGGCCCGGGGGAACATCTCGCAGAAGATCTTCAGGCACTTCTCGCCTCCGCGCATGCCGGTCAGCCAGTCATGGACCAGAGCCATGCGCGCGCTAGAGCCGACCTGATCGGGTTCCGGGGTCCGCATCGGCGTAAGGGCTCAGTTCGTTTCCAGTGAGTCGGGCTTGGAATCCACGCGGTACTGCAGGTCGCACAGCTCGCGGTAGAGGCCCTCCCGCCCCAGGAGCTCGTCGTGGCGGCCGGTCATCGAAATGCGGCCGTCCTCCAGCACCACGATGCGGTCCGCGTTCTGGATGGTCGATAACCGGTGCGCGATGGCCACGGTCGTGCGGCCCCGCATCAGGTTGGAAAGGGCCTTCTTCACCCAGCTCTCGGACTCGGCGTCCAGCGACGAAGTCGCTTCGTCCAGGATCAGGATGGAGGGGTTCTTCAGGATGGCCCTGGCCACGGTGATCCGCTGGCGCTCGCCGCCGGAGAGGCGCGCCCCCCGATCGCCCACCCTCGTCTTGTATCCCTCGGGCAGGGACGCGACGGTGTCGTGAATGTAGGCCGCCCTGGCCGCCTCCCGCACCTCCTCGTCGCTCGCGTCCGGCCTTCCGTACCGGATGTTCTCCTCGATGCTGGTATCGAACAGAAACGGCTCCTGGGTGACGACCGCGATGTGCCGGAGGAGCGAGTCCCGGCTGAGCTCCCGCACGTCGACGCCGTCGATGAGCACCCGGCCCCGGACCGGGTCGTAGAAGCGGGGGATCAGGTCGGTGAGCGTGGTCTTGCCCACGCCGGTCCTGCCGACCAGGGCCACGGTCTCCCCTTTGCCGATCGCCAGGTCGATGTCGTTGAGGACCGTCTGCTGGCCGTCGTAGGAGAAGTACACGTGGTCGAAGCGAATGCCCTCCCGCACTTCGTCCAGGGTCCTGGCGTTCTCCCGGTCCCTGATGTCCGGCTCCAGATCGAGCACTTCGCAGACCCTCTCGATGCCTCCCATGGCGTCGGAGACCTCATTGTAGGCTCTCGAGAGGTTCTTGATCGGTTTGTACAGGGTGGTCGCCAGTCCCAGGAAAGCCACCAGCACCGGCAGCGTGAGGCCGAGCATGGCGTTCAGGATGGCGTAGACGCCCACCGCGAGAAAGACGATGTAGGTGAAGTTGTTGAACAGCTCGGTCACGCTCCGGCTCAGGGCATGGGTCCTGGCCACCTTCATTTCGCGCCGGAAGAGACTCTGGCTCACTTCGCGGAAACGCTCGCTCTCGGCCGCCTCCGTGCGGAAGGCCTTGACCACTTTGATGCCCGAGAACATCTGGACCATGGACCCGACCTGGTCTCCGACCTTCTCCTGCCGCTTGCGGCTCTTCTTGCGGATCTTCCTGCCGAACCGGATGATCAGGAGCACCAGGGGCGGCATGGCCAGAGCGATCATCAGCGTCAACTGCCAGCTCAGGTAGAACATGGCGCCGACCCCCACGAGCAGGGTCAACGGCTCCTGAATGAGGTCCCCGAAGATGAGCTTGAAGCTCATGCTCGCTTTGGACACGTCGCTGTTCAGCCTGGCGTAGATCTCTCCCTTGCGGGCCTTGTTGTGGAACGACAGCGGCATGGCCAGGAACTTGTCGCAGAGGTCGCACTGGAGGTCCCGGAGCATGCGGTGAATCACGTAGGCCGACGCGTACTCCTTGACGAAGTTCATGAGCGGGATGAGCCCCACCACCCCGAAGGCCACGGCGATCAGCAGGAGCAGCCGCTTGCCGAGCACCGACAGGAGCTGCTCCCGTTCCTGCTCGTTCTGCTCCTGCGAAGGGCCCTGTTTCAGGTTCGCGAGATCACCGGGCTGGATCTCGGCGAACGACCGCAGCCCCTGGGCCGGCAGGATCACCTCCTCCAGAAACGGCTTGATCAGGTAGGCCCGGCCGTTGACGCCGATCGAATAGATCATCATGCTCAGGAAGGTCAGGAGGATGATCTTCCAGTAAGGCCTGGCGTAAGGCAGGATGCGGCGCAGCCCGTAGCGGATGCGGATCTGCTCTCTGTTCGTATCCGGGGTCTTCATGATGGTCACGGGCTCGGGCGACCGCGGAGCAGGCCTTCTTCCGCCAGCCGTCCTCTGGCCGCGTTCCTTTTCTGGCTCAAGTACCGATCAGGCTCCTCGCCTCCCCTTCGCACCAAGCCATGACGTCCCGACAATCCTTGGATTCCGGATCCTTCAGGAAAGCGGCCAGGGCTTCCCGCGTCGCGAAGGTCCGGCCGGTGATCGAGAGGCAGCTCAAGCCTCCGAACCGCCTCCTGAAGCCGGCAGCGAGCCGGCGCGAGCGCGCGAAGACCTCGCCGGGAGGCGTGCCGAGGGGCGGTCTGACGAGATTCCGGTGCCCCCGGATGAAGGCGGCCGTGAGCTCAGCGAATCCCAGAGACCTGGGGTCGTAGCCAAATCGAAGGCCCACTGCCAGAATCCCGGCCAAGAGCGCGCCGCAAACCGAACCGCCGAGCGCCACGCCTCCGCCCAGCCCGGCCGTGGCCCAGCCGAGGGCGGAGCCTGAGGTGAGGTCATCCGGCCTCAGCCGCCGCAGAACCGTGTGACAGCAGTGGGGTTCCGCAGGACCCGCGCCCGGTGCAGCCGCGGTGCCGGGGCCCCGGCCGTCGGCTGGCAGCTCACTTCGCATCCGGCGCGCCAGATACCCGACGGATTCCCCCATGTGGCCGAGGCATTTTATCAGTTTGTCCCCGGGCAGCAAATAGCGGGCGAGGCCGCGGGCGGTCCAGAAATCGACGCCGGTCCGCTGACGGCACGCGCTCGTACCGAAGCGCGATTCGAACCACTGCCGGTACTCCCGTGACAGGTTGTGGATCGCGTCTTCCAGGGTCGCTCCCGGCTCCGGTCTGCGCGCGGACAGGAGCGCGCCTATGCCCAGAATGCCGCCGGTCACGACGCCGCAGGTCTCGCCGCAGCCGACCACGCCTCCCTCGAAATTCGTGGCTGCCCGAAGCAGGACCGGGTCCCTCCACCCGAACGCGTCTTCGAGGCTCGACAGGGTCGCATGGGCGCAGTTCTTGGCCTTGAGGAGGTTCAGGCGCGCCTTCTGCTCCGCTTTCCATCGTTCCGTCCGCATGGCATGGTCCCCGTAATGAAGGAGCGCTCGCCCGTTCAGCGTGGAAGCTTGGAACCTTGGATATTGCGAGGACCGAAGGTCCGCGGCAACCTCCCGGTCACACGACGGGAGGTGGGCCGCTGGCTAGGTGTTTGAGCTACCTTGGCTCGAGGACCCTCGTCTCCACGATCTTCTCCAGCACCTCGTCGGCCCGGATCTCCAGCATGCAGCGGTTCAGCCGGCAGATTTTCTGCTCGGCACGACCGTAGCAGGGCTGACAGGGCAGCGATTTCCGCACGGTCACGGCAGCGGCCCGATCCGTGAACGGCCCGGTCTCCCGGTATCGGGTCGGGCCATAGAGCCCGACCAGGGGCACCCCGAGCGCCGCGGCCATGTGCAGCGGGCCGGTGTCGGTCGCCACGAACAGCGAGAAGCGGCTGAGGAGGGCCGCCGCCAGTGCGAGGTTCTCGGTGCGGCCGGCAGAGCTTGCGATCGCGCATCCCGGCAGCTCCCGGCCCACTCCCTTCAGGACCCGCCCGTTGACCGGACGGTCCTGGGCCGACCCGAACAGCACGAGCTGAGCCTCCGGGCAAAGTCGCACCAGGCCCCGGACGAGCTCCACCCAGCGCGTCTCGGGCCAGCTGCGGATGTCCGCCCTCTGCCGCCACCGCCTCCACTTCTTGCGGCCTCGGAAGCTGTTCCCGGGGTGAAGGCCGACCAGGGGCCGGCGAGGGTCGAGGCCGAGGTCCGCCAGAAGCCTCGAGGCGCCTTGCACGGCCTCCTCCTTCGGCGCGAGCCGCGGATAACATACCTGGTCCGGTGCGATCCCCTCGGCCCAGAGGAGCCTCTGATACCTGAGTGCCGCCGGAACCCCTTCGGCCGGTTCGTCCCGTTCGGCCCCCTGTCCCAGGGCCAGGTGCTCGTCGGCGCGGATCGAGCGCAGCAGCGGCAGGAAACGCGGGCTCGTCTCCATGAGGTAGGCCAAGTCGTAGCCCTTCCGGTTCAAGCGAAGCAGGGTCCTTCTGAGCCCGGGGTTCCAGGCCGGGGGCAGCTTCCGCAAGGGGACTCCATAGGCCTCCGACACCTCCGGCACCATGACACAGAGCCGCTCGAGACCCGAGGAGACCAGCAAATCGATCTCCACGTCTGGCTGGTGCCTCCTGAGCAGACCCGCTGCGCTCGAGGCGAGAATCGTGTCCCCGAGGGCGCCCAGGCGGATGAGCAGCACCCTGCGGAGGCTCACGTTCCGCTCCTCTTCCCGGATCCGCCCGCGAGCCGCCACCAGAAATGGTGCCAGCGGAGGGTCCCGGAGCCGCGGCGCAGGCGCTGAAGAAGCCTGCTCTCGAGACCGGAGTCCTCCAGCGCGTACGCCCCGATGAAGCTCGAGACGTCGCGGTCGGTAACGACGGGCCCCAGGAGCCCCTGCTTCTCGAGAGAACGATAGAGCCGCTCGAGGTTTTGCACTCGGAGGGCTTTGCACACCGGTGCCCCGAGCCGCGCGCGGTCCAGATCGATGATGAAGGCGTCGACCGCTCCGGCCCGGAACCGCAGAAGAACGTTCTTCACGTTCAAGTCGGCGTGCACGAGACCGCGATCGTGCATGCAGCGCAGGAGGCCTGCCACGGCAGTGAGGATTTCGTCCCGGGAGGGGCCTTGCGGTTTCCGGCTGCTGCCGAGACAACCCTCGAGGTATTCACCGAGGTCCCGGCTGCCCGGGATCTGGCGCGTCATGAGATCGCCCCGATAGAAACCCCATCCGATCCGCTCCGCCCGCACTCCGAGGACCTCGGGGGCCGGGATCCCCAGTGATCTTGCCCGCTCGGTGGTCCGGACCTCCCGGAAGAACCTCTCCCTGCCCGGATACTGGTCGCTCAGGAGGTGGCGCACCAGGCCTCCCCGGCGGTAGTGCCGGACGAGGGCGTGCTCTCCGGGGGAGGCGGGGATGGGGACCCGCACGACTTCACCCCGGCCCCGGTACGGCCCGGCATCCTCGAGCCGAGAAGAAGACGGGTCAGGCCTGGCCGGCCGCGGCCAAGGCTCCACTCTTCCGCTCCTCCCGCCATCCGCGAGCAGGAAGTCAAAGCCATCCCTGATCCAGCCGATCGCCCCGTCTTCCCGCACCAGACGAAAGCCGGCCGGCGGGCTCTCGACAGGCTCCATGGGACCTCCGCGATGGTGCTCACAAGGCATTGTCCGGTGCTCCGTGCGGCTCTTTCGGGACTCCCCCACGGGACACCCGACACGCGCACCGGCCATTCTGCCTCGGCTCTCGAGCGTTTTCAAAAAGGAAACCGCAGGGGGCGGCAAGAGGCCGCACGGGCGCCCAGACAAAAACAGCAGATCGGCGACATCACCGATCTGCTGCATCGCTCGAAGCAACTGGTCGGGGCGAGAGGATTTGAACCTCCGACCACCTGAACCCCATTCAGGTGCGCTACCAGACTGCGCTACGCCCCGGCATGCGGTCGGCTGGAGCAACTCTCCGGAAGTAGAGGAATTTCCCGCCAACTTCAACCACTTAATAGCACGCGCCCCGGGCTCTGTCAAACGCACCCGGAAACGCAGCCCGGAGCCGAAAAGCCGCGCGCCGCCGGGCCGCGGCCGCTACCGCCAGACCGGCGATCAACCGAACGCCAGGTAGGCAAACCGCACCAGAAGGGCCATGCCGGTCGCCACAGCGGTCGTGAGAAGGAGCGCGAACGCGGTGCCCCGGAGGCCGATGACCGCGCGCAGCATGGCGAGCGTGGCCAGACAGGGGATGTAGAAGAGGCTGAACACCGTGAACACCATCATCTGTCCGTGAGACATGACCGAGGCGAACTCGCTCGTGCCGAGCGCCTGGACGAGCATGATGATCGTGAGCTCCTTGCGCAGGATGCCGAAGATCAGGGTGATGCTCGTTTCCGCGGGCAGCCCGAGCAGGCCCCTTGTGAACGGCGCGAACAACCGGTTCACCGCCTCGAAGAGATCGAAGTGCTCGAGCAGTCCCAGCACCACGCTGCCGACGATGAGGATGGGCCAGGCAATGACGACGAATTCCCGCAGGCGGAACCAGATCTTGCTCGCCACGGCCCGGGGCCGGGGGAGCCGGCAGCTCGGGATCTCCAGGATCAGGCCGGGCGACAGCTCCGGCCGCAGAATGGAAAGGAGCTTGCCGACCGCGGCGATCACGACGAGGTTCAGGAGGTAGAGGAAGAGGGCGGCGCTCGGCCCCAGGTAGAAGGCCACGAGGGAGAAGATGATCGTGGTGCGGGCGGCGCAGGGGACGAACGTCACCAGGACGGCCGTGATGAAGCGGTCCCGGGTGCTCCCGAGGGTGCGCGTGGACATGATGGCCGGCACGTTGCAGCCGTATCCCAGGACCATGGGAATGACCGCTTTCCCGTGGAGGCCGATCCGGTGCATGATCGTGTCCATGAGGAAGGCGGCCCTCGGAAGATAGCCGATGTCCTCGAGCAGAGAAAGGCCCAGCAGGAACGGCACGAGATAGGGCAGCACGATTCCGATGCCGCCCGAGAAGCCCTGGATCAGCCCCTCCGCGAGAGTGAAGCCCAGAGAGGTCTGGTCCAGCCGGCTCCGGAGGATCTCGGAGAGCTGGCCGAACCAGGAGAGCACGGGCTGCTCGACGAGCCGCCCGAGCCCGAAGACGGCATTGAAGAACCCGAACAGGATGAGCCCGAGGATCAGGTAGCCGAGGATCGGGTGCAGCAGATAGCTGTCGAGCCTTTCGAGGAAGCCCGGCTTGACGCGCGGCTTCACCTCGGTGACATGCTCGAGGAGGTTCAGGGCGAGTGAATGGCGTTCGGAGGAAAGGACCACGTCCGCGGGGCGGCCCCGGTAGTAGGAGAGGCTCTCCTGGAGCCGCTCGACCTCGGGCAGCACCTCCGGTCTCCTGGACCGGACCCTGCGCTGAAAGTCTTCGTCACCTTCGAGCAGCTTCAAACCGAGCAGTCGGGACGGCACGCCCAGCTCGGCCGCCGTCTTCTCTCCGATCAGGAAGCTCAGCTCGGCCACTGCATTCTCGACGTCCCGGCTCCGATAGAAGCTTCTCCCCGCCTGCTGTGCCGTGGCCGTTCGGACGGTTGCTTCGAAGAGCTCGGGGATCCCCTGGCCGCGAGAGGCGATCGTGGGCACCGTCGGCACGCCAAGGTCCTCTTCGAGGTGGCGCACGTCGATCCGGATTCCCTTGCGCTCGGCTTCGTCCATCATGTTCAGGCAGACGATCAAGGGGACCTTCAGCTCCAAGAGCTCCAGGGTCAGCTCCAGGCTGCGGCCGAGCAGCGATGCGTCCAGGATGTTGATGACGGCGTCCGGCTTCATCTTGAGCAGGTAGTCGCGGGCCACCAGCTCGTCCGGCTCGACGGAAGAAAGAGAATAGATGCCGGGCAGGTCCACCAAGTCGAAGCTCAGGCCGTTGAGACTGACCCGGCTCACGGTCAGATCGACGCTGGTGCCGGGGAAGTTCGAAGCGATGGCCTTGTAGCCTGCGACACTGTTGAAGAGCGTGCTCTTGCCGCAGTTGGGTTGACCGACCAGGGCCACTCTCATGCGTGCTCCGAAACCTCCAGCTCGATCTTCTGGGCCATCCCCCTGCCGATCGCCACCTCGGCGCCATGGATGTCGATCAGCACCGGCCCCCCGAAGGAACCGATCCGGATGACCCGCACCCTGTCGCCCGGGTGCACGCCGAGTCGGGCCAGTCGCTGGCGCAGGGCCTTCCCTCCCCTGATTTCGAGGACCAGGCCCTGCCTGCCGTTCCTGAGCCGCTCCAGCGTCGTGATCATGCCTTCCTTATGCCTGTGCGCTTCCTGTAGAAGAGCCGGAAAGCCTCGTGCCATCCCAGGGAGCCGTCCCGCTTGTCCTTGACGAATTCAGCGAAGGCCAAGAGGCGCCGCACCGTTTCCGGACTGGCTGCATGCTCGAGCCTGCAGGCATCCTGAGAGGCGGTCTCAGCGTCGAGACCGAGGACGTTCTCCAGAAAGTTGGTGAGCACCCCGTGCTTGTGGAGGATGGCCGCCCCCTGCTCCTGCCCGGGCAGCGTGAGGCGGACGTACCCGTAGCGCTCCTGGCTGACCAAGTCCCGTCGTTTCAGGGCCTTGATCGCGCCGACCGCGCTGGGGTTGGTGACCGACAGCCGGGCTGCGATGTCCTTGACGCGGGCGATGCCGTCCTGTTGGCACAGCTCGTAAATCGTTTCGAGATAGTCTTCCAGGTTGGGGCTCAGCTCTTGTTTGGGCATGGGATGCGCACGAAAGTTTGTCTTGGCTAACTTTATATGTTACATCTTAAATTGTCAACGATTGGCTGCACGGGATCGGCCCTGGGCCTGCCTCCCGCCCAGGCTCCTCATGCCCGT
Source organism: bacterium (assembly GCA_040756235.1). Lineage (GTDB taxonomy): Bacteria > Desulfobacterota > DSWW01 > DSWW01 > DSWW01 > JBFLZG01. The sequence continues at coordinate 46,580 of JBFLZG010000005.1, read as the reverse complement.
CGTGGAGATCTTTAGGCCCGGGGCGCCGCCCGCCCGGTGCCGCGTCGAGTTGCCGCGTCGAGCCGGATCCCGTAAACTTTTGATAACAAACAATTCCGATAAAGAAACGCTCCCGTGGAGCGTTTACCCGGCCCCGCGGAACCGTTTCAACGACGCTTGCATGGAGGTAAAGAACTTTGTCCGTACAACGTCTGGACAAAGAATCGTCCGGTTCCACGGCCGCTCTGGCGAGCTACCGGTTCGTCGAAGCCCTGTACGAGCGGTGGAAGGAAGACGAAACCGCGGTGAGCCCGGAATGGCAGGTCTTCTTCCAGGGATTCGAAATGGCCATGTGCCCGCGCCACTGCGTGGCGGCCGAGCAGGCGCGGGCCCAGTCCCGAGTGGCGAGCCTGATCTACGCCTACCGCAGCCAGGGGCATATCATCGCCCAACTCGATCCGCTCGGCAACAACATCACGAGTCATCCGGAGCTGGAACTGGAAAAGTTCGGCTTCACGGACAAGGACCTCGACCGCGTCTTCGACACGGGCCATCTGGGCGGTCCCCAGCGGGCGCCGCTGGGCGAGATCCTGGGCATTCTCCGGCAGACCTACTGCCGGTCGATCGGGGTCGAGTACCTGCACATCCAGGACGTGGCCGTGCGGCGCTGGCTCCAGTCCCGGATGGAACCGATCCGCAACAGTCCGAGCTTCAGCCGCGACCGCAAGATGCAGATCCTCCGGTGCCTGAACGACGCCGAGCTGTTCGAGACGTTCACTCACGGCCGCTACCTGGGCCAGAAGCGGTTTTCGCTCGAAGGCTCGGAATCGGTGATCGCCGGGCTGGACGCGATCGTGGAGCTGGCGCCGGAAGTGGGCATCGAGGAGATCGCCATCGGCATGGCCCACCGGGGGCGGTTGAACGTGCTCGCCAACATCCTGCACCAGTCGTATTCCACCATCTTCTCCGAGTTCGAAGGGAACTACCTGCCCGATTCCGTGGCCGGCGACGGAGACGTCAAGTACCACCGGGGCTACACTTCGGACCATGTGAATGCGAAGGGGCACGTCCTGCACATCAGCCTCGCATCGAATCCGAGCCATCTGGAGGCGGTCGATCCGGTGGTGGAAGGCCGCGTCCGCGCCAAGCAGATCCAGCGCAGAGACACGGAGCAGCGGAGGAAAGTGGTCCCCCTGCTGATCCACGGCGACGCCGCCTTCTCGGGCCAGGGACTGGTCGCCGAAACTTTGAACCTGTCGCAGCTCGACGGCTACCGCACGGGCGGGACCGTCCATCTCATCATCAACAATCAGATCGGGTTCACGACCGTTCCCCGGGACTGCCGCTCCACCTATTATTCGACCGACGTCGCCAAGATGATCGAGGCCCCCATCTTTCACGTGAACGGGGACGACCCCGAAGCCGTCGTCTACGTCTGCGAGCTGGCGCTGCTGTTCCGCCAGGAGTTCGGCAAGGACGTGGTCGTGGACATCATCTGCTACCGCCGGCACGGGCACAATGAAGGCGACGAACCCGCCTATACCCAGCCGGTCCTCTACCGGAAGATCAAGGACCGGCCTTCGGTCCGCAGGCTCTACATGCAGCGCCTGATCGAGAGCGGCGACTTGACGCCCGACCAAGGGGAGAAGGTCGCGGCGGAGTTCAAGGCGAGCCTCATGCAGGCCTACGAGTACGTGAAGGTCAAGAACCCGGATCTCGAGGTCCAGGCTTTCGAAGCGCTCTGGGAAGGGCTCGACAACCCTTATTCCCATGAGCGGGTGGAGACCGGCGTGGACCACGCCGCTCTGGTGGAGGTCGCGCGCGCCCTGACCACGATACCCGACGGATTTGCCCTGAATCCGAAAGTGGCGCGCAAGCTTCCGGAGTACATGAAGAGCGTCCGCGAGCGAGGTGCGATCGCCTGGCCCTTTGCGGAGATGCTGGCCTTCGGCACCTTGCTCCGGGAGGGCACGTCGGTGCGGTTGAGCGGGGAGGACGTGGCGCGAGGGACTTTTTCGCAGCGCCATGCCATCTGGCACGACATGAACACCCAGGAGCCGTATATCCCGCTCAATCAGATCCGGCCCGGACAACCCAGCTTCTGCGTTTACAACAGCCTGCTCTCCGAAGCCGCGGTGCTCGGGTTCGAATACGGCTTTGCCCTGTCCGAGCCCCGGTCGCTCGTCCTTTGGGAGGCCCAGTTCGGCGATTTTGCCAACGGGGCCCAAGTCATCATCGACCAGTTCATCGTGAGCTCCGAGTCGAAGTGGCAGCGGACCTGCGGGCTGGTCATGCTGCTGCCCCACGGCTACGAAGGCCAGGGGCCCGAGCACTCCAATGCCTACCTCGAGCGCTATCTGGCCGCGTGTGCCGAGGACAACATCCAGGTCTGCAACCTGACCACCCCGGCCCAGTATTTCCATGCGCTGCGGAGGCAGATGAAGCGGAATTTCCGCAGGCCCCTGATCCTTATGGCTCCCAAGAGCCTCCTCCGCCATCCCCTCGTGGTCTCCGGGGTGGAGGAGCTGTTGACCGGGTCGGATGGCTTCCGTGAGGTCCTGGACGATCCTTCGCCTCCGCAACGGCCGCACCGCCTGGTGCTTTGCAGCGGCAAGGTTTTCTACGATCTTCTGGAGTTCCGCGAAGTCGAAAGGGTCCACGACGCGGCCCTGGTCCGGATCGAGCAGTTCTACCCTTTTCCCGAATCCGAGATGGAGCGGATCCGGCAGAAGTACGCGGATGCGGAAGAGATCGTCTGGGCCCAGGAGGAGTCGAAGAACCGAGGCGGATGGTCTTTCATGTTTCCGAGGCTTCTGGATCTGTTCCCGGGCCGCCGGATTCTTTACGTGGGGCGGCCTGCCAGCGCAAGCCCGGCGACCGGCTCTCTCAAGATCCACAAACAGGAGCAGGAGCAGCTCGTCCGTGCCGCTCTGACCCAGTCACAGGAAGGAAAGCTGAAGGCAAGAGGTAGAAGGTGAAAGGGGAAAGAAGAAAAGAAGCTTTCCCCCTCCTCGACCCTTTCTCCTTTGCTTTTGCCCTGTGACCTGACCTTTGCCCTTTACCCTTTGACCCTTACCATTTTCTTAAGCTTTCACCTGCAAGGGGGCCAGAAGATGCTCGCTGACGTCAAGGTGCCGGAGGTGGGTGAGTCGATCACGGAAGGGACTCTGGTCGAGTGGTTCAAGCAGTCGGGGGACTTCGTCGAGATCGACGATCCCTTGTTCGAGCTGGAAACGGACAAGGTCACGCTCACGGTCCAGGCAGAAAGCGCGGGCAAGCTCGAGATCCTGGTGCCGGGCGGGGAGCGGGTGAAGGTCGGCCAAGTCGTGGCCAGGATCGACACCGCGGCCGCCAGGCCCGCGGCCGGCCCGGCGCCGAAGCAGCAGCCGATTCGGCCGGCGCCTGCCGGGCAGGAGCCGGAGCAGCCCGAGGCACCGGTCCGTCCCGTGCCTCCCCCTTCCCTCTCCTTCCCGGAGCCTGCTGCGAAGGAGCCGCAGGGCCGCAGGCCGGAAACGCCGATCAGCCGGACCCAGGGCCCGCCGCTCTCGCCGCCGGCCGGCCTCGCCCAGGCCCGGTCCAAGCTCGGCGCCAAGACGGAAGGTGAGGCCTTGTCCCCCTCTGCGAGAAGAATGCTCGAGGAGTACCAGATCGACCCGAGGACGATCTCCGGCACAGGCAGGGGAGGCCGCATTACCAAGGAGGACGTCGTCCGTCAGGTGCAGACCAGCCCGCTCGAGAAGGCCCGGCCCCCGGCCGTTCCTCCGCCGCCCGAGGGGGCGCCGGAGGCGGAGGCGCCGACTCCGCTCCCTGCCGAGCCAGCGCCGGTGACGGAACGCCAGACCCGCAAGCCCATGAGCCCCTTGCGACAGCGCATCGCGGAACGGCTGGTCATGGCCCAGCAGACCGCCGCCATCCTGACCACCTTCAACGAAGCGGACATGACCAACGTGCTGGCCTGGCGGCAGAAGCACAGGCAGCTCTTCCGGGAGCGCTACAACATCGGTCTCGGGTTGATGTCCTTTTTCGTCAAGGCGTCCGTCGATGCCTTGAAGTCGATGCCCGAGGTGAACGCCCAGATCCAGGGTGATGAGATCGTGGAAAACCATTACTATGACATCGGCGTGGCGATCAGCTCCGACCGGGGGCTTGTCGTCCCCGTGATCCGGGACGCCGACAAGCTCGGCTTTGCCGGAATCGAAATGGCCATCGTCGAGCTGGAACGAAAGGTCCGTTCGAGGTCTATCACCCTTTCCGACCTGACCGGCGGCGTTTTCACGATCTCGAACGGCGGCGTCTTCGGCTCCCTCATGAGCACGCCCATCCTGAACCCGCCCCAAAGCAGCATCCTGGGCATGCACGCGATCAAGAAGCGGCCGGTCGTGGTCGACGACGCGATCGTCGTCCGGCCGATGATGTACCTTGCCTTGTCCTACGACCACCGGTTGATCGACGGCCGCGAAGCCGTCACCTTCCTCAAGCGCATCGTCCAGTGCGTCGAGGATCCGGAACGAATGCTATTGGAGGTGTGAGTCATGGATACGGGGGGAGCTTTCGATTTGGCCGTCATCGGCGCCGGTCCCGGCGGGTACGTGGCGGCGATTCGAGCCGCGCAGCTCGGAATGAAGGTGGCGCTGATCGAGCAGGAATCCAGGCTGGGGGGGACCTGTCTCAATGTGGGATGCATCCCCTCCAAGGCGCTCCTGGAGTCGAGCGAGCTGTTCCAGCGCTCCGCAAACGGCTTGCAGGAGCATGGAATCGTCGCCGCCCGCACGGAGCTGGATCTGGGGCGGATGATGGCGCGCAAGGACCAGGTCGTCCGGCAGCTCACCGAAGGCATCGCGCTGCTCATGAAGAAGAACAGGGTCAAGGTGGTGAACGGGCGGGGTGCGCTGGCTGGTGAGGGCCGGGTGGGCGTGGTCCGGAACGGACAGGCGCAGGAGATCCGCGCGAAGCACATCGTGCTCGCCGCGGGCAGCCTGCCCGCGGAGATTCCGTCACTTCCTTTCGACGGGCACTACGTCCTGAGCTCGACCGAGACGCTCTCGCTGAACAAGGTCCCCGACCATCTGGTCGTCGTCGGAGCGGGCGCGGTAGGCCTGGAGCTGGGCAGCGTGTGGCGCCGTTTGGGGGCAAAGGTCACGGTCGTCGAGATGCTTCCCCACGTCGTGCCGTTCGCGGACCGCCAGGTCGCCAAGGCCCTGGAGCGCTCCCTCATCCGGCAGGGGCTCGAGCTGCGCCTGGGCTGCCAGGTGCAGGGAGCGGAAGTCAGAGAGGACCGCCTGCATCTGACCGTCGCCGGCCGGGACGAGCAGCCGGAAGCACTGGAATGCGACAAGGTCCTCGTTGCGGTCGGCCGGCGGCCCGCCACGCAGCGTCTCGGCCTCCAGGAATCGAGGGTCCGGCTGGACCGCACAGGCAGGATCGAGGTGGACGGCGCCTTTCGGACCGGCGTGCCGGGCGTGTACGCCATCGGCGACCTGATCCGCGGCCCGATGCTCGCCCACAAGGCCGAGGAGGAGGGGATCGCGGTCGCCGAGACCCTCTCCGGCCGAAGCGGCCATGTGAACTACGAGACGATCCCCAGCATCGTTTACACCGCGCCGGAGCTGGCCCAGGTCGGACTGACGGAGGAGGAGGCCAAGGCTCAGGGGCTGCCTTGCAGAACGGGCCGATGCTATTTCAAGGCAAACGGCCGCGCCAGGTGCCTGGGCGAAGACGAGGGCATGGTCAAGCTCGTCTCCCACGCGGAAACCGACCGCCTGCTGGGCGTCCACATCGTCGGGCCGCGCGCCTCGGAGCTGATCGCCGAAGCGGTCCTGGCCTTGGAATTCCACGCGAGCTCGGAAGACCTCGCCCGCACAACCCACGCACACCCGACCCTGTCCGAAGCCCTGAAGGAGGCGGCGCTGGCTGTGGACCGCCGCAGCATCCACGGGTAGGCAGCGCGTAGGGGCGAAACATCTTTCGCCCCTACGCGCTGCGCAGGGCCTCGCGGGAGATGACGATCCTCTGCACCTCGGAGGTCCCCTCGTAGAGGGTGGTGACCCGGGCGTCGCGGTAGAGCCGCTCCACCTTGAAGTGCTTGGTGTACCCGTATCCGCCGTGGATCTGCAAGGCGTGATAGGCGGCCCGGTTCACCATTTCCGAGGCATAGAGCTTGGCCATCGAGGCGTCCTGGGTGAAGGGCAGGCCCAGGTCTTTCTTGCGGGCCGCCTGCCAGGTCAGCAGCCGTGCGGCCTCCAGCTCGGTGGTCATGTCGGCGATCATCCAGGCAATGGCCTGGAAACCGGACAGGTAGCGGCCGAACTGCTTGCGCTCTTTGCTGTAACGGACGGCCTCGTCCAGGCAGGCCTGAGCGATCCCCATCGCTTGTGACGCCACTCCGATCCTGCCGCTGTCCAAGGCCACCATGGCGACGATGAAGCCCTGCCCTTCCTCCCCCAGCCGCTGTTCCGCGGGGACGATGCAGTCGTCCAGGATGAGCTCCACCGTGTTGGAGGCCCTCAGGCCCATCTTCTGTTCCTCGGCCCCGATCTGAAGCCCTGGCGCATCCTTGGAGACCAGAAATGCGGTCAGGCCCTTGTTCCCGCCCCCCTCCTGGGTTCGGGCCATCAGGATGAAAGTACCCGCGTGCCCCCCGTTCGTGATGAAGACCTTGGTCCCCGAGATCCGGTAGTCGTCCCCTTTCCTCTTGGCCACGGTCCGCATGTTTCCAGGGTCCGATCCGGCTTCCGACTCGGTCAGGGCAAAGGCGCCGAGGCTGTCGCCGCCGGCCACAGGAGGCAGCCACCTTCTCTTCTGGTCGTCGGAGCCGAAATGGACGATCGGCTCGCAGCACAGATTCGTCACGCTCATGGTGATTGCCGTCGATGCGCAGGCGTAAGCGATCTCCTGCAAAGCTACGGAGTAAGCCACCGCCCCGACCTCGGCGCCTCCGTAGGAAGCGGGAACCATCATGCCCATGAGACCGAGCTCGCCCATCTTCGAGATCACGTCAGCGGGGAACTTTCCCGTCCGATCGTTCTCGGCGGCTCGCGGCTCGATCTCCTTGCGGGCGAATTCCCGCACCATCATCTGGATCATTCGCTGCTCTTCGGTCAATATCCACGACATGGCCCCGCCCCTCCTCACAGAGGCTGTCGAGAAACGGCCATCTGCGGCGTTGCGCTCACCGGGCATGGAGGCTGGGGGAGCCTGCCCCGGCGAAAGGCCGGGGTCCACTGTGACTCCTCGTGTACGCCTCATTCCTCGGGTTTTCGCGCGCCTTGCATCTGGCCATTTCTCGGCAGCCTCTTCAACAGGGTGTCTTTCGACACCCTCCTCACAGTCAGGTGAAAAATACCCATTCCTGCAACGATGTCGCTTCAGGGCGTGTAGAGGACGACGATCAGCTCGGTCTTCTCATCCGAGGGGTTGCGCAATGTATGGGGCTTGATGGAGTCGAAATGGAGGGTGCCCCCCCGCCTGAGAGAGTGCGACTTGCCGCCGACTCGAATCTCCACCTGTCCTCTGAGGACATACACGAACTCCTCACCCTCGTGGCGATACCCGACCTTCTCATGGTCCTGCCTGGGGTCGATCGTCACCAGGAACGCCTTCAAGTGCTTCTTGTGCGCCCCGGGCGAGAGCGTCTTGTAAGCATAGGAGCGGGTCCGCTTCTCGTAGGTCTCCGCGCGTTTTCGTTCCTTGGCGTCCTGCTCGTCCGGCTTCAGGAAGTCCCCGGCGTCCAGGGAAAGGGCCCGGCTGATCTGCAGGATCGTGGACACGGAAGGAATCTCTTCCTGGTTTTCGAGTCTTTCCAGATAGTCCGCCTTGAGCCCCGTCTGCTCGCTCAGCTGATCCACGCTCAGGGCCCTGCGCGTGCGCAAATGGCGGAGCCGCACTCCGAAGCCGTGGCCTGGCCGCTTCTTTTCTTTTCCCATCCTCACGGTCCCTTCCTGTTCGTGTATGGCGCGAGAATGTCCGGAGCGAAGGCGCTTCATCATAGACGCAGGGCCGCGAGGAAGCAACATCTGCCTGCCCGCAGGTGGGCCCGTCGCGCACGGCCGCAAGGATTGCGCTTTATCGGCCCCTACCGATTTGTTAGAATTTTGCAGGTTTCTACTGCGCGCGGGAACGACAACTCGGGCCAGAGGAGGGCGGGCAGATGGCGGGAAGAGTGCTTCCGATGGTGGGGAAACTGAATTACCTGCTGTATCGTGTGCCGGGAATCGGGGACAGGGTGGTACGCGGGCAGAGCCGTCTTGCGGCGAAGCTGGCGTTCCATGCACCCCTCCTGGGGGGAAGACGCAGCACGACCCTGGAAGGCGTGAAATCCGAATGGCTCAAGTTCCTGGCCATGGCCGGGATCCAGCCGGACATCACCCGGGAAGGAGAGAGGGAATTCGAGTTCCAGGTCCAGGCCTGTCCCTACGGCTTCCACCGCCCGGAAGAGAAAGGCGTGTGCGACGCCTGCATGGATCTCGACCGCGCGTACGTGAAGCTCCTCGGAGGAGAGCTGGAGGTCCTGGAGTCCATCCCGGCGGGCTCCCCAAGGTGCCGGATCGCCGTCCGGGTGGCTTGAGTCTCCGCTCGCCTGGGGTAGGGGCGTATGGCCATACGCCCG
>JBFLZG010000005.1:0-37986 GCA_040756235.1 bacterium | reverse complement strand
GGGGGGGTTTGCTGCTCGGGGGGGGGGGGGTGGGGGCTTATGCCCACCCGCCCGGGCTGGACGAAGAAAAAAAGGGGCAGCCGCCCAGGCCTGCCCCTTTGTGGTCTTCCGGTTTCCGAGGTCTTACTCGGCCCTCTGCTTCTTGGCTTCCTCCCACATCTCGCCAAAGGCCTTCTCGGTTTCCTCGCTCATCACGCGCCAGATGGCGACGGTCTTGAAGTAGTCCTGGGCCCCCACGTGGAACAGCTTGACTTCCTCGGGCGTCAGCAGAGACGCCGCGTTGTTCACGACGGGCGACACACCCTGCTGCTTCACCACCTCGGCCTGGATCTCGGGCGACAGCTGGTAGTTGATCCATTCCTCGCACAGACGCTTCTTCGTGCCCTTGGCTGCGGTGGTGATGCACCAGAGGTCGATCCAGGCCGTGCCGCCTTCCTTGGGGCTCGCGATGAGCCACTTGCCGCCTTTCTTGTTGGCTGCAGCGGCCGCGAACCCCCAGTCGGTCGCCAGGGCCAGCTCGGGGAACTCGTCCGGATTGGCGGAGCCGTCCCAGAGACTCTTCGCGCCCTTGGCCAGCACGTTCAGCTTCTCCTGGGTCTTGGCACGGTCGAGCTTCTGAATGTCGAAGATGTCGTCATAGCCGTAGCCGAGCGACAAGGCCGTGATCCAGACGTTGCATTTCGGGAAGTTGTTGTTGACCGTGTACTTGCCTGCATACTGCGGGTCCCAGAGCACGTTCCAGCTGGTGGGCGCCTCCTTCACGACCTCCGTGTTGTAGTCCAGTCCATAGGGACCGCAGTTGTAAGGAAGGCCGTACCGCTTGCCGTCCACCATGACAGACTGATCCTCTTTGAAGAAGGGCAGCATATTCTGTGAATTGGGGATGTTCCCGAGGTCCACTTCCTGGAGGTAAAAGCTGCCCTCGTTGAACATGTAGAATCGGGGCGTCTTGGCTAGGTCCGCAGGCGGGGAGATGAGGTCTGCGGTGCCGTTCTTGGCCGCCATGAAGAACTCGTCCTGGTCCGTAGGATTATAGATCTGGATTTCGAGGTCGGTCTTGAACTTGTCCTTCACCAGGGTCTTGAAGCCTTCGGCAAACGGCTCTGCATAACCGGCCCAGCAGGTGATCCGGATCGTCTCCTTGGCAGGTGCGGCCTGTTCGTCCGGCGCGGCCTGCTCGGCCGGCGCACCTCCCTCGGCCGGTGCAGCCTGCTCGGCAGTACCTTCCGTCTGCTCCGGGCTCTTCTGCTTGCAGGCCTGCAACCCCATGACCATCATACACACAGCCGCGAACAAGACGATGAACAGCAACCCCTTCTTCATCTTTCCTCCTCCTTGTGAATGTGGTTTCCGGTCCATTCCGTGGGCTCGCGCATCCATCCACCTTCCGCAGCTTCTCTCCTAAGTCGCCCTATCATAAGCATTAGCCGGCACCAACTCAATCTATTTCTCCCGGGGAAAGGCCGCAGCGCCGCTCCGGCTCGCGCGCGCGGTGACTCCCTCGAGCCTCCTTCCCGTACGCCGGCGACAATCGCTCGGCGAGTGAAGATCAGCCCTTCACGAGGATCCCCAGAATGAAGAACCCCATGCCCGAAGCGAGCAACCAGGGTGACAGATCGATCCACGTCCGCTCGACGCTCCGGGTCTGTTCGAGCTGCCTGGCGTCCGACAGCAGGGAGTCCATCAGCTTCTTCGTCGCATCCTCTTGATCGACCCGGAGGAACCCTCCCCCGGTCGTCTGCGCGATCCTCTCCAGGGTTTCGGGAACGAGACGGGTTCGCAGATAGGAACCCTCCTCGTCCAGGTAGTGGCCGACGACCGAAACACCCTCTGCGTCGCGGATCGGGATCAGGACCGGCCGGCCGGTCCCGACCGCCGCGGTATAGATCCTGACCCCATGGCTGGCAGCCAGTCGGGCCGATTCGTACAGGGAGGACGTGTCCAGGCTGATGTCCTCCCCGTCCGAGAGCAGGACCATACGCTTCACATCCTGCCGCCCGACGCTTTCCAGCATGGCGAGACCCGTGAGGACGGCCTCTCCCAGGTCGCTTCCGGAGGTGGTGATCTCGGTATCGTTCACGTACCGGAGCATGTACCGGAAATAGCCGTAGTCGCGGGTGAACGGAACGAGCTCGACGCCCCGGTTGGCGAACATGAAGAGGCCGACCCGCTCGCCCTGCAGCTCCGAAACGAGGTCCAGGCAGAAACCCCTGGCCCGGTTCAGCCGGTTCGGCAGCCGGAAGAGGCCCTTTCCGTCCGGGGGCAGGACCACGTCCTCGGCCAGCATGGATTTGGAGACATCGATCCCGATGCACAGATCGATGCCGCTCCGATTGAAGACCGTCCTGTCCACCTGCATCTTGGTCCCTGCGAGGGCCAGGACCGCTGCTGCGAGGGAGAGGCAGAGGGAGAGAATGCTCAGTGCGGCTCGGGCCGGCCGCCTTCTTTCATGCGAAAAGGCGGCGAGCCAGCGGCTCGAGCGCCTCCACGACCCTGCCGACAGGCAGAGGAACATGGGGATGATGCCCAACAACCACAACCAGCCCGGGTTTTCCAGACCCATCGGAGTCTTGCCCTACTTGCGGATCTTCCTGTCCACCGGCTCGCCGGGCGCATAGCCGCCCTGTCCGGGCAGGATCGCCTCCAGGTTGTCCCGGAGGTCCAGCTGCCTCTGTACGTCCGTCTCCGCAAGCTGGAACCGTTCCACCATCTGCTCCGCGTGGAGCAGCTCCATGTTCCAGCGCGGGATGCTCCTTTCCAGCCCCGACGAAGGTCCCTTGTCCACGGCTTCGATGGCCGCCTTGAGGTGGGAGATGGCCTCGCGCAACATGGCCGCCACCTTCTTGTAGTTCCTCTCGGTCTCCACGACCGTGTAGGCGGACACCAGCTTCGCCGCGCCCTGCAGGTTGTAAGCTCTCCAGGCCACCTCGGGAGAGAGCCCGGCGCCCTCGGCCAGCAGGGTGGCAGAACGATCCTGCATCTCTTCCAGATGGTCCCGCAGGCGACCGTAGAGCGCGGCCAGGTCGGTCTCCAGAAGCGGGTTGTGACGCATCCGGCGCACCTGGCGGAGGAGCTCGAGCGTCACGGCCCATTGCCTCTGGAGGATTCGCAACTCGATCTCCGGAGCGGAAGGCTCGATGCTCTTGTACCGCTCTATGGCCTCCAGGGGGTCCGCCAGGGCGTCCGCCCGCTCGACCTCCAACCTGGCCTGCCGGCTCCGAGCCGCCAGGTTTCGGGCCTCGACGAATCCGACCAGGCCATGGACGCCCACAGCGGCCAGAGTGACCGCCGCAAGAAGGGGAAGCCCCAAACGAATCATCTTCTTCATGCCGCCACCTTTCATCCTATCCGCCGGTACCGGGGTATCACCTCCAGCAGGCCGAACACACAAAGGGAGCACAGGGCGGCCAGGGCGAACATCCACCGGGTATCCCGTTTTCTCTTGTTCAGTTGGGTCAGCAGCCTGTTCTTCTCCATGTCGTCGATCCGCCGGTAGACTTCCTCGATGGTGTTCCGGTCGAAGCGACCCGACATGTAGAAGATCTGCCCGGTCCGCCGGTCGGGCTCCCCGTCCTCGAAAGCCGACTCGATCTCCCGGTTGACCTCACCCGTGACCGAGATGAGATAGACCCTGACGCCGAGCTGTCTGGTCAAGCCCAGAACGTTGACGAAGTTGGGGATCCCCTTGCGCACGTCCTCCTCGCTCTTGTTGGGCTCGATCCGGCCGTCGGTGAAGACCACGAGCGCCATGCCGTGCCCGAAGTTGATCCGCTTCAGCTCCTCGGGGATCGACACCTGGCGCAGGGTCTTTCCGAGCAGCGCGAAGCGCAAGTCGTCGAGCTCCTCGAACGAAAGCTGGCTTTCCTCAGGCAGCAGCATGAAGAAGACACACAGGGCCACCCAGGACGCGTAGGAGGCGTTCGTGGCGCCGCCCACGGAAAGCTGACGGAACACGGGCGAATCGGATTCCTTGCCCAGCATGCCGAGCTTGCTCTTGAGAATGGCCCGATCGAAGGTGGGCGGACAGACCAGCTTGGCGTAGCTCGAGAAAGCCACCACCCCGATGAGATCGTCCTTCCCCCTGAGCTCGACGAACTCCCTGGCTCCCGCCAGAGCGACGTCTCCGAGCGTCATCCTCCCTTCTCCGCTCGGCCGGTTCATGGAACCGGAGAGGTCCTGGACGAGCATGATCCACTTCGATTCCAGGTACGTCCTCTGCCAGTAGCTGGAGTACTGGATGTTCGCCACGGCGAAGGCCGAACAGCCCAGGAACAGGCCGCAAAGGACGTCCCTGCCGGTGCTGCGGACGCCGCCCGGCCGCAGGTTCCCCGAAATCAGGAAGATCCCCGAGAAGTCGGTCCTGCGCTCCAGTCTCTTCCTCGCATAGATCACGGCCGGAATCAGCGCGAGGAGCAGGAACGCCCAGGGATATTGGACTGCGAGGTCGTTCATGGAGAATGGAACCCAACCTCCTTCATGGTTTTCGACCCGCCCGGACCGGCCTGATTCTCAACCCTGCTGCCTGCTCGGCAAGGACACCGTCCTCCTCATCCGTTCGACGAATCGATCCAGGCCCGGGTAGGTTTCCATTTCCAGAGCGATGACCCGGTCGATCTCCAGCAGGATCTCCCGCACCTCGTCCGTCATGTCGCCCGGGAGGTTCCGCCGGATCGAGTCGAAGAAGACCGGTCCGGTCCCCCCGGCCGCACCCTTTCCCCCGCTTCCATACCTCTCGGCGAGGATCTGCCGGAACAGGGTTCCAGCCTCACCTACGAACGTCCAGTGAGCAGCCCCGGGCCGGGTCGCGAGGAGCGCTTCGAGCCGTCCGCCGAGCCACTCTTCCGGGCTCCTTTCGGCGGCGGCGCGCTTCTTTGCCGCCTCCCGGCGGGTGCTGAACAGGACCCAGCCGGCCAGGAGCAAAGCCAGGCCCAGCGCGGGCAGAGCGACGAGCATCCGGTTCCATGCCGCACGCCGGTAGAAAGCCTCTTTGTCCTCCGGTTGGAGTCGGTCGTCAGGTGCGAGCAGCGTATTCCGTGTCCGGTCCGACGGCAGGAGGGAGGCCACGCGGACCCTGAGGCGTTCCGTCTCGAGGGACCTCTCCCGGGTGTTGGAGCAGGTCGTGCAAAGGTATCTCAGCTTGATCGGAGGCAGGACGAACTCGCCGGGCGCATAGAGCTTCAGCCAGCCGGTGAGCCGGATCGGACTCGTGCGCACGGCGTTCACGTAGTCGTACGCATCCACCTGCATCTCGAACAGCTCTTTCTGGATGTTGTCGGGCCTCAGGGACAGGTTCGCAAGGGAGCCGGGCTCGATCTGGATATTCTCTGCGAACGAGACGGTGAAGACGAAGGGGATCTTGTCTCCGATGCCGGCGCCGTGGATGCCCAGCGCGAGCGCGGCGCGCAGGGAAGGCTTGAGCTCCACGAGCACCGGCGAGGCCCGGGCCACGTGGATGTCTTCCGCCAGGAGGTTCAGGGCCTTGAACAGAGGCAGGCCGAAGAGGTCCACGCGGTACACCTGTTCTCCATCCAGCCACACGCCCGCCTGGCCGAGCAGCGCCTCCATCCCGGACGATTCGACGCCGGTCTTCCATTCGATCCGGATCGCATTGAAGAAGCCGTACGTCCGCTCCTGCAGCCTCAGGGCGGGATGGGCGTATTGAACCTCTTCGTCCAGGTCGAGCTCCCGGACCCGCTCCAGCAGCTGTTCATCTTCCAGAGGCCGATCGAGCTTGAGGAAGCACCCCTCCTCCACCAGGTTGGTGTCGCAGACGAAATCTTCGAAGCCGCCGTGCCGCTCGATGAGCCGGCGCGTTTTCGCCTCCAGCGCACGCTGATCCAGCGGTTCGACGCCTCCTCCTTCGACCTGCGGCGGTTCGACGCGGAAGACGACCGAGAGCCAGGACGGATCCAGATCGGGGACCACCTTCCGGCCGTCGCTCTCGTAGAACCAGATCTGGTCGAGGTCCAGCGCGGCCGGCTCCTTTTTTTCCTTGGTGCCCGCGGAGAAGCTGGATACCGCATGGGACGGCTCGGCTCGAAGCCACAATGCCAGCACGGCGCAGAGGGCAGCGAACAGCACCGCCCGCCGCCTCGTCCGCCAGAGGAAGCACGTGGGAAAAGCTGTCCGTCTTTGCATGGCCTTCATCCATCAAATCCTAGCGCGTGGTTTTCCTGACAAAGGCGTTGATCTTCCGGCGGAAGTCGTCCCCGGGCTTCAGCACCAGATGATCGATGCCTGCGCGCATCATCTGGTCCCGCAGCCCGCCCAGCCGTTCCCGCCGTTCCCGGTTGTACTCCCGCCACGCGCCGAGATCCAGGAGCAGCTCGTCTCGGTTCTCCGGGTCCCGGAGCAGGATCATTCCGGAGGAACCTGCGGGCAGCTCCGCCTCCGCCTCCTCCAGGATCTGGAGCGCCTTGACCTCGTGCTTGTTGGTGCCGTGCAGGGTCCGCTGAAAATGGAAGGGGCAGTCCCACGGGTACAGGAAATCCGAAAGGATGAAGGTCAGGCTCTCGGGCACCTCGTTGACCAGCTTGGTCAACGGCGGGCCCAGGCGGGTCCCGGCGCAATCGACCGGGCCGGATCGGACGAGGGTCAGAAGGATCTGCAGGAAATGCCCCATCCCCATCCTGGGCGGAATATAGTCGTGGACCGTATCGGCGAACGTGATGAGCCCGCATCCGTTGTTGGCGGCGATGGCCGAGTAGGCCAGGGAAGCCGCGACGTTGGCCTGGAGCAGCTCTTTCCTTCCGAACGCCATGGACCGGCTGATGTCGTACAGGATCATCAGGTTGAAGTAGCTCTCGGCCAGGAACTCCCGCACGTAGTATTGGCCGGTCCTGGCCGTGGCTTTCCAGTCGATGTTCTTGGCGGAATCGCCCGGCTCGATCTCCCGCAGGCCCCAGAACTCGTATCCGGACCCTTTGAAAATGCTCTCCCAGTCGCCCGGGAAAGGCGAATCGACGCGGTGCTCGACGAAGATTTCCAGAAGCTCCTTCTTGGAGAGGAGGCCCTGCTCGGTCTTTAGGGCTTCGGGCTCAGTAGGCTTGAACCGTCTTGAGAATCTCATCCACGATCCAGTCCGAGCTGATCTGATTGGAAAGGGCGGCGCTCGTCAGCAGGATGCGGTGCCTGAGAACGTGCACCGCGCACCGGTTCACGTCTTCGAAGCTCACGAACTCGTTTCCCTGATAGAAGGCGCACGCCTTGGAGAGCGCCAGCAGAGATTCGGTCGCCCGCGGGGAGGCGCCGAGCCGGATGAACTTGTGGAAGTCGGAGTCCCTGGGCTTGCCCCGGTAGGTGCGTGAGGGCCGTGTGGAAATGCACAGGTTGAGAATGTACTCCATGACCTTGCGGCCGACGCGCACCTGATCGTGCACGAGCCGCTGGACCTGGAGCACGTCCGCGGGCGTCACGATCTGCCGCACGCTGCTCTTCGTCTCCTCGAAGTCCGTGTTCTTCCGGCGGATCAGATCGGCTTCTTCTTCCTTGTCGGGATAACCCACGTCGTACTTCACCATGAATCGATCGACCTGGGACTCGGCCAGCGGATAGGTGCCGATCTGCTCGATCGGGTTCTGGGTGGCCAGCACGATGAAGGGATTCGGAATCTTGTAATTCATGCAATCGATGGCCACCTCCCGCTCCTGCATGGCCTGCAGGAGGGCCGACTGCACTTTGGGAGAAGCGCGGTTGATCTCGTCCGCCAGGAAGATGTTGCAGAAAATCGGTCCGTAGATGTAGTCGAACTTCTTCTCGTGCTCGTTGTAGACCGTCGTCCCGGTGATATCGCCCGGCATCTTGTCCGGGGTGAATTGAAAGCGGTTGAACCGGCCGCCGACGACTTTCGCAAAGGTCTCCACGGCCAGGCTCTTGGCCAGCCCCGGAACGCCCTCGAGCAGGACGTGCCCCTTGGCAAGGAAGGTGTGGATCATCAGCCGGATCATCTCTTCCTGGCCGATGACCACCTTGCCGATCTCGGATCGGATCGCCTGTATCTTCGCGACGTAATCCGCCCAGGAGGCGTCCGGGGGGGCCGGGTTGGTCAGAAGCGCATCCATGGCGCGAGCCGCTCCACTCTCTGGTTCACGGATCCTCCACTCTCTTGCTCAAAGATACTCGAAACGCCGGCGGTGCCGGACGATCAGGAACAGGAAAAAAGGCCCCCCCAGCATCGAGGTCAGGACCCCCACCTTGAGGTCCACCTTGACGACCAGCCGGACGAAGAGGTCCGCATAGATGACGAAGACCGCCCCCATGAGGCCCGCGATCGGGACGAGCTTTCGATTATCCGGTCCGATCAGAGCGCGGACGATATGCGGGGCCACCAGGCCGACGAAACCGATCACCCCTGCGACCGCGATCGCCCCGCCGGTCATGACCGACGAGAGGAAGAGCAGCGAATTGCGCGCCAGGGGAATGTTGACCCCCAGGTTGGCCGCCGTCTCCTCTCCGATCATCAGGATGTTCAGGTCTTTCACGAAGCACAGTGTCCCGGCCACGGCCAGAGCGGTGGTCGGCAGCACGATCTGCACGTGCTCCCAGGACCGGTTGTTCAAGTCGCCCATGAGCCAGGTCACGATGACGCGCCCCACGTCGAACTCCCTCGTGCTCATGGCGATGATGAAGGAGGTCAGGGCCCCGAAGATCATGTTCAGCGCAATTCCGGTCAGGAGCAGGGTGGCTACGGACGTGTGGCCCCGCATGGTCGCGATCAGGAAGACCGTCATGAGAGTCAGCAGGGACACCGCAATCGCGCTCAGCGGCAGGGCGAGAAGGGACCTCGAAGCCAGCCCGAAATAAAGCGCCCCGACCGCCCCCAGCGCCGCGCCGGCGCTGATCCCGATGACGCCGGGCTCGGCCATCGGGTTCTTGAAGATCCCCTGCATGATAGCCCCTGCGACCGCCAGAGAGAACCCCACCGAGAAGGCGACCAGGTAGCGGGGCAGCCGGCCGTCCCAGACGATGACGCTCTCGACCGGCTCCACGCCGCCCTCCGCGAGCCCGGTCTTGGACATCAGAACCCGCACCACGCTCGCGAAATCGATCTGCCAGGAACCGTAGCACAGGGCGAAGAATCCCCCGAGCAGGGCCAGAAACACTAGGGCGCTGCCAAGGGCCGCTTCCCGGCTAAGGAGCCATCCGAAACGCTTCTTCATAGACGATCCCGGCCAGCTCGTTGGCACTCAAGAGCATGTACTGCGAATCCACCCGCAGGTAGATTCCGGGAAGGGTGTAGAGCCTCCCTTCCCGGACGGCCCGTGCGTGGGAGAGCACCCGGTCGGTCGTCAACCTTTCTTTGAGACCGCTCTCCGCCGGAACCACGATCAGGTCCGGGTCCCACTTCAGCAGGGTCTCTCCATCGATCTGCCTCCAGGACTTGACCCCCTGTTCCTCGCCGACGTTGCGGGCCCCGATGATCTCACAGATGGAGGAGAAGTTGGACGTTCTTCCGGGAATGTATCCGTTCTCGTCGTAGTAGAGCACGCGCGGCGGCTTCTCGCGCTTGGGCAGCCGCTCTCTGAGCTCACGAGATCTTTCGGCGATGAGGCGCACCAGGGCCTCGGCGTTCCCCTCCTCGCCGATGAGCCTGCCGATGAGGAGGGCCTGGTACTGGATCGAATCCATGGTGCCGAAATAGCCGAGGTCGAAGCAGGGCACCCGGGCCTGCTTCAGCTTTTCCTTGAACTCCACGGTCGAGTAGAAGACCGTGAAGACCAGATCCGGCTCGTACCCCAGGACCCGCTCCGTCTCCGTGGTGCGGAAGACAGGCCCCGTTCGTTTGACCTCCTCGGCGATGAAGCTGAACTTCGGGTCCGCTGTCACGTCGTTGAAGGCCGCGATCCTCTCCCGCGGGCAGATCGCCCACAGGATCTCGGCCACCCCCGCCGCGTGGGGGATGATCCGCATGGGCTTCTTTCCCAGCTCGTAGGTCTTCTCGGCCTCGGTGAAGGTGTCGGATCTGAAATCGTACTGCTTGTCCGTGTAGCGGATCGTTCTCGGCCAGCCGGACTCCCCCTCCCCCTTGGACTCGCCGCGCACGAAGGAGAGGTCCGCCCGGAGACGGCTGCTGTCCAAAGGGGTCCTGGAAACGGTCGTTCCCTCCCCCCGGGCGGCCGCAGCCAGATAGAGGAGGACCGGCAAGAGGAGCCCGCACGCGGAAACGCACTGCCTGACTTTCATCGGATCCTCACACCTCCCGGGCACACGCACCGGTTCACTGGAAATGGAGGAAACAGAAAGAGTCCTTGCGGATCTCCTCCACTTGGACGTGAAAGACCTCGCTCATGTTTCTCTCCGAGAACGCATCGGCCGGCGGTCCCCGGAAGAAGATCTCGCCTTCCCGGAGGATCGAGATGGTGTCGCAATACCTGCGCGCGAGGTTCAGATCGTGGATGCTGGCCACAAGCGTCTTCCCCTGGTCTCTGAGATCGCAGAGCAGGTTCATGATCATCAGGGTGTGATGGACGTCGAGATCCGACGTGGGCTCGTCGAGCAGGATGAGCGAGGCCTCGGTGGCCAGTGCGCGGGCGATGATCGCGAGCTGGCATTCGCCGCCGGAGAGCTCGTTCACGTTTCGATCTTCCAGGCCCGCGGTCCGGGTCTCTCTCAAGGCGCTCGCGATGATCTCGCGGTCCCTGGGCTGCAGGCCCTGGAACCGTCCCAGGTGCGGGTTCCGGCCCATGGCCACCACGTCGTAGACGGAAATGGGAAAGCCCACCTCGGTCCCCTGGGGCACCAGCGTGACGAGGCGGCTCAGCTCCTTGCGGGAAAACGAGCGGCAGTTCCGCGCCCCGATGAAGACGGACCCCTTCTGCGGCTCCCAGATGCGGCAGATGTTCTTGAGCAAGGTCGACTTCCCGGAGCCGTTCGGCCCGATCAGGCCGTGCAGGCGCCCGGGCTCGAACTGCGCCGAGATGCCCCGCAGGATCTTCTTGTCTCCGATCGAGAACTCGAGGTCTTCGATGCGGAGCATGCCTTCTTGGGACTCCATTCAAGAGCAAAGCCTCAACCTGTAAGTGACCGGCAAGATGAACTTCGAAACCACGACGCTCGCGAAGCCGAACGCGACGAGGGCCAGGATGGAACCGTTCGTCAGCTGCGGATGCAGGGCGGTCGTGAGCCCGAGGGAGGCCCACAGAAAGACCTGCCCCAGAACGAGCTGGAAGTTCTGGGAAGCGGTGTGGATCACCCAGAAGTTGTGCGCGAGAACGGGGTCCTGCCCCCGGCGGATCTTGATCTCGACCATCTTGAACCAGACCCTTCCTTCCGCAATCTGGGCCGAGCCGTCCAGGACGTGGTGCAGGAAGTAGAGGGCGATGATGATATACGACTTGAACGAGAAGCCGTAGAAAAGATATCGGAACAGGGGTGGAAAACAGGAGACGAGCATGACCGCGCCCAGGGCCTGGCCGACCCCGATCCCGATCAGGCTCCGAATCAGCCTGCTGATCTGCTTCCCCAGCTCGCTGAAGGCCTCCAGCCTGTCGATGACCCCGGAGATGTACGTGCTGCTCACGATCGTGATGCCCGGGTAGGCGTATTTCACGACCACCCCCAGCACCGCCGCCACCTTGAGCTCCTCTTCCGCCATGGAGAACATGGAGTAGAGAATGACCCCGTCCAGGATGTTCTTGCCTACGTTGTAGCTGATGTTGCCGATCTCCCCGTAGCGGTAGAACGGGACCGTAAGGAAGGCTCTGACGTACAGCTTCACCTTCTGGGGAAAGGAAGGTGTCCGGTGATCGTACGAGAGAACGCTCGGCTCTGTCTGCATCATCTGTATGGGTACTGGGTATAGGAAAAAACACGAAAAGGACACGAAGAGAGATCGTGTCCTTTTCGTGTGTAAGACTCACGTGGCGCCCGTACCGTCCAAGCGGGACGGCGCGGCGCCACCCACCGACCTAGATCTGCTTCCCGACCATCCCTTTGAGAAGGGTGACCGTGTCCTTGGCCGCCTGTTCAGGCTTCAGGGCGGTGTCGGCTATGTTGCAGACCACCTTGGTGATGTCGTGGTCGCACTTCTTCTCCGCCCACACCTGGGCCTTCGGAGCCGAGATGTAGATCGAGTAGCTGTGGTGCATGGTTCCCGGCCGCTCGCCGATGACGTGCACGATGGCCTTCGGCTTGTTGGCGTCGGCCTTGGCGAACAGCACGCTCCCGATCGCGTATCCTGCCCGCACGCGGCCGCTCGTGACGACGATGTTCTTCTCGTCCACCGTGAAGCCCGCCTCCTTGAGCCCCTTGTTCACGGCCGTCAAGTACGGAGCCAGATGGCCGTCGTCCATGATGGCTTTGGCGTTCAAGCCGTCCGAGATCACGATCTGGACGTCCGGTGCCTTGCCGGCCCAGCCGTCCCGAAGCTTCTCCAGACTGGCCACGGCCGCCGGGCTCAGCTCCTCTCCACTGGCCGGATGGGCAACGAAATCCTCCCGGTCTTTGGACATGGTAGTGATCGAGACCGCATTGGGGATGGTCTTGACGAACTCGGGGGTGAGCTCGGCCCAGAGAGAAACCTTGGCGTCGTTGTACAGCGTGTCCAGCCTCTCGGCGAGCTTCGGCTCGAGGTCCCACGGGTTCTTGCCGTGGCCGATCGCCAGATCCACGCCCCTGGCCTGGATTTCGCTCACCTTCTTCTTGCCTTCGGCGTAGATCTCGTCCTTGGATCTCTTGTCACCCTTGGCCTGGCAGTACTGGTAGTAGACCCAGATCGGGTCGCCGAAGTGCTCGGTGTACTTGCCGTTCCCATCGACGATCTGGATGCGCTTGAAGAACGCCCACATCGCGTCATTGACCTTGTAGCCGAACTTCTCCCTCAGCCGCACATGGTCCTGGTAGCCGGTGGTCAGGTAGCTCAGCATCGGGTCGTTCTTGGTCGGCAGACCCATGAGGTAGCCCGGGTTGGCCGGCATGACCTGATCGAGGCACCAGTCCAGATCGGTGAGCGAGACCGGCATGTGCAGGGTCGAGCAAACATCCAGGCCCGCCGTGAGCCCGTGCAGCTTGCCCATGACGATGTCTTCCAGACAGCAGCGCACGAGCTGCTCCCGGGTCTTGAACACTTCGGGGCCGATGAACCCGGCCACGTCGTTGAAGTGGGTCCAGGCGCCCGCGGGCTGCACCTTCGCCAGCTCCTGCTTGAGGGCCCTGGCAAACCCGTACTTGCGGGACTCGCACACCACCATGTCCACGCCGTCGGCCGCGCCGTTGGTGAAGTCCGCGCCCTGCCCGGTTTCATAATAGAGTCCATACTTGCCCTTCACGGTCTTCGCGTAGTTGACCATCTTTTCCACGGAGACATCGAAGACCTTGTTGGCGGCCTCCGTTCCGGCCAGACTCTGGAACTTGAAGGCAACCAGGCCCGGATACTTCTTCTCCACCTCGGCCTGGACGTCGATGTGGGCGAGCACGCACCAGGGGATCACGTCCTGCAGCTTGAAGGTCTCGACCACGTCCTTGAGACCCCGCTCGATGTTGGCGATGTTCTCCACCTGGCTGTCCACCGGGTTGGTGCCGATCACGATATCACCGGTCGCAAAGGCGAACCCGTTGAAGGTCTGCCACACGATGTCGTCCACGCTGTCCGTGGGCGAGTTGGGCTGGATACGGGCGCTCAGATATCCCTTCGCTCCGATTTGCGTGCCGGGAAGCGGATTGAAGACCTTCTGGCCGACCGCGGTGAGCTCGTCGTTGCTCATGAGCTTGACCAGGCAGCCGATGTCGTCACTGGTGAGGCCGTCCATGATCCCCTTGATATCGGCTTCGGACTTGGTCAGGACGAAATCCTTCAACTGCTGCATGGTCCAGCCCTGGACCTTGGCGGACTGGGCTTTGTTCGTCGTGTCCCAGATCAGCTTCTGCACGCTGTCCTTGGAAAGGGGATGCTTCTGCAGGTCCCCGATCTTGGTGTTGGCCAGGAGCTTCCTGGCGCTCGCGCGACTCGCCTCGTCGTCGGCGGCCACGCCCAGGATCTCATCGCCTTCCTTGAAGGCATTCGCGGCGCCGATCACCTTCTTGTACATCTCCGGGTCGAAGGTGCCCTTGTTGACCCTCGTAACGTAGGCAAAGACGTCTTCTCCCGGCTTCACATCCTGGATCGCGATGGCTCCGGCATAGGCGGCCAGGGAGAGAACCCCCAGACACGCCAGAGCGGCCAGGAAGATTTTGGGTGTTTTCCCTCTCATGACTCTCTCCTTTCCTCGTTGTGGTTAAGACGATAGGACCTCGGAACTCCGTGAATAGCCTTGCTTCCTCCTTTCGGACCTGCGGGACCCCGCGAGGGACCCGCTAGAGGGGGTTCTCAAATGATCATTCGACCAGGTACCACAGGGGACGGGGCAGAGACGGAAAGATCTCGCATGTTGTCCAGTGCAGCGAGGGGCGTGGTGGCGTAGACCTGAATTGTGCTGGTCATTACAGATTATTGTTGAGCGCGATCAGATAATTACGCGCGGCTTGGGATCCGTGCAAAAGCGTAACAAACAAGCCCTCGAGGTGTCAAGAACAACCTGAAGCCTGTCACACAAACAAGCATCCTGCCGCAGACCCCCTTTTTGGAGGCAGAGAGACCGCCGAGTTTTTTCATCCACTCCTTCTTCCGGCCGCTTCCCGCGTGTGCCGGACACCGGTGCCCAGATGAGGCAAGCATTGTGCCAGCGGGACGGGCGGGAGCCGGAGAGCATCGTAAGGCATCGAAAGCTGCTCCCTTTTTCCATTACGTCTTCCCTCGGACCACGCGCAGATGCGTCGCGCACGTCGGTTTCTTTTGCAACTCGTAAAGATCTCTTCCACTCCAGGGGTGGCGCAGCTGCCTGCTTCAGCATCTTCTTGATTTGGTGGCACTGCTCGCAGCTCACCGGCGCCTGTTCTGTCCTCCTTCTTCTTTCGTTTTCTTCCCGGTGACAACCCCTGCAAAACTCCATCTTCACCTGATAGAAAGAAGGAGGACCGCCCTCGACGGTCTCGGCTCTGCTCCTGTGGCAGAGCCGGCAAGGCTGCATCGCCTGCCCTGCCGGAGTTTCTTGATGATGGCACTTGCGGCAATCGACGGCCAGCTCCTGCCCGTGCCGAGCGTGACCGAAGCTCACCGGCCCCAGCGGACTCTCGAACTGCACGGTTTCCGGGCCTCGGACGTTCGGAGCCGAACAGGGCCATGCCGCGATCAGCCCGAGCAGCACCAGAGCCCTACGCATTCGATCTCCGGCCGAGCGCCCTGTCTTGCGCCCTCTTCTGGTTCGGAACTTTTCCCCATGCGGGAAGGTCTATCTTGACGTGCGTTGAGACTTCCGCCCCGGGGTGGCCGGGCCCCTTTGACTCACACCCTCCTCACAAACCCCACACCCCGGGGCCTTTTCTTATCTAGAGCCTGTCCCTAAACGCCCATCTGCGGCGTTGCGCTCATCCCTCGTCACTGCGGCGTACTGAAATGTACGCCTCATTCCTCGGGATTTCGCGCGCCTTGCATCTGGGCATTTTTGAACAGGCTCTCAAAGTAGAGCTTGTGGGACAAGCTCTATCTGCCGTCCGGCTCGTCTGCATGGACATCCTGCGGCCCGCAGCGCGGCTGTCGGGAACGGATCCAGAAAAAAAGCCCCAGCGCGAGAAGAACCAGCAGGATTCCGTTCCAGAGCGGATCGGGAACAGCCCCGAGCTCCTCCCGAAAGATCCTTCCCAGGCTGGCCGCACCGATGCAAGCGAAGGCGGCGAGTTTGTATTTCAGAGCGGTCTCGATCATGTCGGGCTTCGGGGTCAACCCGAAGCGTAACTGTGAAGCCCCGAGAGCAAGAGGTTCACGCCGAGATAGCAGAACAGGGTGGCGGCAAACCCGCAGACGGAGAGCCACGCGCTGCGCCGCCCGGACCAGCCGCGGACGATGCGCGCATGCAGGTACGCCGCATAGATGAGCCAGACGATCAGAGACCAGGTCTCCTTCGGGTCCCAACTCCAGTAAGTCCCCCAGGCGGAATTGGCCCAGGCTGCGCCGGTGATGATCCCGAGGGTCAACAGCGGAAACCCGACGGCGATGATCCGGTAGGAAAAATCATCCAAGACGTCGGCGGGAGGAAGCCGTCGGAGCAGGCTCCCTTCGGATGCCGCACGGCCCCCTGCCCGCAGGCTCCACAAATAGAGCAGGCTCACCGCGAAGGCCACGGCAAAGGCGGCATAGCCGAGAAAGCACGTGATGACGTGTGCCGTGAGCCAGTTGCTTTGCAGCGCGGGCATGAGGGGCTGGATCTGTCGATCCATGAGAGAGGTGGAGGCCAGGGACAGAAAAGCCAGGGGCAGCACGATCACTCCGAGGATGCGGGACTTCAACCGCTTGAGGGAAAGCAGATAGATCAGAACGATCGTCCAGGCGAAGAAGACCATGGACTCGTAGAGGTTCGACAGCGGAGCATGGCCGATCTCCATGCGATGGGAGCTCACCCAGCGAAAGACGATCGCAACGGTCTGAAGGACCAATCCCGAAACGGCCAGCAGGTCCGCAAGCACGCCGGACCCTCTGTGGCGGACGATAGCGTGGACGAGGTAGAAGACCCAGCTGGTGATATAGATCCAAATGCAGATGCTTACCAGAGTCTGTTCGCTCATGTTCTCCCCGCTCGGACTAGAGCCGTTTAGAGCCAGTGGGAAAGCCGCTTTCGCAGCCGTGATTTTCGCCTCTCGAACCGGCCGGCGTACCCCAGCGGATGACGGACAGCCCTTCCGGCAAGCTGGACCTTGACGCGATCTTTGCCTTCGATCTCCCGGATCGCCCACACGATCTCGTGATCCATGAGAAGCGACACGAGAAATCCGGCAACGAGAAGCGTGCAGCCGATCCAGACGAGAACGGCACCCGGGTCCCGCGCTACCTGAAGCCCCGTATACGGGAGCAGGCGGAAACCGGAGAGCCGAAAGTGGTAAGGGGTCGCCCTTTTCCGGTCCATCTCGGGGAAGTTCTGGAAAATCCAGAAGGGCTCGTGAAACCCCTGCTCGTCGAAGATCTCGATCTGCACGGCCGGCCCCAGGCTCCCCCCCGGGAAAGAGGTGACCCTGGCCATCTCCGGCGGGATGATCAGGTCTTCCTGAAAACGCACGACCCTCGCCCGTTCGCCCTGCTTCCCCGGCAGCACGAAAGGCACGTTGAGCTCTGCCTGGATGACCGTGTGCTCGCCGGCATCCGGATGTTCCACCTGCAGGGACAGCTCCGGCACCGAACCGTAGGTAGACTGATAAAAGGTGATCCCATTGTGGGAGAGGGGATGATTCACACGGATGGACCCCTGAGCCTGCTTCTCCCCTCCATCCCCCAGAAGGGTGACCTCGCTGCGGAACTCCTTGGGGCTGCCGTTGGGATAGCTCTCCACCACGAACCGCTCGCAGCGCACCCGAAAGGGCAGATCGACGCTCCTGCCTCCGTTCTGCAGCCAGACCTTCGACGACTCCTCTCCTTCGCGCAGGACCATGGATCCCTTGAACCCGAACAGGGCGCCGGTCAGGCCTCCAAGCAGAATGATCAGGAGGCTGACGTGGGCCACATAGGGTCCGAGGCGCGCGAAACGGTTGCGCTCGAGCCGCAGGACCCTCTTCCCGGCTGCCGCATCCGCCGTACCCGCTCTCATCGGCTTCCCGAAGATCTTGGGAAGCAAACGGTCGAGGGCCCTTTCGATCTCCTCCCGATCGCCGCGGAGTCGCAACGTGTCACGGTGCTTCCACTCGCTCAGCTCCAGATCCCGGGGAAGGGAAGACGGCCCCCGAAGGCTGCGCCAGACGCCGCGGATCCGGTGCAGGGTGCACGCAGCCAGGTTCACGGCCAGCAGTGCGAGCAGCAGGATGAAACCTGCCGAGTGGTAGAGATCGAGCAGCCCCAGGCCGGACAGAATCCTCGCGCCGGTGGCGCCGTACAAGGCCTGGTACTGCTCGGGCGGAGCGTCCTGCGGAATGACGGTCCCCAAGACAGATACCGCAGCCAGGACGATGCACAGCCCTATAGTTAAACGTATACTTGATAATCTGTTCCCAACTGCACTAATAGCAGAACTTTTTTCACTAGCCAAGATGACCGTCACTCCATCGTTTGAGCTGCGCCCGAGAGCGGCGCAAGAGAGATAGACTTTTTTATCCTAAAGTTAGTTGACAAAAACTAGAACACACTATACTAAGGAGTGTTTAAATTCAACGAGCCCATACCCAAACTGTGAAGCCGCACCTCCGGGAGACGGTCCCGCGGAGCGGCTTCCGATCGGCTCCTTCCTCCGCAAAGAGGGTCTCGAGAAACAAACCTCTCGACAGCCCTCCCGGGAGAGGGAACCCAAACAGCAGGAAGGGGTGAGAACAGGCTTCAGAGACATCCACGGAGCCTGTTGAAAAAGCAGGCTCCGTTCAGGCGGTCGAGAATGCCCGGATGCAGGCAGGCGAAGCCCCCGAGGGCGTTTTGCGGCAGCCTGATGGGCCCCCACCACCGGTTGGGATGCCTCGAGCCGAGGGAGGGAAGACGCATGCAGTCCTTGGGGAGACAGTTGATCGTGGAGCTCTACGGGTGCGATACAACCCTTCTGGACGATCCCTCGCGGTTGGAAATCGTTCTTACGGAGGCGATCCACCGATCGGGGGCCACCATCATCCGGCCTTTCTTCCACCAGTTCTCGCCTCACGGTGTCAGCGGCGTGATCGTGATCGCGGAATCTCACGTAGCCATACATACCTGGCCCGAGTACGGCTATGGAGCGGTCGACATCTTCACCTGCGGCGACCAAGTGCGGCTCGATTTCATCTTCGATCACATCCGCACGGAACTGCGCGCTCAGAACGTCTCGGTCATGGAGGTGCAGAGAGGCACCCTGCAGCTTGCCCCCGCCGAGATGCGGCACAAACCCTCCGAGAGCTCTTGCCCTTCCGCTTGAACGTTGGGTCGGCTCGGCAGAATTCCATAAGATGAAGAAGTAGAGCAAAGGGAGCGGAATCCGAACATGGCGAACAGATGGTTTGTAGAAAAAAACACAAACGTGCGGATCTCGCACCGGGTCAAGGAAATCGTGCTCTCTACCCGCTCCAAGTATCAGCAAATCGACGTGGTGGATACCTACGGCTTTGGCCGCATGCTCTTCCTGGACAACATGGCCCAGTCTTCGGAGCTGGACGAGTTCATCTATCACGAGATGATGGTGCACCCCGCCCTGTTCACCCACGCCCCAATCCGCTCGGTTTGCATCATCGGCGGCGCGGAAGGCGCCACCTTGCGGGAAGCGCTCAAGCACGATCCCAAGAGGGTCGTCATGATCGACATCGACGAGGAGCTCGTGCGCATCTGCAAAACCTACTTGCCGGCCTGGTCTCAGGGCGCCTACGAGGACAGCCGGGTGGAAGTGCGGTTCGAGGACGGGAGAAAGTTCCTGGAGGAGACACGCGAGAAGTTCGATGCCATCATCATCGATCTTTCCGACCCTCTGCAGGGGGGGCCTTCGACCCTTCTTTACACGAAGGAGTTCTACAGGATCGCCTACGATCGGCTCAGCCCCAGAGGCTGTGCGGCCGTTCAGAGCGAGACGCTCAACCCGGCCCGGATCGAGGCGCACGCGAGGGTGCGCAACACCCTGCGCCAGATCTTCCCCTTCGTCCGGCCTTACGGATACATGAGCCACTCCTATCACGAGCTGTACAGTTTCACCCTGGCTTCCAAGGTCCGCGATCCGGAGGCGGTCGACATCGACAGGCCGTTCCGGAGAAGACGCCTGCCGCTCCGCTACTACTCTCCGGAGCTGCATGCAGGGATGTTCAAGCTGCCCCGGAACCTGCATGACGCCTATCAGAAATTCGATCGGCCGATCACCGATGAGGACGTCGTGTACTATCCGGACAAGGTCAGGCCCCGGCCTGTAAGACCACGCTCTGACGGAGGTAGGTCACGACTTCCGCAGGGTCGTCGATGATCTTCAGGATGGAGAAATCGTCCTCCGAGATCATTCCCTGGGTGAGCAACGTATCCCTCATCCAGCCCACCAACCCTGACCAGTATTCGCTGCCTACCAGGATCACCGGAAAGGGCTGTATCTTCTTGGTCTGGATCAGGGTGACGGCCTCGGTGAGCTCGTCCAGCGTGCCGAAACCTCCCGGCATGATGATGTAGGCCATTGCATACTTGACGAACATGACCTTCCTGCTGAAGAAGTATCGGAATCCCATGCTGACGGTGGCGTACGGGTTGGGCTTCTGTTCCAAGGGAAGCTCTATGTTGAGCCCGACGCTGCGGCCGTTGGCCGCGGCAGCACCTTTGTTGGCCGCTTCCATGAGCCCCGGGCCCCCGCCCGTGATGACGGCGAATCCCTCCCGAGCCAGCAGGCGCGCGAGCTCCTCGGTCTTCTGGTAGTACGGATCCCCTCGGCCGGTCCTGGCAGACCCGAAGATGGCCACGGCCTTCCCGATTCCGGAGAGGACCTCGAAGCCCTCGACGAATTCGCTGAGGATACGAAACAGTCTCCAGGTATCCTGGATCTTCCACTCGTCGATGACGAACTGACTGCGCGCTGTGCTCGACATGGTCGGTCTCCGGATGCGAACGTCCGCCCCGCATCGGGCGAGTCGCGGGTACGGGTGGGGTGGGCTCGTCAGGAGGAGTCTTTCTTGCCGAGATCCTTGCGGAACAGCGCATCCAGAGGGCTCGGGCTTTCCTGTCTGCCGCCCTTGCGCAGCCGCTCTTCGATTTTCGAGAAAAGATCCTCTTTTTCGCGCTCGATCGCGTCGCCCGAAAACCGCTTCTCCACCTCCCGGATGGATTCCGCCCTGTGCTCCTTCCACTTCTTTACGTCCGCTTCGATGTCCGCGGATTCCACGACCTCGCGCAGCTTCTCCGCCTCGAGGGGGTCCTTGAGGGCGACGTGGTCTTCGAAAGCGCCCCGGATCCGCTCCAGGGCGCCGATCCGCTCGAGCCGGTTGCAGAGATGGTGAACCGCCTCGACGGAGAAGCCGGTCCATTCGGCAAGCTCCTGGATCGAAGGCGGGCGTTTCTCACGGTGTCGGAACAGCCGGACCGCAGCCAGCAGGATCTGAGACTCGTCGTAGAGCGTATAGGATGATTTCATACGGGCTGCCTCTCAGGTGCTCTGCGGCAGGTTACCATCGCCGTCGCATACCTGTAAACCGGGGGCGGAAGTCTCCGCACCGTGCCCGGGCGACCCATTGAAAAGGGAGGACCGCTGTAATATAATTCGCCCTTCGCGTTGCTCTTGGACGGCGGTTCACCCTCACTTCTCAACCTCGCACCCGAAGGCTCGCCAAGTCTGACCGGGTAGGGAATTCGAGGCACAACATGTATCAGATCTTGGATCGAAAGAGGTTGGCACCCGGAGTGGTCCTCATCCGCATCCAGGCCCCCGAGATCGCCCGCGCCCACCGGCCGGGGCAGTTCGTGATCCTGCGGATCCACGAGCTCGGCGAGAGGATCCCCTTGACGGTGGCGGACAAGGATCCCGCTGCGGGTACGATCACCCTCATCTTCCAGGAAGTGGGCAAGACCACCTATCACCTCGCCCGACTGCCGGTCGGCGACGCCTTGCACGATCTCGTCGGCCCTCTGGGCGCGCCCACCGAGATCGAGAACTTCGGTACGACCGTATCGATCGGCGGCGGCATCGGCATTCCGCTGCTCTATCCGATCACCAAGGCGTTCCGGGAGGCCGGGAACCACGTCGTCAGCATCATCGGCGCCCGTACCAAGGAGCTGCTCGTTCTCGAAGAAGAAATGGGAGCCATCAGCCACGAGCTGGTGGTCTGCACCGACGACGGGTCTTACGGGATCCACGGGTTCGTCACGCAGGAGCTGAAGCGCATGCTGGACGAGAAGCGGCAGGTCGACCGGGTCCTCGGGGTGGGGCCGGTGCCCATGATGAAGGCTCTCTGCAACCTGACGCGCCCTTACGGGGTCAAGACGATCGTGAGCCTCAACCCCATCATGGTGGACGGCACCGGCATGTGCGGCGCCTGCCGCTGCGAAATCAAGGGGGAGACCCGCTATGCCTGCGTGGACGGACCGGAGTTTGACGGCCACGAGGTCAATTTCGATCTGCTCATGAAGCGACTGGCCATGTACAAAGGACAGGAGCTCATCAGCCTCGAACAGTTCAAGCAGTCCGGTGGAGTCACGCCAGAAGAGTGAGGAACGCGATGAGCGAGAAGAATCCCCCCGAGAAAAAGACCCCCAAGAAACCTTCCGTCCCCCGGCAGCCCATGAGGGAGCAGGATCCGCAGGAGCGGGCGCACAATTTCTACGAGGTAGCCCTGGGCTACACGGAAGAGCTTGCCCTGCGGGAGGCCGGAAGATGCCTCCAGTGCAAGAAGCCTCATTGCATGGAAGGGTGTCCGGTCGAGATCGAAATTCCCAAGTTCATCTCCGAGATCCGGCAGGGCAATTTTCTGGCGGCGGCCCGGATCGTGAAGGAACGGAACTCCCTGCCCGCCATCGCGGGCCGGGTCTGCCCGCAGGAAACCCAGTGCGAGGAACGGTGCGTGCTGGGCAAGAAGGCAGAGCCCTGCGCCATCGGCAGGCTCGAGCGATTCGTGGCCGATTATGAGCGCAAGAGCGGGAACGTCCAGTATCCGGAGATCCCGGCGTCCACGGGCCTGCGGTTTGCGGTGATCGGATCGGGCCCGGCGGGGCTCACGGTGGCCGGCGAGCTGATCAAGAAGGGGGTCGCGGTCACGGTTTACGAAGCCCTGCACGAGACCGGCGGGGTGCTCGTCTACGGAATTCCAGAGTTTCGGCTTCCCAAGGACATCGTCCGGGCCGAAGTGGACTATCTCCGCAAGCTGGGCGTAGCTTTCAAGACCAACTTCGTCGTCGGGAAGATCGCCACGATCGATCAGCTCCTGAAAGACGGGTACGACGGCGCCTTCATCGGGACCGGCGCAGGCGCTCCGATCTTCCTGAACATCCCGGGTGAGAACTTCTGCGGCGTCTACAGTGCGAACGAGTACTTGACCCGCAGCAACCTGATGAAGGCCTACCGCTATCCGGAATACGACACGCCGATCGCCAAGGGCAAGAGAGTGGCCGTTTTCGGAGGCGGGAACGTGGCCATGGACTCCGCCCGTACGGCTCTCCGGCTGGGCGCGGACGAGGTGATCGTACTCTACCGGAGGACGGAAGCCGAGATGCCCGCCCGGATCGAGGAAGTCCATCACGCCAAGGAGGAAGGGGTGAAGTTCCAGTTCCTGAACTCCCCTCTCGAATTCCTCGGGAACGAAGCGGGATGGGTGAAGGCGGTCCGGTGCAACCGCATGCGCCTGGGCGAGCCGGATGCATCCGGCCGGCGGCGCCCCATTCCGATCGAAGGCGACATCTATGAGGTCGAGATCGATACCGCGATCGTGGCCATCGGCAACCGCTCCAACCCGCTGGTGCCCAGCACCACCCAGGACCTCAAAGTGAACCGGTGGGGCAACATCATTGCGGACGCGGAGAGCGGACTGACTTCACGGGCAGGGATCTGGGCAGGCGGGGACATCGTGACCGGAGCCGCCACCGTCATCCTCGCCATGGGAGCAGGGAGGAAGGCCGCTCTCGACGTCATCAGGCACTTCGGTCTCCAGAGCGCCCCCGCGCCTGCGCCCCAGGGCCAGTAGCCTGGACGGCGAGATCCTTCGGCTCCCAAGCGGCTCTGCTCTCTTGTCATGCGGCGCACAGGACGGGCCGTTCCGGGCCGCCCGTCCTGCAGCCTCTGCGAACCTGCCGTGCCGACCCCCATCCTTGAGGGCCGCACGCCTCATGCATCCCGCATTCGACGCAGACCGTGCCTGGGCAGGGTCCGGCGAGTTGCACGAGGGGCGGCGGCGAAACCACGCGAGGCCAAGGTGCTGTACGCCGACCTCTATGAAGATCGCGTCTCCGTAGACTCCTATGTAACCGGGGAGGACTGCCGTTCCTGCGGATTCGGCACCCGTGCGGAGTTCCTCTCAAAGCTCAAGTCCGGCGAGTTGTCGGGACGAAGCTGCCGCATGGACCGCCAGCGCTTTCTTGCCCTTACGTGGGCGGCGAGGCCCGGGGAGATCCTGCCCCGGGTCGAAGTCCTGCAGCTCCCGAGTCCCGGGCCTGCCGGGCTTTTCCCGCTCAACGGACCAGGGCCCGATTCTCCGGTCCTGGTTTCGGGCAATTCCACCCTGACGGTCGAGGTCCTGTCGAGCGTTCTGGCGAGGACCGTAAGCCCCTTCTGGTACCTCGTAGTCGATACCCTGGGACACACCGTGGATATGGCGCTCGTCCATCGGGTGCTCACGGCCGATCGGATACATCAAGCCTTCGTGCGCGCGGAGCTGCCCCGCTTGGCTGCGAGGGCCAGCATCATGCTCCCGGGACTGGCCGCGCCTCTCTGTGAGGATCTCTGGCAGAGAATTTGCTGCCCGGTCGAAGCGGGACCGATCTGCGCCGCCGAGCTGCCTCTGTTCCTGGGTCCGGATCGCTGGGGGCTGCCTGGGGAGGGAGGGTAAAGGTGACCTGGATCAGAGCTTCAGAGTTTTCGAGATGATCTCTTTCATGATCTCGGTCGTCCCGCCCCCGATGCTGAGGATGCGAGAATCCCGATAGAGGCGCTCCACCAGATACTCGCGGGCGTATCCATAGCCGCCGTGGATCTGGACCGCATGGTAAACCACCTGGTCGCAGACCTCGCACGCGAAGTTCTTTGCCATGGATACCTCGGTGACCACGTTCTCCCCTGCCTGCATCCTGGCCGCAACCCGGTAGTTGAACTCACGGGCAACGGCGACTTTCGTCGCCATGTCCACGAGCTTGTGTCGTGTCACCTGAAAACCGGTCAAGGGTTTGCCGAAGGCCTGGCGCGTCTGAGCATATCTGATGCTCTCCTCAAGCGCGATCTGGGCGACCTGATGCGCCATGACCGCAAGGCTCAGCCTCTCTCTCTGGAAGTTCTCCATGATGCCGTAAAAGCCCATGCCCTCCTCTCCCAGGAGATTGGCGCGGCTCACACGGCAGTCCTGAAACACGAGCTCGCCGGTATCCGACGCATTCCAGCCCATCTTGCGGATCTTCTTGGCAACGTGGAAGCCGGGCGTACCGGTTTCGATCACCAGGAGGCTCACGCCCTTGTAGCCCTCTGCGCCGGTGCGGACCGCCGTGGTCAAGATGTCGGCGCGGCACCCGCTGGTGATGAACGTCTTGGCGCCGTTCACGATGTAGGAGTCCCCATCGCGAACGGCCCGTGTCCGAATGCCGGCCACGTCGGATCCGGCGTCCGGCTCGGTGATCCCCAAGGCCGCGATCTTCTCCCCTGCCAGGACCGGCGGGATGAATCTCCTTTTCTGTTCTTCGGTTCCCAGAGCCAGGATCGGTGGCAGCGCGATCCCGTGCGAACCGATGCCCGCAACCAGACCAACCGATCCGCCTCGGAGGAATTCCTCCGTGAAGGCGATCACGTGGAAGACGTCCGCGGGCGTTCCGCCGAATTCCTCAGGATACCCCAGACTCAAGAGGCCGGCATCCGCGGCCTTCCTGTACAGCGCCCGGGGGAATTCCTCCTGGTCTTCCCACTTCTCGATGTGGGGAAGAACCTCCCGCTCGACGAACTTCCGCACGGACTGACGCAGGATGTTGTGGGACTCGTCGAAATAGCTCCACGTCATGCGGGAATCCTCCTGCTCTCTCAGATCCGTCTTCAGCGCCTTCGATCGACTGCCGGCCCGTCCTGTCGTCCCTGATCCGGCTCGGGAAGGATGCGAACGATAACACGACGCTCCGGTCGAATCCAACGCACCACGCTTCGGCACGAAGATGGCGGGGCTCACGTTGACAAAGAACCGGTTCTCCCCTAATCTGATGGGCCTGCGGGGCTGTAGCTCAGTTGGGAGAGCGCATGAATGGCATTCATGAGGTCGTGGGTTCGACTCCCATCAGCTCCACCATTTTGAGATCTGTAGGCATCTGAGGACAGCCAGAATACCTAAAGAAAACAGGGATTCTGGCTATTTTTTTGTCTGAAGGTGTCTGAACGAATCTCTTGACATCGGGGGTAACATGGGGGTAGGTTTGCGGGTAGATCCGGCCGGAACGATTCGGTTACCCCCAGGATGCCCAGATTCGGGTGAGCCGAAAGGGACGGTTGGGAGTGCCTACCCACAAAGGAGCCTACCCCGTGGCGCTCTCAGACGCAACGATCAAGAACGCCAAGCCCCGCGAGAAGCCCTACAAGCTCGCCGACGAGCGGGGGATGTACCTGGAGGTCGCCCCGTCCGGCGGGAAGTGGTGGCGCCTGAAGTACCGCTTCGACGGCAAGGAGAAGCTCATCTCCCTGGGGGTCTACCCCGATGTCGGACTCAAGAAGGCCCGGGCCCGGCGCGACGAAGCCCGGAAGCTCCTGGCCGCGGGGGCCGACCCGAGCGCGGCGCGGAAGGCCGAGAAGGCGGCCAAGGCCGCGGCCGGCGCCAACTCCTTCGAAGCCGTGGCCAGGGAGTGGTTTGAGAAGTTCTCCCCAACCTGGGCGGACCCCGACACGGTCATCCGGAGGCTCGAGCTCCACGCCTTCCCCTGGATCGGCGCTCGACCCGTCCGGGAGGTCACCCCTCCGGAGCTCCTCTCCGTTCTCCGGCGGATCGAGGCCCTGGGCGTGCTCGAGACCGCCCACAGGACCGCGCAGCTCT
Source organism: bacterium (assembly GCA_040756235.1). Classification (GTDB taxonomy): domain Bacteria; phylum Desulfobacterota; class DSWW01; order DSWW01; family DSWW01; genus JBFLZG01. Next base: position 11,358 of record JBFLZG010000005.1, on the reverse strand, counting down.
GCGGGCAGGTCTTCCGCTACGCGGTGAGGACCGGCCGAGCCGAGAGGGACCCCTCCGCGGACCTCAAGGGGGCGCTCTCCCCGGTCAGGAAGAAGCACTTGGCCTCGATCACAGATCCCAAGGCGATCGGGGGCCTCCTGCGTGCGATCGACAGCTACCAGGGTTCCCTCATCACTCGATGCGCGCTGAAGCTCGCCCCACTGACCTTCGTGCGGCCCGGGGAACTCCGGAAGGCCGAGTGGGGCGAGGTCAATCTTGAGGCGGGCGAGTGGCGGATCCCGGCCGGGAGAATGAAGGCTCGGGCCCTCCATATCGTCCCGCTTTCGACTCAGGCCGTGGAGGTCCTCAAGCAGCTCCACCCGCTCACCGGTCGCGGTCGCTATCTCTTTCCGAGCGCGAGAACGGACTCCAGGCCGATGAGCGACAACGCGATCCTGGCGGCCCTCCGGCGCATGGGGTTCGAGAAAGAGGAGATGACCGGCCACGGCTTCCGCAGCATGGCTTCAACGATCCTGAATGAGCAGGGATGGCACAAGGACGCGATCGAGCGCCAACTCGCCCACGCCGAGCGGAACCCCGTCCGGGCGGCCTACAACTATGCCGAGTACCTGCCCGAGCGCCGCAAAATGATGCAGGCCTGGGCCGACTACCTGGACGGCCTCAAGCAGGGTGGCGAGGTCATTCCCTTCAGGAAGTCCAAGAAGGCCAGGCGCAAGGCAGAAAAAATTAATACTTTTACGAGATAGGTCGCTCCCGACAAGGCGGAATATCCTGGCCGGTTTCTAATGGCTCTCTTCCACGGCGCTGCAGGAGGCGCAGATATCCCGGTTGCCTCGATCGGGTCACCTGGTCCGTACTCGATGAAGAGGTGGGGTACAGGTTCATTTGAGTTGGCGCAGTTTGTAGAATTCGGCGCATTACCGCTTTACTGGCGCGATGCTATGGAACTCGATTTCTCCCCTACTGTCCCCGATCTCGCTCCGCTGAACTCCCCTTATTGATTCTGCCCATCTCGCTCGCTTGATAGAAAAGGGTGCACGGAGACAAGAAGGGTGCAAGCACCCTTGACTGCCAGTGCGTCTCCCACGTGGCTGCATAATTCGAGCGGCGTGGTTCGCCCAGGGAGCAGCTCATTTTTCTTGGCCTCGCCTCCGGGCAGGAGGCCAAGAAAGATTGCCGTTCATGGCATATCCGTTGCACAAACCACGCCACAGCACCGTTACTCACGTGTTCCGAGGAGCCCACAACAATGCAGGAAATCACGACAGAAATGGAGAATGCGAATCCGGACCCGATCGAGTCAGTAGCCCTCGGGGGCGATGGGCACCGGACCATCCGCAAGCGCGACGGAACCCGCGTCCCCTTCGACCAGGAGAGAATCACGCAGGCGATCTCCAAGGCCATGGTTGCCGTGGAGGCGCCCGACCAGGGCGAGGCCGAGCGCTGCTCCGATCAAGTTTGCCGGCACCTCCGGGAGCGCTTTCACCCCACGGTCATTCCCGGAGTCGAGCAGATCCAGGACATCGTCGAGGAAGTGCTCATCGCCAGAAACCACGCCAGGGCGGCCAAGGCGTACATCCTCTACCGCGACCAGCACAGCCGACTGCGCGAGAGCAAGAGCCTTCTCAACGATATCCAGCGAATCATGGCGGGGTACCTGGAGCAGTCGGACTGGCGCGTTCGAGAGAACAGCAACGTCAACTATTCCCTGGGGGGCCTCATCCTCCACAACTCCGGCGCAGTCACCGCCAATTACTGGCTGAACTCCATTTACAGCCCCGAAATTGCCGGCGCGCATCGCAACGGGGACATGCACATCCACGACCTGGGGATGTTCTCCGGATACTGCGCCGGGTGGAGCCTGAGGCAACTTCTCCAGTTCGGGCTCGGCGGGGTCCCCAACAGGATCAGCTCCAAGCCGCCCCGGCACATGAGCACGCTCATAGCACAGATGGTCAATTTCATCGGCGTCCTCCAGAACGAGTGGGCTGGCGCCCAGGCCTTTTCCAGTTTCGACACGTACCTGGCCCCCTTCGTCCGGCACGACGGCTTAAGCTACCGGGAAGTGAAGCAGCAGATCCAGAGCTTCGTCTTCGGCATCAACACCCCGAGCCGGTGGGGCTCCCAGGCGCCCTTCACGAACGTGACATTCGACTGGGTGGTGCCCGAGGACCTGGCAGACCAGCCCGTCCTCATCGGTGGCGAGCCCCAGGAGAGCCGGTACGGGGAGTACCAGAGGGAGATGGACCTCGTGAACCGAGCATTTCTCGAGGTCATGATGGAGGGGGACGCCGAGGGACGGGGCTTCCCCTACCCTATTCCCACCTACAACGTGACCCCCGAGTTCGACTGGGAGAGCGAGAACGCGGAGCTCCTCTTCCGGATGACCGCCAAGTATGGGACCCCGTACTTTCAGAACTTCATCAGGAGCGATCTCAAGCCCGGGGACGTCCGCTCCATGTGCTGCAGGCTTCAGCTCGACAGGAGGGAGCTCAGGAAGAAAGGAGGGGGGCTCTTCGGCGCGGGCGAGATGACGGGATCGATCGGGGTCGTCACGGTAAATCTGCCTCGGCTTGGCTACCTGTCCCATAGCACCGACGAATTTCGGGACCGGCTCGGACGCGTGATGGACCTCGCCAGGGATTCCCTCGAGATCAAGCGGCGCGTGATCACCAAGCTCATGCAGGACGATCTCTTCCCCTACTCCAAGCGGTACCTCGGTACCTGGGAGAACCACTTCTCCACCGTGGGGCTCGTGGGCATGAACGAGTGCTGTCTGAACTTCCTCGCGAAGGATATCGCGGATGATGAAGGGAGAGCCTTCGCGCTCTCCACGCTCGATTTCATGCGCGAGCGGCTCATCCAGTACCAGGAATCGACCGGGAACCTCTACAACCTGGAGGCCACGCCTGCTGAATCCACTTCTTACCGGCTGGCCAAGTTGGACCTCGAGCGCTACCCGAAAATCCTGGCCGCTGGAGTGCTCGAACCCTTCTACACGAACTCCACCCAGCTCCCAGTCGAGTACACGACGGACCTCTTCCAGGCCCTCAACCACCAGGAGGAACTCCAGAGGAAATATACCGGCGGGACCGTGTTCCACTGTTTCCTCGGCGAGAGCCCCACAAACGTGGAGACATGCAAGAAGCTCGTTAAGGCCATCGCCGACAACTTCGCGATCCCCTACTACACGATCTCGCCCACGTTCTCCGTCTGCACCGACCACGGGTACCTCAAGGGCAGGCAACCGCGCTGCCCCGAGTGCGGCAAGGAGACCGAGGTCTATGCCCGGATAGTCGGCTATTACCGGCCGGTGAGAAACTGGAACAAGGGAAAAGCCGAAGAGTTCCGGCAGCGCAGGGAATTCCTCCCGGACCTTCCACTCGGGCGTCCCGCCCCGACGGCCCGTGAAAAGCCGACCAACCAGACCGTCGGACAGGGGAATCCCCAACCTGTCGGCGCCTCCCGACGCTGGAAGCTCTTCATCCGACCTGCTTGCCCGAAATGCGATGAGGTGAAGAGTCATCTGGCCGCGTGGGGAGTCCCCTTCCAGACAATAAGCCTCTCCCAGCCGGCAGGGCACGGCCTCTTCGGCCGATACTACCGCCAGGCCAGGCAGAAGATCGGGCGGGACCAGGACGGCCAGATCGAGCTCCCCGTCCTCGTTCTCGCCGACGAACAGGACCGCGTGACCCACATCGCGGCGGGATCGGATCAGATCCAAACTGTCCTTCACTCTTGCCGCGGCACCCAGAACCCAGCCAAGCGTTAACCTGTCGCCATCACACAGGCTTTGCTGGGCCACAGAAGACGGGGTACGCGGCAACCGGGAGATTCTGGGGCGGGCGCAACAGGTAAAGGGCCTCGCACATGGCCGAGGACGACGCCCCCATAGAAATCGAGGAGTGGGTCCAACGAAAGGGGCTCGACGCCATCGAGCTTCAGCCCGTCTATCTCGATTGCAGGAACGAGATCGTCGCGCCTGAGAAAGTGGCCGTCATCAGTCAGTACTTTCTGGACAAATGGGCTCCGATTCTCGGCCCTACCCTTACTCTCCTCATCATCCGCTTGAGACGTTACTGCTATTTCAACAAGCTCACCAAGGAGCGACGCGACTGGTGCTACCCGAAGCATGAGAACCTGGCGGCAGAAATCGGGGTCTCCAGGTGGACGATCCTCAGGGAGTTGCAGCGGCCGATCGCGCATTCCTTCGTAAAGCGTGAGAAGCGCTACGTATATGACCCAGCAACCAAAAAGACGGTCAGGACCTCCGACATGTACTACATCGCCATGGACGATCCGTTGATCCCGGATGACCAAAGCAAGCTCAAGATCCTTGTCCAGCAGAGGACCTCCGGAGCAAAAACTCAAGAAGAGAACCGGCAGGAAAACAGGACAGTCGACCTAAGTAGCAATTTGCTACTTAGGTCGCAAAATCCCGGAGACGACCGGCCACCTAAGTGGCAATTTGCTACTCAGGTACGCTGTAGCAATTTGCTACAGGAAGACGTACTCTTAAGAAGTACTTTTAAGAACGTTAACGTTAATGCTAACCTGCTGGACCTGTCTGAAGATGAGATGGCACGGGAAGCCCAGATCCAGGGTCTGGCCACCGAGATGGCTGAGACTCTCCATGATCCCCAAAGCACGGGCTACTACCGTTTTCTCGCCGGGAGGATCCTGGAGGCGCACGGCTCTCCCCAGCTGATCTTCAGGGCGCTGAGCGAGACCAAGGAGGAGGCCCGCCGGGGCAGGATCAGGCGTTCGAAGGGAGCTTTCTTCGTCGATCTCATCAAGCGATACTGCGCCGAATACGGGGTCTGTCTGGATCCAAGATCACCGGCCCGGCCATGACCGTACTCGCCTCTTGGCATGGGTAGTGCTTCCCGCAGAGCGACCGGAGGCCGGAATCTTGTCCCCCAGACCCAGCGTGCAGCACGGTCCGCCCCCAGGAGAACGACACGGAGGAGAACCTGAAGGGCTATTCTTACCCGGACATCGACAGCTGGGATTTTGTCCAGCACCGGAACTTGGCCCTGGTCGAGATCAACCACGATCTGAGGCCCTGACCAAGGACCTGGACATCGTCCATCCGCTGCGTGCCCTTGAGATCAACGCCAAGTACCCTCGTGGGCCGCTTCCTTTATGAGGCCATTTGCGGGCGGCAAACTGGGGGACGTTGCGGACGCGGACCCGCACAATTTCAGCGGGTTCCAGCAGACCTACGACCTCTGGGAAGCCTATGCGGACTTCTCCCGGTCCCCCGGGTGGCGAAGATGCTCGAGACGACTCTGGAAGAGGCAGGCCTCTTCGTGGCCCCCGTCTGCCGTACTGCCAGAGAGAAGATCCAATCCCTTCGCGAGTGGGCACAAAGCAGGGCGGTTCCGGCACACAGTAAGGAGCAGGGCGGCGGCAGAGTCCAGAAGAGCACGTCCATGAGGAGGATCGTCTACGGGAACTGAAACCGGCAAACCGACTGAGTCAATCAAACGAGCACTCCTTCAAAGAGAACGTCCAATATGGTGTCGGCGCTTTTGGGGTATGGATGACTCTCGGGTTCCTCCAGCCATAAGAAGATGAAGCCATTCGTCATGTGTTCCAGGGTAACTGCAAGCTGAATAGGATCAGCTATCCTCCTAAAGATGCGCTTCTTCATTCCGCTCTCGAAAACAGAGGCTACGATTCGCCTGAGATCACTACTCAGCTGTTGGATCTCCCGACCCCGCTCCGGAATTACATTAAAGCCCGCCCCTTCAATTTCTGCAAAGTAGAGACGAATAGTTGACGTCCTCGTACAAAATGCCTCCCCTTTGGCCATAACATAACCGCGAACCTCATCGACCTCATGGTCAGATCTCTTCACCCCCCGAATCAGCGCATCGTGGACTCTCCGGGCTTCCTCCAAGATAAGGGCGCTGTAAAGGTCATCCTTGTTCTTAAAGAACTTGTAGACCGTTCCAATAGCGAACTCCGCCCTGCCTGCGATCTCGTCCATTGAAACCCTAAAGTACCCCTTCTTCGAAAAGAGATCGAGCGCAGCAGCAAGGATCTCCCGACGCCGATCGAGCCTCTCTCTTTCACGCCTCGGCAGTTTGACACCTTCCATCTCCCGCCCTCTCCAGCGGCATCTCCAAACCCATCAGGATAACAGACAGGTAGAATTCCAGACCTCTCCCAGAGAAGAGCAACTTACGACCATCACCACCCTGATTTAGGGATACTCCCTTGGCGTCCTACTCAACCCCAGCATTTCTCGCGCCTGAGCCGGAGTGGCGACTTCACGGTTCAGCTCATGAATGATTCGCACCGCTCTCCTTACCTGCTGGGCGTTGCTCTCCGCCAGTTCCCCCTTGCGGTAATAAACATTGTCCTCAAGTCCCACTCGGATGTGACCGCCCATGATGAGGCTCAGTGTCGTGATCGGCAGATGGAGCGCTCCGACACCACGTCCTCGGAGCTCATCCGCGCGGTCGGCTCACTGGTGCGGATCACATAGATGCCGTCCAGCTGGCGCTCCCGTTCAATCGTCTCTTGCCGGCGCTGATACGAAAACGCGCCCTCCCGGATGCGCAGTCGAAAGTGTTTGCCCATCTTGTAGCGATGCAGCACGCGACCCACCTTGAGCCCGATCTCGCGGGAGCTGCTGCGTGAGCGTGGCCTCTGCATACGTGTAGCTGCTCGCGCCCATGACGCCGACGAACAGCTCCGCCTCGAGAACCTCGCCGGTCCCGGGGTCCACGATCTCGGGCTTCTTGCCCGCCCAGTCCACGAAGACCTTCTCGCCGGCCTTGTGCTCCTGGCGCATGGTCGGATGGAGCCTGCCCGCCCACCTTCGATAATGCTCGTAGAACTGGCTCCGGCTGTATCCCCCAGGCGGTCTGTTCCCGGTATTCCTTCCAGAGCATCTGGAGGCTCACCCCGGGCCGGGCGAGCTCCTGCCTGAGGTACTTCATGTCCGGCATCGACTTGAGGGCCTGAGAAGGAACCGGCTGGGGTTCCTCAAGGAAAAGCTTCCGCTCGAGGGCCGTGTCGTCGAGCCCCTCGGGGAGGGGCCAGGGAAGCCCGGAACGGTAGAACCTGCCCATGTACTCCGATACCGTGCGATGGCTCACCGCACAGCTTCGTCCGATGGCCCGGTCGCTCAGCTCGTGTTCGATCCGGAGCCGCAATACCTCGCGCAGCTTTCGCATTTTCAGTCTCTTCGCTGGCATGATCCCTCCTCAAGAAGCCTCTCTCTTGAGGAAAGATCTTACCGGCTGGCTTGCCAGCGTCGACTGTCGCTTCCGGATCTCTTGGGCGAATCAGGCGAGGGATCCCTGTCCGGTTCCGGCCCAAAAAATAAACAGATTCGGGCCGGATTCAGTGGACAGATTCCTCCGGATTCGGTGGACAGATTCGACCGGACGGAGTGGACAGCTTCGTCCGGATTTGGTGGGCAGATTGGGCCGGATTATGCACAACTCGACGAGCTTCGGCCTTCGGGGAGAGCCCTCCGGAGAGGCTCGCCTCTTCAGCTTGGTGTAATCGAGTCGAAGGATCTTGGATACCTGAACTACGGAATGCTCTTTGGTGAGTCTGACCGCGGCTGCCCAAAGCTCCTCGGGAATCGGTGTCGGTTTTCAGAAGTATTCACCCCCCATTTTCAAAACCATTCACCCCCCACCCCGGTGACCGGAGGGGGTTCTATCACGTCATTGTCGCCTCTGTCGACCGCGGCGACTCCGGGCGGTCGGTTCATCCGGGGACGGATCCGGTGGGCCTGCGAGTCGCGGCTTCATCCGTGGCCGATACGATTCTCCCTCGATGACGAGGTCGTAGGAGTTGTTGGTGAAGCGGTCGATGGCGCTCTGGGCACGCACAGGATCGGCGAAGGTGGCGAGCCACTCGTCTGGGCCTCGGTTGGAAGTGACGATCATGGATCCGGAGCGGTGCCGCTCGGTCAGGATCTCGTAGGTGTCCCGGCTTTCAGTGGAGTCCATGGCGTCGAGGCCGAAGTCGTCTACCAGGAGGAGGTCGACGACTACGAGCTTGCGAAGCTCGGCTTCGTAGGAGTTGTCCAAGCGAGCGTGCTTCAGGGTCTTGAGCATCTGGTCGGAGCGGACGGCCAGAACGGAGTAGCGGCGCCGGCAGGCGATGTGTCCGAGGGCATGGGCCAGGAAGGTCTTGCCGACGCCCACGGGGCCGACGACCGTGACGTGGGCGCGCTTCTCGATGAAGCGCAGGGAGACGAGCTCGTTGAGCAGGGTCTTGTCGTAGTGGACCCGGGCGGAGTCGTCCCAGCGCTCGAGGCACATGGAGGGATCCAGGCGAGCCCGCTGGGCGCGGACCGTGGCGGCCTGTCCGTCCCGCCGGGACGCCTCGTCGGAGAGGACGAGCAGCAGGAAGTCCTGATGGGGCATCTGGTTCTGTCGGGCCAGGCTCATGCGCTCGGGCAGGGTATCGAGCATGCGGCCGAGCTTGAGCCTGCGAAGAACGGTCTTGAGGTCCTGTGAGACGGTGTCCGGGGTCATGGCTGTTCTCCTGTGCGCCGGCTAAACCGGCATGGTGTAGTGAATGAAAGAGTCATACGCTGAAGGTGTAGCGAACCGCAGCGGCCCCGAGTCATGCGGATGTGTCCGCAAGGGCGCAGACGAAGCGTTGACAGGGGAACGCGCAGGCCCAGTATTGAGCCGCGAAAGAACCTTACTCTGGGGTGCCGACGCAGTAGGAGAATGCGGAAGGCCACATCCGGGACGTCGACAGCGCGAGACGCACCGGAACCCCACGCGGTCAGAGGCCTGGTGCATGCGCGGAAACACCGTGCACGGGAACCGGGAGGTCCCATGTTCACCCGCCGGGGATGGACCGGCGGGGCGTATCGGGAAGTCCAAGGACGTACGCCGATGACGAACGGACATGGGAAGTCGGACAGGCCCATAGTACCGGAGAAGTCTCCGAACAAAGCCGGAAGACCGGCTGCGGAGGAGATGGAGGGAAGGGGCTTGGCCAAGGGGAACCTGCGACAGCAAAACGCGCCCCGGACACAGGGCCGACCAGGCGCGCCAAGAGCGCTGGAGCGGGTACGGCAGGCAGCAAGAAGGGATAAGAGGATGCGGTTCACCGCGCTCCTGCACCACGTCTACGATCCGGAAATGCTTCGGGCGGCCTATCTCGGACTCAAACGGGACGCTGCCCCTGGCGTGGACGGACAGACGTGGCGGCAGTACGGGGAGGGGCTGGAGGAGAACTTGAGCGGTCTTTCGGAGCGACTCAAGCGGGGAGCGTACCGGGCGAAGTTGGTGCGTAGAGCGTACATCCCTAAGGCCGACGGGCGGCAGCGACCGCTCGGGGTTACAGCGCTGGAAGACAAGATCGTCCAGCGGGCCGTGGTCGAGGTGCTGAACGCGATCTACGAGAACGACTTCCTTGGATTCTCGTACGGGTTTCGGCCGGGGCGAAGTCCACACCAAGCGTTGGACGCGCTCTACGCGGGACTGCTGACGAGGAAGGTGAACTGGGTGCTGGACGTGGACATTCGCGGCTTCTTCGATGCCATCGACCGCGCATGGCTGGTCAAATTCGTCGAGCACCGGATTGCGGACCGGCGCGTCGTACGGCTCATCCAGAAATGGCTGAACGTGGGCGTGCTGGAGGATGGTAAGCGGGTGCGCAGCGAGGTGGGGACGCCTCAGGGCGGCAGTGTCTCGCCTCTGTTGGCCAACATCTACCTCCACTACGCCTTTGACCTGTGGGTCCAGGCATGGCGCCGGAAGCAAGCCCAGGGCGATATGATCGTCGTGCGGTTCGCTGACGACATCGTGCTGGGCTTCCAGCTCAAAGCGGACGCCGAGCGGTTTTGGAAGGAGCTTGCCGAGCGTTTTGGCAAGTTCGGACTGGAACTGCATCCCGAAAAGACGCGACTGCTGGAATTCGGCCCCTTTGCGGCCGAACGACGCCAGCAGCGCGGAGCAGGGAAGCCCGAGACGTTCGGCTTCCTCGGCTTCACCCACATCTGTGGGAAGAAGCAGAGCAACGGACGCTTCACGGTGCTGCGGCAGACGATCCGACAAAGGTTGCAGGCGAAGCTGAGCGAAGTGAAAGCCGAGCTCAGACGACGCATGCACGAGCCCATCCCCGAGGTAGGTCTGTGGCTGCGTACGGTTGTCCAGGGCCACATCCGCTATTACGGAGTGCCCACGAACAGCCATGCGCTCCGGGACTTCCGCTTCCAGGTCAGTCGGCTCTGGTGGCGCACTTTGTCGCGCCGTCACCAGGTTGGACGGGTTCCCTGGAAACGTATGCAGCGGCTCATCGCACGCTGGCTGCCTCTGGCCCGTGTCTGTCATCCCTATCCCCTCCGACGCCTTGGCGTCATCACCTGAGGCAAGAGCCGGATGCGGTAGCTCCGCACGTCCGGATCCGTGGAGGGGGTGTTCAGCAATGGGCATTCCTACTCCGACTCCGGTTCGGGGTTCGTGGGTTCCTTCGGGAACAAGGCGTACTGAGACGGCGGCCGCAGATAGCGGCTGGCCGGAGCGGCTCGGGATGCGGACGGGGGCGCCGCCGGAGCCGGCGCCAGCAGGAGCATCCGTTCCAGGCGGCGGACGTCGAGCATGCCGACCTCGAGGGCCAGGGCGCAGGTTTCGTTCACGCGCTCGTCGCCGTAGCGGCGACAGAGTCCGAGCAGGGCGTAGACGCGCCGCATGCGCGTCCAGGGGAGCGGACCGGCCAGGAGCTGCTCGGCAAAGCGTCCCACCGCATCGCCGTGCTCGCGGGCCCGGCTCCGGAAGAAGTCGATGTCTCGGAAGGCGCACGCGGCTTGTTCCGGAGGGAAGTCGGCCGGATCGGTCGAGCGGCCTCCGGGAGGCTTGCGGGGATGCACTTTGACGAGGGTCCGGCCCTGGTAGAAGCGCACCGTGGAACGGTCGGCAACGGCCTTCAGCCTCTGCCCGCGGAAGGTGCGAGGGAGGGAGTAGAGCGCGCGGGCCACCGAGGCGTGCTGGTCGCGGGCCACTTTCGGTTCCGCATGCAGCGGGATGTCATAAGGCTCCACGGGTGCGGGCAGCAGATGCCCCCGCTCGTCGGCCTCGAAGTGCTCCCGCGGCATCCGGAGTGTTCGGCTGTGGCGGCGCGCCCCGTACTCGTTCAGGCACCACTGGCGGGCATGAAGACGTGCCTCCTCGATCGTCTTGAGCTTCACTCCTGCGAAGCAGTCGTCCCGCGTGTGGCCGATGGCTTTCTCGACTCGCCCTTTGTCCAAAGCTGTCAAATGCACGGCATCGGACTCTTGAGAAGCTGGTCCGCGTGACCCATCCTTTCCATCCGCTGCAAGGTCAGTCATTTCGATTCGTGGTTCAGAAACAACTGTGGGGGGAGGAT
>JBFLZG010000004.1:0-97238 GCA_040756235.1 bacterium | reverse complement strand
GGAGGCTGTTCAGAAATGTCCAGATGCAAGGCGCACGAAATCCTGAGGAATGAGGCGTACATGGCAGTACGCCGCAATGACGAAGGATGAGTGCAACGCAGCAGATGGGCATTTATGGACAGCCTCCCAGACCCGCCTTCTCCTGAATCTGCTTCCCCACCTCGACCAGATCCCTGTCGCCCTTGGCCGACAGGAGCTTGTGGAACGGGAACAGGGAAAGCCCGAAGATGCCCCGCCTCTCCCTGAGCCCTCTGTGGATCATCTCCTGCACGCGGGTCCGCACCGCCTCGACCAGCTGGCGCACGGCCTCCGGATCCTGAACCGTCTCCGGCGGATGGTCCCGATAGAAGTGGAACGGCTCTCCGTAGTAGATGTAGTACTTGGTCGGCAGGGGCAGCATGCCCAGGGGTCCCAGGGCGGCAACGAGCGGCGTCACGGGGAAGTACGGGAACCGCAGCATGCTGGCCAGCGGCTTCAGGTTCAGCATGTACGGGTACTGCTCTTCGGCGCCGATCACCGCCGTGGGGATGATGGGAGTCTTGTAGAGGAGGCTCAGCTCCACGAAACCCACGTTGAAAGGCTTGAGCTTGTAGCGGTCCCGGTACGGTTTGCCTGTACCCTTGTGGCCCTCCGGAAAGACCGCAACCATCTCCCCATGTTTGAGGAGCTCCTCGAAATTGCTGCGCGCTCCGACGATCTGCCCGCACCTGTAGAAGATGGTGTTGATGAACGGAAGGAATCCCGCGAAGTTGTCCACCACGGCCCGCATCACTCTGGGCCTGCGCATCCGCATGGCCAGGTCCACGCCCAGCATCGCCGCGTCGATGGGGATCACCCCGCTGTGGTTGGGCGTGATCAGGGCCGGCCCTTCCTCCGGTACGTTCTCCACTCCATGGCTCTCCACCCGGAACCAGTACTGGTGGAGGAAACGGAGCAGGGCAAAGGCCAGCAGCGCCGATTCCCGCTCCAGGCCGAAGGGGTCGTACCCGAAACCCAGGTCGTGGATCTCGATATCCCGGAGCCGCCGGTAGTCCTCCGGCGCAAGGATCTCGGAGATCTTGCAGGCGCGCTTGCGGGCTTTCTGATTCATGAAGCTCGCCTCCTCCGCTTCAGCGGAGCCCCAGCACGTCCATCATGTCGTAAAGGCCGGCGGGTTGCTTGACGACCCACTTGAGCGCCCGCAGAGCGCCCAGGGCGAAGTTGTCCCGCGTGTGCGCCCGGTGAACCAGCTCGAGCCGCTCTCCCAGTCCGCCGAAGAGCACGGTATGCTCGCCCACGATGTCCCCGGCCCTGACCGCCAGGATGCCGATCTCGTCCGGCTTGCGGGGCCCCGGCTTTCCCTCTCTCCCGTAGCATGCGTTCTCGTCGAGCGGAACCCCCCGGGCCCGGGCGATCTCGTGTGCGAGCCTGACGGCGGTGCCGCTCGGAGCGTCCACCTTGAATCGGTGGTGCGCTTCGACGATTTCGACGTCGTAACCATCACCCAGGGTGCGGGCCACATCGGCCGCGATCTTGAAGAGCAGATTGACGCCCACGCTCATGTTGGGGGCCAGAACGCAGGGGACTTCCCGCGCCAGGTCCATCAGGGCCTGGCGCTCTTCGCCGCCGAGCCCCGTGGTTCCGGTGACCAGGGCGGCCTTTCTCGCGGCGACCTCACCGGCCAGCTCGATCGTGGCCGCCGGCAGGCTGAAGTCCACGACCGCATCGATTTCGGAACCGACTCCCGAAAGATGAGCAACGACCCGAACCCCCAGGTCCTCCTTGCCGGCCACTCTGCCCGCGTCCAAGCCTTGCGCCGGATGGCCGGAGAACTCCCTCACACCGACCAGGAGGAGCTCCGGATCTTCGAGAAGGTGGGCCAGCACCCGCCCCCCCATTCGGCCCGCACCGCCGTTCACGACCACCCGAATGGCCATCTCGCCTCCATGAGCCCGCGTGCGGGCTCATTCATGCCGTAGCACCGGCCCCGCCCCAATGACGGGTCGCGGCCGGGTCTCCGGTCACCCCTCACCTTGTCCCTCTCCCCTTGTAGGGGAGAGGAGAAAGAGCACTCCGAATGATACCCTCGCCCCCGCAGGGGGGAGAGGGCCAGGGTGAGGGGGCTACATCCCGAGGAAAACCCACTCATGCCTCTATGAGCCCGTACTGCTCGAGGGCTCTCCTGAGCTTCGGCCGGTTGGGCTCGGAGAGCGGCGTCATCGGCAGCCGGATCTCCCACCCGATCACTCCCATCATGGCAAGGGCCGCCTTGACCGGAATCGGGTTGGTCTCCATGAAAAGGACCTCATGCAGCGGCCAGAGCTTGTGGTGCAGCTCCCTGGCCTTGGCCAGGTTCCCCTCCCGGAAGCTCCGGACCATGTCCGCGGTGTCCCGCGGGGCGACGTTGGCCGTCACGGAAATGACGCCCACCCCGCCCACGGCCAGGAGCGGGAGCGTGGTGAAATCGTCGCCCGAGATCACGGCGAAATCGGGCCCGCACAGCTGGACGATCTTGCTCACGTGCTGGAGAGATCCGGTCGCCTCCTTGATGCCGACGATGTTCGAGATCTCGGCAAGCCGGGCCACGGTCTCGGGGCTCATGCTCACCGAGGTCCTGCTCGGCACGTTGTAGACCACGATGGGAAGGTCCACCGCCCGCGCCACCGCGGCGAAGTGCTGGTAGAGGCCTTCCTGGGTCGGCTTGTTATAGTACGGCGTGATCAGCAGGGCGCCGTCCGCGCCGGCCTTCCGGGCAAACCGGGTGAGCTGGATCGCTTCCTCCGTATTGTTGGATCCGGTCCCGGCCAGAACCTGCTTCCTCCCCGCACAAGCCTGGACGGCAGCCTGGATGACCCGATGGTGCTCCTCATGGGTCAGGGTCGCGGACTCCCCCGTGGTGCCGCAGGGTACGATGACGTCCGTGCCTCCGGCGATCTGGAGCTCGATGAGCCGGCCCAGCGCCTCGATGTCGACCGCCCCGTTCCGGAAAGGGGTGACGATGGCCACCATGGAACCCGTGAACATGCTCGACCTCCCTCGATTAAAAACACTCTTTTATTGATAGATTTAGCACAACCGCGCTTGCCGTGTACACAGAGAAGTAGCGCGACGCACGCGCGGCCCGAGAAAAAACGGCGTGGAGAGCGATGCAGACGTTCGCGCTATCCGGACGCGAGGGCCTCCTCGTGAAGCTCGCCGTCATAGACCCAGAGCGTGTCGCCCTCCAGGAACACCTGGCTGAAGCCGGCGCCCTCGGCTACAAAATAGACGTCCAGGACCTCGCCACCCCGGGTCTCCACGGCAATGGGGGACGGCATGCGCCAGCGGATGGAGGCGATCAGGGCGGCGGCCACGGCCCCGGTTCCGCAAGCCTGCGTCTCCCCCTCGACTCCCCTCTCAAAGGTGCGAACCTCGATTTTCGCTTCCCGCAGCTTGCGGATGAAGTTCACGTTGGTTCCGGCCGGCGCGAACATCGGATGGTACCGGATCTCCCGGCCGAGGACGTCGACTTCGACTTCTTCGAGTCTGTCTGCCACGATGACGACGTGGGGCACACCGGAATTGATGAAATCCGCCTTGCGGGATCCGGAAGCCAGGGGGATCGAGAGCGAGGTCCGCAGGTCACCGGCCGGGGGCAGCTCGAGCTTGACGCGCTTCCCTTTCACCTCTGCCCGGATCCTGCCCGCAAGGGTTTCGAAGCAGAGCCGGGGCCCTGCGATCCCCTTCTCCGAGGCGTAGCGGGCGGCGCACCTTCCGCCGTTACCGCACATTTCGGCGACGCTTCCGTCCGCGTTGAAGAACTGCCACCGGAAATCGGCCGTGTCCGAGCTCTCCAGGGCGATGAAGCCGTCGGCCCCGATCGAGAAGTTCCTGCGGCAAAGGGTGCGGGCCACCCGGGGAAGCTCCTCCCTCCTGAACGTTCCTTGCCGGTTGTCGACGACGATGAAGTCATTGCCGGAGCCGCTGAGCTTGGAGAATTGGATGTTGTGATGCAACGGGACCTCCTGAAGCAGGAAGGTGTCAGGTGTCGGGTGTCAGGTATCAGCCCCTGTACCCGCCGCCCGACATTGCGGACACTCTGAGCCCGGCCCCTCTCGGGTTGCGGGCCGGGGACCTGAAAGCTGAAACCTGTAACCTAGAACCTCTGCGTGTTTCACGTCTTCGCCAAAAACTCCGGGATGGACTCGCCCCTCAGGAGATCCTCGTAGCTCTCTCTCTTGCGGACCACCCAGTAACGGTCTCCTCCCACCAGGACCTCGGCTACCCGGGGCCTGGAATTGTAGTTCGAGGACATGCTGAACCCGTAGGCGCCGGCGCTCATCACGGCCACGAGGTCCCCGGGCTCCAGGGAGGGGATCAGACGGTCCTTGGCCAGAAAGTCCCCGCTCTCGCAGATCGGGCCCACCACATCCGCCCGAATCTCTTCGCCGTTTCTTCTGCGGATCGGCCAGATCGCCTGGTACGCGCCATAGAGGCTCGGCCGGATGCAGTCGTTCATGGCCGAGTCCACGATCACGAAGGTTTTCTCGGGGCTCTTCTTGATGTACTGCACCTGCGTGACCAGGATGCCCGCATTGCCCACCAGGACCCGCCCGGGTTCCAGAATGAACGTGCATCCCAGATCGGCCGCCTCCTCCACCAGGGCTTTCGCGTATTCCGCCGGATGCGGCGGCGTCTCCTCGTTGTAAGTGATGCCGAGCCCACCGCCCAGGTCCAGGTAGCGGATGTCGAAAGCCTGCTCCCGGAGGGTGCGCACGAGCGCCTTCACCCTCTGCAGCGCGTCCACGAAAGGCTTCGTGTCCAGAAGCTGGCTGCCGATGTGACAGTGGACCCCCACCGGTTCGACGTGCTCGAGGGAACGGGCAAGCTCATAGGTCCGGAGGGACTCCTCGATCCGGATGCCGAACTTGTTCTTCTTCAACCCGGTGGAGATGTACGGGTGCGTCCGGGCATCGATGTCCGGATTCACCCTGAGGGCCACCGGCGCCTTCCTGCCCGCCTTGCCGGCGACCGCGTTGAGCCGCTCGAGCTCCTGCTCCGATTCCACGTTGAACATCAGGATGCCTGCCGCCAGCGCCGCCTCCATCTCGGCAGCGCTCTTGCCGACCCCGGAAAACACGATCTTCGCCGGATCGCACCCCGCCTTGAGGGCCCGGTACAGCTCCCCGCCGGAAACCACGTCCAGACCCCCGCCGAGATTCAGGAAGACTCTCAGCAGGGCCAGGTTGGAGTTGGCCTTCATCGAAAAACAGACCAGATGGGGGACCTTCTCGAACGGCTGCTCGAAGACCTCGAAGTGCCTGCGGAGGGTGGCCAGGCTGTAACAATAGAAAGGCGTGCCCACCTCGCGGGCGATGGTCTCCAGGGGCACGCCCTCGCCGTGGAGATTTCCGTCTCGATAGTCGAACTCGTGCATGCTCCGTCACCTCTTCCTGCCGGACCCCGGGGAGCGGCCCTCGGCCTACCGGCCATGCGGATTCAAGGGTCTCGCTGCCCCGCCGCCGGCGCCTGGCCCTCCCAGACGAGGGGGACGCCTTCGCCTATTTCCGGATGGCTCCCGTACGCGTCCAGCGGCAAGACCCAGAACGTGTAAGTCCCGCTTCCTTCCTCCGGCGCCTGGTAGACCGTCACGGAACGGCCGACCTGCCGCTTCTGCTCCGTTACGGAGAATCGGACGTCCCGGCGCTCCTCCTCCTTCCCCGACGGAGATCCCAGGATGAGCCGGTAGCCTCCGATCGCCTCCAGACTGCTGCCGTCCAGGCTCTTGTCAGGCAGCGTGAAGTCGACGCGCATGAGCCCGCCTTCGGCCCGGACGCTGAGGTCCGCGACCGGCATGGGAACGACCGAGTCGCGCGGCTGCGGATCCGCCTTGAGCCCGCAGGCGATCACGGCCAGTGCCAGGCAGGGGCCCGAGATCCATATCCGGGCAAAGGGCCGGGCCCCGAATGCAGACGCTCTTCTTGCGGCCGGCCGTCCGGGTCGGGCCATGTCTTCACCTTACTTTGGATGCATACAAGGTTCTGTTGATAACGAACCTGTGCGGCTGCTCTGCCAGCCGTGACCGTCGCTTCAGCTTTCGCGCGCGGAACCCAATCCCGCGGCTGCCTTCTGCAGCTCCTTGTGGGCCCGGCGGATCTGAGCCAGCACCTGCCTGCGGGCGGTGCCGCCCGGGGCCGCGCGCCTTTCCACGACCCTTTCCAGCTCCAGCGCCGAACCCACGGAAGGGTCGATCCCGGGGGAGATGCTCTTCCACTCTTCGGGCGTGAGGTCCTCCAGGCGCGCGCCCCGGTCCAGGCAGTACCGGACCGCCGCGCCCGCAATCCCATGAGCGTCCCGGAAGGGCATTCCCCGGCGCACCAGCTCGTCGGCAAGATCGGTCGCGTTCAGGAACCCCTTCTCGGCCTCCTCGCGCATCCGTTCGACCCGGAACCGGACTCCGGCCAGGAGCAGGGTAAAGACCGAAAGAGCGCTCCCGACCGTGTCCACGGCGTCGAACAGGGGCGCCTTGTCTTCCTGCATGTCCCGATTGTAGGTGAGCGGCAGGCCCTTCAGGGTGGTGAGCAGGGCGACCAGGTCCCCGTACACCCGGCCCGTCTTTCCCCGGATGAGCTCGAGCACGTCCGGATTCTTCTTCTGCGGCATCATGCTGCTGCCCGTGCACAGGCCGTCCGGCAGCTCGACGAAACCGAAGGCATCGGTCGACCACAGGATCAGCTCCTCCGACCACCGGCTGAGGTGGAGCAGGATCAAGGAGGCGGCGAAGCAGAACTCGAGGACGAAGTCCCGGTCGCTCACCGCGTCCATGCTGTTGGCCGCCACGCGCGCGAAGCCCAGCCGTCCGGCAACGTAGGAAGGGTCCACGGGATGACCGCTCCCGGCCAGAGCGCCGGCGCCCAGGGGCATCACATCGACCCGCTCCCGGATCTGAAGCAAGCGCTCCTGGTCCCGGGTGAACATCTGATAATAGGCCATCAGGTGGTGGCCCAGGCGCACCGGCTGCGCTTTCTGGAGATGGGTGAAGCCGGGCAGAATCGCCTCCACCGACGCCTCGGCCCTGTCCACAATGGTTCCGAGCAGGCGATGCAGCCCGCGCCGGACCTCGTCGATCGCGTCCCGCAGATAGAGCCGCACGTCCAGGGCGACCTGGTCGTTGCGGCTCCGGCCGGTGTGGAGCTTGCCTCCGACCGGGCCGATCTTTTCCACGAGCCGCGCCTCCACGTGCATGTGGATGTCTTCCCGATCGGACGAAAACCGGAAGCGGCCCTCCTCGATCTCCCGACGGATCTCCAGCAGGCCCTTCACGATGAGCTCGGCCTCCTCGCCGGAGAGGACTCCTTGGCGGGCGAGCATCTCGCAATGCGCGACGCTTCCCGCAATGTCCTGGCGATAGAGCCTGCGGTCGAACGAAACGGACTCGGTAAACAGCTCCACCTCGGGAGCGGTCCCCTCCCGGAAGCGGCCGGCCCAGGCCTTGGCCCCGGGCTTCCCCCGCCCGCTCCCCCCCCGATTTCGTGTCATGCTCACTTCTTCCTCGCCTGTACGAGGTTGCGGATCCTGAGCCTCAGGGCGTTCAACCGGATGAACCCCTCTGCGTCCTGCTGCCGGTAGACCGAGTCCTCTTCGAAGGTCGCGAAGTCTTCCCGGTACAGGCTGCTCTGCGACTTCCTGCCTGCGACCTGCACGTTGCCCTTGTACAGCTTCAGGCGCACCGTGCCGGTCACGGCGGTCTGGGTCTCGTCCACCATCTTGCGGAGCAGCTCGAACTCCGGCGCGAACCAGAACCCGAAGTAGATCTTTCTCGCATATTCCGGGATCAGGCTGTCCCGGAGGAACATGACTTCGCGGTCCAGGGTAATCGATTCCAGAGCCCGGTGCGCGACGTGGAGCAGGGTGCCGCCCGGGGTCTCGTAAACCCCGCGGGACTTCATACCGACGAAGCGGTTCTCGACCATGTCCACGCGGCCGATCCCGTTCTCCCCGCCCAGGCGGTTCAGGTGCGCGAGGAGCCGGGCCGGCGACATCTTACGGCCGTCCACCGCCACCGGGTTCCCCTGCTCGAAATCGATCTCGAGGGCGGTCACCCGGTCCGGCGCCTCGAGCGGCGCGACGGTCGTCACGAACATCTCGGCGGGCGGCTCCTTCCAGGGGTCTTCGAGAATGCCTCCCTCGTAACTGATGTGAAAAAGGTTCCGGTCCGTGCTGTACGGCTTGTCCCGGGTGACCGGCACCGGGATGTTCCGCTGCTGCGCGTATGCGATGAGATCGCCCCTGGAGCGCAGGTTCCAGATCCTCCAGGGCGCCAGGATCTTGATCTGCGGATCCAGAGCGAGATAGGTCAGCTCGAAGCGCACCTGGTCGTTCCCTTTGCCCGTGGCGCCGTGGGCCACGGCGTCCGCGCCGTGGCGGTGGGCCACGGCGATCTGCTGTTTGGCGATCAGCGGCCGGGCCAGGCTCGTGCCGAGCAGATAGCCCCCTTCATAGACCGCGTTGGCCCTGAGCGCCGGGAAGACGAAGTCCCGAACGAACTCCTCCTGCACGTCCTCGACCACGACCTCGCCGGCCCCGGTCGCCAGGGCACGCCTGCGCAGCTCCTCCGTATCGTCCTGCTGGCCCAGGTCCGCGGTGTAGGCGATCACCTCGCAGCCGACCTCCTCACGGATCCACTTGAGGATCACCGAGGTGTCCAGTCCGCCGGAGTAAGCCAGAACGACTTTTTTCATCGATCCCTTCATGTCCTCTCCTTACCTTTTTTCCCGCTCATCAGCGCCTCCAGGATGGCCTTCTGGGCGTGCAGCCGGTTCTCGGCCTGATCGAAGACGATGGAGTGAGGACCGTCGATCACCGCGTCCGTGATCTCCTCGCCCCGGTGGGCGGGCAGGCAGTGCATCACCAGGACATCCTTCTTGGCGCGCCGGACGAGCGCCTGGTTGATCTGGAAGCTCTTGAACGCGGCTTTCCGCCGGACCGCCTCCCGCTCCTGGCCCATGCTCGTCCACACGTCCGTGTACAGCACGTCGGCGCCTGCGGCCGCTTTCAGGGGGTCCGCAGCAAGGACGATCCGGGCCCCGGACTTGCGCGCTATCTTCTGGGCGTCCCGCAGGATCGGCCCGTGCGGCTCGTACGCCTTGGGGGTACAGACGACCAGCTCCATGCCCATGATCGCGGCGCCCTGGAGCCAGGAGTTGGCGACGTTGTTCCCGTCCCCGATGTAGGCGACCCGGAGACCCTCGAGACGGCCCTTCTTCTCCAGGAGCGTCAGCAGGTCCGAAAAGATCTGACAGGGGTGCTGCAGGTCGGTGAGCCCGTTGATCACCGGGATGGAGGAGTGGCGGGCCAGCTCTTCCACCATCTCGTGCCGAAAGGTGCGGAGCACGATCCCGTCGATCCATCTCTCGAGGTTGCGGGCCACGTCCGCCACCGATTCCCGCACCCCGAGCTGCACCTCCGAGGCTCCCAGGTAAATCGAGTCCCCCCCGAGCTGGCGCATGCCCACCTCGAAGGTGACGCGCGTCCTGAGCGAGGGCTTCTCGAAAAGAAGGCCCAGGAGCCTTCCCTTGAGCGGGGTCGCCCCGACTCCGCTGCCGGACTTGGCAGCCCTCTTCAGAACCAACGCCCTGTCCAGAAGAGCCTGCAGCTCTCTCCGGGAGCGATCCGCAAGGGTGAGGAAGTGCCGCTTCATCGTTACCCCCCGCAGAGGCCGTCGATAAACGCCCATCTGCGGCGTTCGGCTTGCCTGGGATGGAGGCGGGGAGCCTGCCCCGGCGAAGGCCGGGGTCCATTGCCCCGACCTGTGTACGCCTCATTCCTCAGAGCTTCGCCTGCCTTGCATCCGGGCATTTCTCGCCAGCCTCCAGAAGACTTGTTTGCCAAGAAAGCCAAACACCGGATCTCAGCCTTCAGGGATCGCACGTGACATCCGGCATTGCGGCCTTCACTTCGGCCTCTTCAGCCTGCCAACAGCACGCGCTCCAGGGTCGCCAGCATCTCGTCGATCTCCTCCCGGCTGACCACCAGCGGAGGCAGGAAGCGCAGGACCCGCTCGGCCGTACAGTTGACGAGCAGCCCGGCCTCCATGCAGGCCTTCACGAAAGGCCCGCCCGGGACCTGGAGCTCCATGGCCAGGATGAGCCCTCGGCCGCGCACCTCTCGCACCAGGGCAGGGAGCTTCTGGGCGATCCGTTCCAGACCGCGCCGCAGATAGGTGCCGGCCTGGCGGCAGTTCTCGAGGATCCCTTCTTCCAGCAGCGCCTCCAGGGCAGCCAGCCCGGCGGCGCAAGCCAGCGGGTTCCCGCCGAAGGTCGCGGCATGGGCGCCCGGGACGAACCCTCTGGCCGCTTCCTCGGTCGCGATCAAGGCCCCGATCGGCACGCCTCCGGCCAGACCCTTTGCCAGGGTCATCACGTCCGGCTCCACCCCGAACTGCTCGTAGGCGAACAGCGTCCCGGTGCGGCCCATACCGACCTGCACCTCGTCGAACATCAGCAGGAGCTTGTGCTCGTCACAGATCTCCCGGACCGAGCGCAGATAGCTCGCCGAGGGACAGACCACGCCTCCCTCGCCCTGAATGGGTTCGAGCAGGACAGCGCAGGTACGTTCGTCCACGGCCTTCTCGAGGGACACGGGGTCGTCAAAGGGAACGTAGCGGAACCCGGGCACCAGCGGCTCGAAGCCCTTGTGGAACTTCTCCTGGCCCGTGGCGGTCACGGAGCCGAGGGTCCTGCCGTGGAAGGAGTTCCGCATCGTCAGGATCTCGAACCGATCCCCGTTGCGGACGAACCGTTCGTAGCGCCGCGCCAGCTTGATCGCCGCCTCGTTCGCCTCGGTGCCGCTGTTGCAGAAAAACACCCGGTCTCCGAAGGAGTTCTCCGCGAGCTTGCGGGCCAGACGGGACTGCTCGGGGATGTGATACAGGTTGGAGACGTGCAGGAGCCTGCCGGCCTGGGCGCGGATCGCTTCCACCACCCGCGGGTGGCAGTGGCCGAGATTGCAGACCGCCAGCCCGGCCACGAAGTCCAGGTACATGCGGCCGTCGGCGTCCCACACCCGGCACCCTTCGCCGCGGACGATGGCGATGGGAAAGCGGGCATACGTCGGAATGACGTGCCGCTCGGTCAGGGCGATCGCCGCCTCGTTGCTGGACACCTGTACGGCCTCGGCTGGCTTTGCTGGCTTGTTTCCCATCTCTTCCTCGCTCCAGAACCAGGTGTCGGGTTTCAGGTATTCAAGTTTCAGGCCCCCGCTTATTACTCGAAACCTCGCTTCCCCGGCACCGCTACCCAACGCCTGATACTGAGACCTCTCTTCTCTTCCCTGACACCCAGTACCTGACTCCTCTTCTTCTCAATCTGCGTAGATCTCGGTCCCGACGCCCCCGTCCGTGAACACCTCGAGCAGGACCGAGTGCTCGACCCGGCCGTCGACGATGTGGGCCTTGCGCACGCCGTTGCGGATGGCATCGGCGCAGCACAAGACTTTCGGAATCATGCCGCCGCTCACCACCTTGCGCTTCAGCAGCCCCTCGAGCTCGCTCAGCCCGATCGACGAGATCAGCTCCCCCGTGGGATCCAGTATCCCTTCCACGTCGGTCAGCAGGATCAGCTTGTCGGCCTTGAGCGAGACCGCCAGGCGGCTGGCCACCAGATCCGCGTTGATGTTGTAGGTCTCGCCCTGCTCGCCCACTCCGACCGGCGCCACCACCGGAATGTACTGGTGATTGTCCAGGGTCTCGATGATCGAAGCCTGGATGGAGGTGACCTCCCCCACGAACCCCATGTCCTCGACCCCGTCCAGAGCCGCTTCCTCCAGGATGAGCTTGCGGGCCCGGATCAGGCTGCCGTCCTTGCCGCTCAGGCCCACGGCCTTGCCCCCCTGCTGCTGGATCAGGCGCACCAGGTCCTTGTTGATCTTTCCGCACAGGACCATCTCGACCACCTCCATGGTCTCGGCGTCCGTGACCCGCATGCCCTGCACGAAGCGCGAAGGTTTCCCGAGTCTCTCGAGGATCTGTCCGATCTGCGGCCCCCCTCCGTGGACGACCACCGGATGGAGCCCCACGAAGCTCATGAGCACGATGTCCTGCGCGAAGTGCTGCCGGAGGCGGTCCTCTTTCATGGCGCTGCCGCCGTACTTGATCACCAGCGTCTTGCCGCGGAAGCGCTGGATGTAGGGAAGCGCTTCGGTCAAGGTCTTTGCCTTCTCGATACTCCGTTCCATGGACCTCTGCGAACCTCCGGGCCAGTTGTGTAGGTGTTCGCCAGCCTGTCCGAGAATTCGGCTCAGGTGAGGGGAGCCACGGCCTCCGGGCCGCGGGCTCCTTGAAGAATTCTAGAGAATATAGCGGCTCAGGTCCTGATCCTGAATCAGGGCCTGGAGCTTGGCGTCCACGTAGGCCGCATCGACGACGACCTTCTCCCCCCTCCTCTCCGGCGCTTCAAAGGATATGTCCTCGACCAGCCTTTCCATGATCGTATACAGACGCCGGGCCCCGATGTCTTCGGTCCTCGAGTTGACCTCCTGAGCCAGGTGGGCAATCCGCCGGATCGCGTCCTTGCCGAAGCTCAGGTTGACCCCTTCCGTCTTCATCATCTCTTCGTACTGCAGGACCAGCGCGTTCTCGGGCTCGGTCAGGATGCGGACGAAGTCCTCGGCCGTGAGCGAGCTCAGCTCCACGCGGATGGGAAAGCGGCCCTGCAGCTCCGGCACCAGGTCCGAGGGCTTGGCCACGTGGAACGCGCCGGCCGCGATGAAAAGGATGTGATCGGTCCGCACCATACCGTACTTGGTGTTGACCGTGGAGCCTTCGACGATCGGCAGCAGGTCGCGCTGGACGCCCTCCCTGGAGACGTCCGGCCCCGCATGGCCGGACTCGCGGCCGGCAATCTTGTCCAGCTCGTCCAGGAAGATGATGCCCGATTGCTGCACCCGCTGCAGGGCTTCCTTCTGCACCCGGTCCATGTCGACGAGCCTCTGCGACTCCTCTTGCATCAGGATCTCGAGCGCCTCGGGGATCTTCACCCGCTTGCGCTTGCGCTTCTTGGGAAAGAGGTTCCCGAACATGTCCTTGATCTGGACGTCCATCTCCTCCATGCCGCTGCCGGAAAAGATCTCGACGATCGGCAGCTTGCGGTCCGTGACCTCCACCTCGACGAAGCGGTCGTCCAGCCTGCCGTCCTTGAGAAGGCGCCGGATCTTCTCGCGGGTCTCCCGCCGGCTCTCCGCCGTGTCCGGCCCTCCCGCGGGTGCCGTGCCGCCGGGCTCGCCTACGGAGCGCTCCACGACCGGCGGAGGGGGCAGCAGGATGTCCAGGAGCCTCTCCTCGGCCACCTCCCGGGCGCGCTGCTCCACCTGAACCATCTCTTCCTGCTTCACCATGTTGATGGCCAGCTCGGTCAGGTCCCGGATCATGCTCTCCACGTCCCGGCCGACGTACCCCACCTCCGTGAACTTCGAAGCTTCCACTTTCAGAAACGGCGCCTGGGCCAGCTTGGCCAGCCGCCGGGCGATCTCCGTCTTCCCGACCCCGGTGGGGCCGATCATGATGATGTTCTTGGGCGCGATCTCGTCCCGGAGCTCTTCGGGCACCTGCTGCCGCCTCCAGCGGTTCCGGAGAGCGATGGCTACGGCCCGCTTGGCCGTCTGCTGCCCGATGACGTACCGGTCCAGCTCCTGAACGATCTCTCTGGGGGTGTAAGGTCGTAGGTCCAAGATTGCGACTTTCGCTCCCCCCGGTCCGATGCCGGGCTTCAGAGTTCTTCGATGGAAAGCTGCTGATTGGTGAAGACACAGATCTCGGAGGCGATCTTGAGGGCCTCCTCCACGACCTGCCGCGCCGAAAGCGCCGAGTGGGCCACGAGCGCGCGCGCCGCGGAAAGGGCCATCGGCCCTCCGCTGCCGATGGCGACCACGCCGTCGTCCGGCTCGATGACGTCCCCGGTGCCGGAGATGATGAGCGATCGTTCGCCGTCCATGGCGACCAGCAGCGCTTCCAGGCGCCGGAGGATCCGGTCCGTGCGCCAGTCCTTGGCCAGCTCCACCGCAGCGCGCGTGAGGTTGCCGTGATACTGCTCGAGCTTGGCGTCGAACTTCTCGTAGAGCGCAAAGGCGTCCGCTGCGGCGCCGGCAAAGCCGGAGAGGATCTTCCCGCCGTAGAGCCTGCGGATCTTCCTGGCCTGGGCCTTCATGACTACGTTGTTCATCGTGACCTGGCCGTCACCGCCGATGGCGACGCCACCCCGGCACCGGACGCCCAGAATGGTCGTGCTGCGAATCATCGCCCCTCTCCCGTGCCAGCTTTCGAACGCTCTTGAGCGCTACTTTTCGATGCCTCTCTCGGAGGCGGTCACCTTCTTTATACCTTCTCCCCTCGGCGAGGGGAGAAGGTCAGGATGAGGGGTGCATCTGCTCCTTTTCCCCCCTCACCCCTACCCTGTCCCCCATGCACGGGGGAGAGGGAGTTCATGAGGACCGGGTGTTACCTCTTTCCTATCTTTCCTTTAGAAGCGGCGCAAGGGCTCGAGGTCCGAAGAGGCGCCGGGGGACTCTTCCCTTTGCCTGGTCCTTCCCCCTCTGTCTTCACCTTCCCCCTTTCGCCTTTTCCCTTCGCCCTCTCTTCCCCTTCATCTTCGCCCGGGGGTGTGCCTGATCGTATACCTCCATGAGCCGGTCCAGGCTGAGATGCGTATACCGCTGGGTCGTCGCCAGGTTCGAGTGGCCCAGAAGCTCCTGGATGGAACGCAGGTCGGCGCCCGCATCCAGCAGATGCGTGGCAAAAGAATGCCGCAGCGCATGAGGGCTGGCCTGCTTGGGCAAACCGATCCTGCGGATGTGCTGGTCCAGCCGGCGTGCGACGGTGCGCGTCGTGAGCCTCTGTCCGGTCCGGTTGAGGAACAGGGCCGTCTCGGGCTTGTCGGCCGCCGCCGGAATCCCGGCCAGCAGCGCTGCCCTCCTGGCCAGGTACGCGGTCAGGGCCTGGCGCGCCTTGTTCCCGAACGGGACGATCCGCTCCTTGCGCCCCTTGCCCATCACCCTGAGCACCTGCAGCTCGGCACGTGCGTCCGGCACATCGAGCCCCACCAGCTCGCTCACCCTGAGACCGCTCCCGTAGAGGAGCTCCAGCATGGCCCTGTCCCGGACGTGGAGGAACGTATCGTCCCGCGGCGCTTCCATGAGCCGGAAGGCGTCGTCCACGGTGAGGAACGAAGGCAGCCTCTGCTCCCGCTTGGGCATGGCGAGCAGAGCGGCCGGATTGACCTTCACCTTGCCCTCCCGAATGAGGTATCGATAGAAGCTCCTCAGAGTCGAAAGCTTCCTCCCCAGGGAGGTCTTCCGGTTCCGGCCGTAGCGGCTGGCCAGAAAGCCCCGGATGACGTAGGAATCCACCTCTTCGATCGACCTGCCGGGCTCCTTCTCGCGGAGGTATTCGAGGAACTGGCAGAGGTCGCTCACGTAGCTCCGGACCGTGTGCCGGCTGAAGCCCTTGCCGTGCGCCAGGAATTCGGAGAAGCTCCGGACAGGCCCTTCCTGCTCCAGGCCGCCGGCGACCCCGGGGCCGCCGCCACTGCCCTTTTCGGTTCCCTTTTCCATGTGGATCCGCAGCGGGAGCGAGGCATACTTGGAAGCACAGTGGACCCCGGCCTGCGCCGGGGCAGGCTCCCCCCGCCTCCATTCGCCATGAGTGCAACGCAGCAGATGGGCGTTTTGGGACAGCCTCTCGCGCGATGAGGGGTTATCCTAACTTGAAGCCCTGCGGGATTCAAGTCCGGGCAGAGCCGCCCGGGCACAGAGGTGCGGAGGCGGACGCAGCAACCAGGCGCACCGGCCCCTCAGTGCATCCAGCTCAGATCGCCTCGGCCTTGGCGGATGACCTGGGGTTCGTCGGTGGTGAGATCGATGATGCTCGAGGGCTCTCCGGGACAATCGGAGGCAACCACGACATCGAGGCTGCCGCGAAAGCGCCTCTCGATTTCGGCCGGGTCGTTGAGGATGGTGCCGTCCTCGAGGGTAGCGCTCGTACTGATCAGAGGCCGCCCCAGGGCGGCCACGATGTCCCGCACGATCGTGCTGGCAGGCACACGAATTCCGACCGTCTTGCGCGGCGTCAACATGATCTTCGGCACCAGCGGCGTGGCCGGCAGGACGAAGGTGTAAGGCCCCGGGAGCAGGCGCCTCAGGATCCGGTAGGTCGAGTTGGAGACCACTGCGTACCGGCTCACGTCTTTCAGGTCCGAGCAGAGGACGCTCACCGGCTTGTGGCGCTCCTTCTTCTTCAGGGCATAGACCTTCTCGATCGCCCGCTTGTTGAGCAGGTCGCATCCGATTCCATACGTGGAGTCGGTCGGATAAGAGGCCAGGCCCCCTTCCTCGAGGATTTCCACGACACGGGCCACGTGGCGCCGCTGCGGATTGATCGGATTGGTGTTGAGGATGATGCCCACCGCTCTTTCCGTCACCCCGGCGAAAGCCGGGGTCCAGTCCTTGCTCCCCGTGATTCGCAGGGGCGACCGGCCGGTCGCCCCTACAAGGCCGGGCATACCCGTGGGCCGGGATGACGAGAAACGACACGGCCTCAGGCCCCGGACTCCCGGAAGGGAGGCCAGTATACATCGGCGAGACGATTCAGGACAAGCTCGGCAGGCCGGGCTTCAGGGGTCGGCAACAGGCTCGCAGGTCCGGCTCCATTCCAGCAGATCCTGGCGCGACGCGGCGGCTGCCGTGCCGTCCGCCCGCACCTGAAGAAAGTGCTC
Source organism: bacterium (assembly GCA_040756235.1). Taxonomy (GTDB): domain Bacteria; phylum Desulfobacterota; class DSWW01; order DSWW01; family DSWW01; genus JBFLZG01. The sequence goes on along the minus strand of JBFLZG010000004.1, from coordinate 80,517 downwards.
CACGACCCGAGGATCGAAATGGGTGCCGGAGCGTGCGCGCAGCCTTCGTGCGGCCGCCTCCGCGGGAAGGGCCGCCCTGTAAGGACGGTCCGCAGTCATGGCGTCGTAGGCATCCGCCACGCGCAGGATCCGCGCGAACAGGGCAATCTCCTCGCCGGCCAGCCCGTCCGGATACCCCCTGCCGTCGTAGCATTCATGGTGGGATCGGACAGCTCGACAGGCGACCTCCGGAACCCCGTGCTCCCTGAGGATCTGTTCGCCCCGGGCCGGATGAAGGCGCACGAGATGCAGCTCCCGCTGGCTGAGCCGGCGCGGCTTGGTCAGTATCCGGGACGAGATGTGAAGCTTGCCCACATCGTGAAGCAGGGCAGCGATCTGCAGCCACAGGAGATCTCGGCCGGCAACGCCCATGCAACACGCGGCCGAGACCGCCAGGGTGCAGACTCTTTCGGAATGGCTCCTCAGATCGGCGCCGCAGTCTTCCAGATGGGTCAGGAGCCTGAGCAGGAGCTCCTGCCGGAAAGCGATCGAAGAGAACGAATGCGCCCTGAGGGACGTTCGGTGCTCGGAGGCAGCGCCCAGTTCTAGCATGGCACCCTCCTTTTAGGTTTCAGGTCTCAGGTGTCAGGTTTCAGCCCGCCGGCGACCCCGCCCTGAACCGGGAAGCAGCCGAGTCCCCGGCGGCGGATGGCGTGGGGTGCCTGAAACCTAAAACCCAGTACCTGGCACCTTCTCTTGGACTACGCTTGCGGCACCCTCCTCTCGTACTCCCTGTAGAGGGCCTCCTTGGAAAACCCGTTGTCGATGAAGTCCCAGGGAAACCGTTCCTCCCTCGGCCGCGGGCGGCAGACGTAGAAGTCGGGGTTGAGGCTGCTCGTGCTGAGGGCCTTCTTCCGGCTCTTGCCGGGCGCGAGACCCGCGGTCACGAAGTTGCAGACCCGACGGTCTCCTCTCGAGAACAGCCCTTCGAGATAGGCCCACTTTGCGAGTCCCGCGGTCACGGTGATGTTGGGCTCCTTCTGCAGCGGCCGCCGCACCCGGTTGAGACGCTCCTTGAGCGTGCCTTCCTCCTCCATGGCACACCACTGGAAAGGGGTCCAGGGCTTGGGCACAAAGGGATTCACGCTCAACGTGATCTCCGCCATGCGGCCGGTCTGCTTCGCCGCGCGCAGATAGCGATGGCGGATGCGCTTGGCGAGGTCGACGATCGCGTCCACGTCCGCCTTCTCTTCGCCGGGAAGACCCACCATGAAGTAGAGCCGCAGGCCGAAGATGCCGTGAGCGGCGAGCCGATCCACGCTTTCGAGGATCTCTTCATCGGAGAAGAGCTTGTGGACCACTTTGCGCAGCCGTTCTGTGCCTGCCTCCGGAGCCAGGGTCACGGTCTTCTGGCCGCTGGCACGGAGCGCTTCGAGCAGCCGGTCGCTCAGCGTGTCCAGCCGGAGCGAGGGGGCTGCCAGGGAACCCCCGTTTTCCAGGAGCCACTGGCAGAGTGCGTCCAGCTCGGGATAGTCCCCGGCCGAAGCGGTCACCAGCCCGAGGCGCAGGCCTTTACGAATCCCATGGTGCAGTGCGGGTTTCAGCGCTTCCAGAGACCGGTAGCGCAGCGGCCTGTAAATCTGGCCCGTGGAGCAGAAGGGGCAGTTCCGCCTGCAGCCCCGGCCGACTTCTACGAGATAGATGCCGGAGAACTCCGTTTCCGGAGTGAGGATGGACGCGACCGTGGAAAACCGGTCCAGGTCCCGGACCCACCGCCGCTTGACCTTGGGCGGGGCTCCTCCGAGCGGCTCGAAGGCCGCCAGGGTGCCGTCTTCGTGGTATTGGGGGCGGTAGAAGGCGGGCACATACACGCCCTCGAGGCCGAGCAGCTCCTCCAGCAGCTCCCGCCGGTCCCCGGCTCGCCTGCGCCGGTAGAGGCCGAGCAGCTCCTCCAGGGCCTCCTCGGCCTCGCCCAGGACGAACACATCCACGATCTCGGCCATGGGCTCGGGGTTCAGGAAGGCGGCCGGACCGCCGGCCAGGATGAGGGGATGGCTCTCGGCCCGATCCTTCCTGCGGACCGGAATCCCGGCCAGCGCGAGGATCGCGGCCACGTTGACGTAATCGTTTTCATAGGAAAGGGAGAAAGCAATGATGTCGAACGCGGCAAGGGGCTTTTGTGTTTCGAGAGAAGAGAAAGCGGCCCGGGTCCGATCCAGCTCGAGGCGCTCTTCCTCGTCCGGAAGAAACGCCCGCTCGCAGACCACGTCCCCGTGCCGGTTCAGGATTTCGTACACGGTGAGAAAGCCCAGGTTCGCCATCCCGACCGAGTAGCGGTTCGGATAGACGAGGGCGATGGGGATCCTGCCTCCCCAATCCTTCCGCACGGCGCCCTCTTCCCGGGAGAGCCGCCAGCGGGCGGCCTCCTGCACGCGTCTTGCCAAGGCGACAACCTCTTCTACAATTCTGCCTTTACTCTTGGACTGCGCGAGCGCGCCGGAAGGCGCCCCGCGCGGCCCCGGAGAGAGATCAATCCGCGACGGGCTGTCTCAGGAAAGTCGGAATGTCGTAGTCCACATCGTCGGCCACCTTCACGGCTCCGCCGGGCCGGACGACCCGCAGCGCGTCTCCCGACTCTTTCTTCTGGGCCCGCACGTAGGCCGGGATCTCCAGGTTGTCGTAGTAGGAGGCCTCCACTCTCGTGCCGACGCCCGCTGCGATCCGGGCCACCTTCTTTTCCCGCTCCTGGGCCTTCTCGGATCGGCCGATCCCGGTGGCGATGACGGTGATCCGGATGTCTTCATCCATGCTCTCGTCGATCACGGCGCCGAAGATGATGTTGGCGTCCGGATGGGCGCTTTCCTGGATCAGGCTGATGGCCTCGTGGACCTCGTACAGGCAGAGGTCCTTGCCCGAGGTGATGTTGACCAGCATGCCCCTGGCGCCGTCGATGGAGATGTCCTCGAGCAGCGGGCTGGAGATCGCCCTCTGGGCCGCCTCGATGGCCCGGTTCTCGCCCCGTGCCTTGCCCTCGCCCATGAGGGCCATGCCCATCTCGCTCATGATGGTGCGCACGTCGGCGAAATCGACGTTGATCAGGCCGCGCACCGTGATCGTATCCGAGATCCCCTTGACGGCATTGTGCAGGACCTCATCGGCCTTCTTGAAGGCGTCCTGCAGCCTCGTGGTCTTGCCCACGACGTTCAGCAGCCTCTGGTTGGGGATGGTGATGAGGGTGTCCACGCTCCGTTTGAGCAGGTTGATCCCCTCTTCGGCCTGGCGCATCCGCACCTTGCCCTCGAACAGGAACGGCTTGGTCACCACGCCCACGGTCAGGGCGCCCGTCTCACGCGCCACTTCGGCGATGACCGGCGCGCCTCCCGTGCCCGTGCCGCCGCCCATTCCGGCGGTGACGAAGACCATGTCCGCGCCTTCGAGCATCTCCCGGAGGCGCTCGCGGTCTTCGATCGCCGACCGCCGGCCCACCTCCGGATCCCCGCCCGAGCCCAGGCCTCGGGTGATCTTCTCACCCAACTGCACCTTCACGCCGGCCCGGCTGGCGCCCAGGGCCTGCATGTCGGTGTTGGCCGTGATGAAGTCCACCCCGCTCAGCCCGAACTCGATCATGGTGTTGACCGCATTCCCGCCCCCGCCCCCGACGCCTACGACCCGGATCTTGGCTCCCTGCAGCACCTGGTCCACGAACTCGATCATCTCTTTCTCCCTCCCCTGGCTGGCATGCCCGCCCTCGCTCGGCTCCGCCCCCACGGGCCGTGCGACCTCGAGCCTGCACGTCCCTCCGGTCCGTTAAAACTCTGAGAAAAGGGGCACGGCGCCCCGTCTCTGCCTTTCCTCCGACCTTCACTCCTTCAAAGGAACAGCCCTTCGAACCACGCGCGCATCCTGCGGATGACCTTGCTGAACGTCTTCTCTCCCCGCTGCGGGAAGCGCTTCTCGTCCCGGTCCCGCTTCCCGTATAGAAGCAGCCCGACCGCCGTCGCGTAGGAGGGGTTGCGGATCACCTCGACCAGCCCGCCGACCCCGTTCGGAACGCCGACCCGGACCGGCGCCTGGAAGATCTCCTCGGCCAGATCCACCACGCCGGCCAGTTGCGCCGACCCGCCGGTCAGGACCAGCCCCGAGGGGATCATCTCCTGATAGCCGCTCATCTCAATCTCGCGCTTGATCAGGGTGAAGACCTCGCTCACCCTCGGTTCGATGATCTCGGCCAGCACGCTGCGCGAAAGGCTGCGGACTCCCCGGCCGCCGACGCCCTGCACCTCGATCAGCTCCTCCGGATCGATCAGGCTCGAGCGACAGCAGCCCCACTGCTTCTTGACCTCCTCCGCGTCGGAGATCGGCGTCTGCAGGCCGACCGCCAGGTCGCTCGTGATCTGATTGCCGCCCAGGCCGAGGACCGACGTGTGCTTGACGCTCCCCCCGGAGAAGATGGCCAGATCGCTGGTCCCGCCGCCGATGTCGACGAGCGCCACGCCCAGCTCCTTTTCGTCCTCCGTGAGCACGGCCTCGGAGGAGGCGAGCTGCTCCAGGACGATGTCATTCACGTTCAGCCCCGCGCTGTTGGCGCACTTGATTAGGTTCTGCGCCGAAGTGACCGCGCCGGTTACGATGTGCACCTGGGCCTCAAGGCGGACCCCCACGAGCCCGACCGGCTCCTTGATGCCGTCCTGACCGTCGATCGTGTATTCCTGGGGGACCACGTGGAGGACCTCCCGGTCCGGCGGGATGTCCACGGCCGTGGCCGTCTCGATGACGCGGCGCACGTCGGCTTCCTTCACTTCTCCGTCCCGGATCTTGACGATGCCGGTCGAGTTGAACCCCTTGATGTGGCCGCCGGCGATCCCCACGTAGACCGAGGCGACGCTGCAGCCCGCCATCAGCTCGGCCTCCTCGACCGCCTTCTTGATGGACTGGATCGTGCTTTCCATGTCTACGACCACGCCCTTGCGGAGCCCCCTGGAGGGGTACCGGCCGATCCCGACGATCTCGATCCCGTCCTCCTTGCTCTCGCCGACCAGGGTGCAGATCTTCGTCGTCCCGATGTCCAGCCCGACCATGAGATGGTTGTCTCTCTTCCTCATGAGCTCCCTCAGCATTCACCTGTCCGGGAAAACCGCGGACACCCGGGTAACCGCGTTCGCTCCTTCCCTGCGGGCCGCGAGCGCCGGGCCCGTGGTGCGGCGCACAACGATCTGGCGGGCAAACTGCAGGTCCACCGTACGGAGCGTGTCCCTCTGCTCGAGGAGGGTGGGGTAGATGCGCTCCAGCCGGTCCAATTTGGTCCCGAAGTCCTCCCAACCCACCCGAATGGCCGCCGGCAGATCCGCAAGGAAGAAGGTCAGCCCCTGCGTGGGATCGACCCGGATCTCGGAGACCGCTCCCAGCTCGTTCGAGCTCTGCTCGAGCAGGCGGAGCAGCTCGAGCGCCTTGCGGACCTGTCTGCCTTCGGGCCGGGCGCCGCAGGCGAGAGCGGAACGGCGGAGCCCGGAGATCACCGGCAGGTCGAGCACGTCGCCCGGGCCCACCTTGCGGAAAACCACGCCGCCTGCGTCCATGTAATAGAGCTCGCGGTCGACGACGGCGACCAGGGCCGGCCGCCTCTGCTCGATCCGGACGACGAGCTCGTTCGGGAAACGCTTCGCGATCGACGCGCTCTCGATGCCCGGTTGCGCCTCGAGCCTCCGGGATACCTCCTGGATATCGAGGGTGAGCAGGTTGCCGCCGAGCTCCACGCCGCCCCAGGAGCGCAGATCGCCCAGGGAAGCCCTCAGCCCGCCCATGACCTCGATTCTCTTCAGCGCGAACAAAGGGGAGCTCCTGAGCACGTGGAGCAGCACCAAGACGGCGAGGACACAGGCGCCCAGGCCCAGCAGCCAGAAGGAAACCCGCACGGACGCGGACAGCCGTCTCGGTCCGGCGTCCGCACGGACGCGCTCCGCTGGCGGCCCCTGGGCGAAGGGCAGCGGTTCGAACAGCCCCATCTGCCTTGCGCTCGGCTCTCGCTTTCTCATGAGCCTTCTCGATTTCTTCATTCCTTCTCCCCTCGCGAGGGGAGAAGGACAGGATGAGGGGTGAATCTGTCCCTGCTTCCCCCTCACCCTGTCCCTCTCCCCCGTGCCACGGGGGAGAGGGAATTCATTTTGCGACCGCCTCGCCTCATGAGGCTCAGCCGCCCGGAGCAGGGCCCCGGCCGCCGCCCTGTCACCCGCCCTTCAGGCCGCTCAGCAGCATCTCTCCCACCCGGACCACGTCCCCGGCTCCCAGCGTGATCACCATGTCTCCGTCCCTGGCGTTCTCGAGCAGAAACGAAACCGCTTCGGTCAGGCCGCCGCCGAGGTAGTGGACCTCCTTGTGGCCCTGTTTGCGGATGGCCTCGGCCAGACGGCTCGCGTGCACGCCGTGCAGCTCTCTCTCGCCGGCCGCGTAAATGTCCAGGACGACCAGGACATCGGCGTCATGAAAGGCGCCGAGGAAGTCGTCGAAGCAGAGCTGGGTGCGCGTGTACCGGTGCGGCTGAAACACGGCCACGATCCTCTTCTCCCAGCCTTTGCGCGCGGCCCGCAGGGTGGAGAGCACCTCGGCGGGATGATGCCCGTAGTCATCGACGATCAGGATCCCCTGGCTTTCCCCCTTGATCTGGAAGCGCCGCTGGATGCCGGCGAACTGCTCGAGCCCCTGACGGATGACGGCAAAATCGAGCTCCAGCTCCCGCGCCACGGCGACCGCCGCGAGCGCGTTGGAGACGTTGTGGATGCCCGGGATGCGGAGCTGGACTTCCCCGAGCTCCTCCTTCTGGAAGAACACCCGGAACCGGCTCTGCCAGCCGCTCCACTGGATGTCTTCGGCGCGGAAGTCGGCCTGACGTGCGAGACCGTAGGTCACGGCGCGCCTGCGCACCTGCGGGAGCAAGGCCCTCACGTTGGGGTGGTCCAGACAGAGGACCGCCAAGCCGTAGAAAGGCACCTTGTTGACGAAGCGCACGAAGGCCTCTTGCAGGCTCTCCATGCCGCCGTAGTGGTCGAGGTGCTCGGGATCGATGTTCGTGACCACGGCCACCGTGGGGCTCAGCAGGAGGAAGGAGCCGTCGCTCTCGTCCGCTTCGGCGACCAGGAAGTCCCCTCCCCCGAGCTTGGCGTTGGTCCCGAGGCTGTTCAGACGCCCGCCGATGACCATGGTCGGGTCCAAGCCGCCCTCGGCCAGGATGGTGGCGATCAGCGAGGTCGTGGTGGTCTTGCCGTGGGAGCCGGCGATGGCGATGCCGTACTTCATGCGCATGAGCTCGGCCAGCATCTCGGCACGCGGAACGACCGGAATGGACTGGCCCTTGGCGGCAACCACCTCCGGATTGTCCGTGCGGACGGCGGAGGAGATGACCACCACGTCCGCTCCCTGCACCTGCTCCGCCCGGTGGCCGTGATGGATCGTTCCCCCGAGATTCCGCAGCCGCTCGGTCGCAGCGCTCTCCTTGAGATCCGAACCGCTCACCCGGTATCCCAGATTCAACAGGAGCTCGGCGATGCCGCTCATCCCGATCCCGCCGATGCCCACGAAATGTATCCGCTGGTTTTTCTTGTACATGCCTGACCCGAGCACTCTCGAAATCGACTGGCCCCGATCCGTACCGCCGCCACCGGCCTCAACCGAGATCGGGCCGCAACACCTCCTGCCTCCCCACGCTGCACAGGATGCCCACGGCCATCAGGTTGATCAGCAGCGCGCTGCCCCCGTAGCTGAGAAAGGGGAGCACCATGCCCTTCGTGGGCAGCAGACCCAGCACGACGGCCACGTTCAGGACGAACTCGACCCCGATGAGGAAAGTGATCCCGGCAGCCAGCAGGGTGCCGAACCGGTCCGGGGCGCGCAGCGCGATGCGCACGCCTTGCACGATGAACAGAAGAAACAGGATCAGGAACGCGCAGCAGCCGGCCAGCCCGAGCTCTTCTCCGAGCACCGAGAAGATGAAATCGGTGTGGGCGTCGGGCAGGTAGAACAGCTTCTGCGTTCCGTTGCCCAGCCCGACCCCGAAGGTCCCGCCCAGACCCAGGGAGATGTAGGACTGGACGAGCTGGTACCCGGCCCCGTAAGGGTCCTTCCACGGATCGGCGAACATGCGGATGCGTTCCCAGCGATACGAGTCCAGGCAGAGCACGACGGCCGCCGGCAGAGCCGCCGCCACGGTCAGTGCCATGTAGCGCCAGCGGGCGCCCGCGAGAAACAGGAGCAGGAACACGACGATCCCGCAGATCACCGTGGATCCGAAATCCTTCTGGGCCAGGACCAGAACGAGCAGGGGCAGCGCGCAGATCCAGTACTTGACGTAACCGGCGAAGAGCTCCGCCTTGCGCTGCTGGAAGGAGGCCCTGGAGAGTCGGTCGGCGAAGAAGAAGACCAGGGTGATCTTCACCAGCTCGGAGGGTTGAAAGCTCAAGGGTCCGAGATCGATCCACCTGCGGGCCCCCCGGACCGTCTTGCCGAGCCCGGGCACCCAGACGAGGAGCATGAGGCCGCCGCTCGCCAGGAGCATCCAGGCGGCCAGGGGTCTCAGCTCCCGGTAGTCGAAGGAGGCCAGCAGCAGCATCAGGCCGATGCCGGTCGCGGCGTAGATGAGCTGGCGGTAGAAGAAGTGGTACTGATTGCCGTGCTGCTGGAGCGAATAGACCGAGCTGGTCGAATAGATGAACAGCAGACCGGAAGCCACCAGGAACAGGCTCAGGGCGCCCAGCGTGACCTCATTGGAGAAGATCCTGTGGCTGCTCATGGCTCGCCCCCCGCCTCCTCGCTCCCTCGGACCCGGCCGACCAGGTCCCTCACGCCTTGCTTGAAGGTCTCCCCCCGGTGCTCGTAGTCCCGGAACATGTCGAAGCTGGAGCACGCGGGCGAGAGCAGGACGACGTCGCCGGGCCGCGCCTCCTCCCAGCTCCTGCGGATCGCCTCATCCAGGTCCCGGACGCGCTCGATCGGGACGGCGCCGGAAAGCTCGCGTTCCATGCGGCCGGCGGCCTCACCGAACAGGAACAGCCTGCGCGCCCGGGTCCGGAGCGGCTCCAGGAGGGGGGCGTAGGCTCCGCCTTTGTCCTTGCCGCCGGCCAGGAGCAGCACCGGCCGGGAGAAGGACTCCAGTGCGCGCACCACCGAGTCGACCGTCGTACCCTTCGAATCGTTGTAGAACCGGACCCCCCGGATCTCTTCCACGAGCTCCAGGCGGTGCTCGAGCCCCGGAAAGGTGTCCATGGCGCGCTGTACGATCGGAGGCGGAACCCCGCACAGCCTGGCCACGGCTGCGGCCACCATCATGTTCTCGAGGTTGTGTCGGCCCGGGAGCCGGACCCGCTCCGTTTCGTAGAGCTCCTCGGCCGTGCGGTCCGCTCCGCGCCAGACGATCTTTGCGCCGTCCACGCAGGCCTCCGGCCTGCCATCGCCCGGGCAGCCGAACCGGACGATCCGGGCCGCCATCCGGTTTCTCCTGAAGTCGAGCCAGCGGTCCCGGGCGGGCACGATCGCGTAGTCGTCCGCGGTCTGGTTCTGAAAGATGCGGAACTTCGCCTCGGCGTACGCCTCCAGGTCCGGGTAGCGGTCGAGGTGGTCCTCGCTGAGGTTCGTCCAGACCGCGATCCAGGGCCGCAGGGAGCAGACCGTCTCGAGCTGGAAGCTCGAGACCTCGGCGACGACGAAGCGCGGTTTCTCGGATCGCTCCCGTCCTTCGAGCAGGAAGTCGATCAGGGGGCGGCCGATGTTCCCTCCGACCCAGTGCGGGATGGAGGCGGACTCGAGCATGGCGTGGATGAGGGACACCGTGGTGGTCTTGCCGTTGGACCCGGTGACGCCGATGAGGGGGCACGGAAGATGGCGGGAGGCCAGCTCCATCTCGCCGATCACGGTCCTGCCGGCCTTCACCGCCTCGCTGAGCGGGGCCAGGGTCAGAGGCACGCCGGGGCTGATGACGATCAGCTCGGCCTCGAGGAAGTCCTCGAGTCTGTGTTCCCCCAGCCGCAGCGAACACCCGTTCTCCCCGAGTGCCTTGACGGCCGGGTCGGAGCCGACGGAAGCGGCGCAATCGGTCGCGGCGACGCGCGCCCCCTGCTCGAGGAGAAAGCGCGCGGCAGCGATTCCGGTCCGGGCCAACCCGACGACCAGGATCCTGCGATCGCGAAGCTCGAGCGAGCCCCTCAGTGCTGGCATCTCTCGCCGGCCTCCGCCCCGGGCGTCTTTGCGGCGCCCGACCCGCTCCTTCTGTCCAGGGCCTCGGCCACGCGCTCCATGGCCATGCCCCTGGAACCTTTGATCAGAATCCACTCGCCGCCGCGGATCCTTCGCAGGATCTGCTCGGCCGCCCGGGCCGGATCTTCGAAGACTTCGATCTGCTCCTGCGGGTAGCCGGCGTGGCGGGCGCCCTCCACGACCTTGCCCGCGAACGATCCGGTCACATAGAGAGCCGTCGGATGCAGGCGCGCCGCCCTGCGCCCCAGCTCGAAATGCGCCTGATCGCTCTCGTCGCCGAGCTCCAGCATGTCCCCGAGGACCAGCACCCGGCCGGCAGAGCGGCTCAAGTCGCCCAAGGTCTCCAGCGCCGCCTCCATGGATCCGGGATTCGCGTTGTACGTGTCGTTGACGAGCGTGAAGCGCTCCCGGCTCTCAACGGTGAAGCGGCCCGAGATCCCCTGAAAACGGGAAAGGCCCTCGGCGATCGCGTCCACGCTGGCTCCCAGGCTGTGGGCCAGGGCCGCAGCAGCCAGGGCGTTGTAGAGATTGTGCCGGCCCGGGAGGGCCAGGGCCGCTTCCACCTCACGGCCTGCGATCTCCAGGCGGATCTTCCTCGGCAGGGCCGAGTCCGTTTCCTCCAGGAAGCGGACGTCCGAGCCCGAGCCGAATCCGAAGCTTCGCTTGGGGCCTCCCCAGCGATCGGCCAGGAGGGAGATCCGGGGGTCGTCCCGGTTGAAGACGAGAACCGATTCCCGCGGCATCTCCTCCAGCAGCTCCGCCTTGGCGGCTGCCACGCCTTCGATCGACCCGAACCGTTCCAGGTGGGCGGGACCGATGTTGAGGAGCGCCCCCACCTCGGGACGGGCGATCCGAGTGAGCTCCCGAATCTCGCCGGGCCGGTTCATCCCCATCTCGAGGACAACCCGTTCGTGGTCCTCGCGCAGCATGAGCAGGGTCAGGGGCAGACCGATCCGGTTGTTGAAATTTCCTGGGCTCCAGAGGCAACGGTATCCGAGCCTCAGGATGGTCACGGTCATCTCTTTGGTCGTGGTCTTGCCGTTGCTCCCGGTGAGCACGGCCACAGGCGCCGAGAACCGTCTCCGCCATCCCGCGGCCAAGCCGCCCAGGGCCTCGAGGGTGTCCTCGACCCGGATGAGAGCCGGACGGAATTCCTGCAGGATCTCCGGGGCCGGCAGCCTCTCCACCAGGAGGCCTGCGGCCCCTTTCTTCAGGGCCTCCCCCGAGAAAGCGTGGCCGTCGAACCGCTCGCCCCTGAGGGCCACGAAGAGATCGCCGCGCTCGATGTTCCTCGAGTCGGTCGAGACCCTCGAGAAGGCCCGCTCTTCGGTCGCACCGGCCGACACTCCGCCCGTGTAGGCGAGCACATCCGCAAGAGACAGCGCCCCGTTCGGCTCAGCCAAGACCTTTCTCCCCTTTCTTGTTCCCCTCCAGGACCTCGAGGACCTCGCGCCGGTCCGAGAAGGGCAGCTCCGCTCCGCCCACGATCTGGATCCCTTCGTGCCCCTTGCCGGCAACCAGGACGATGTCCCCTGCGGCGGCCGCCTCGAGGGCCAGCCGAATCGCCTGCCTTCGATCCGCCACCGCCGTGTGCGCCTTCTGGCCTTTCCAGGAGGAGGTGACGCTTTCGGGCCGCAGATAGGGGACGCCTCTGGCCCGGACCCCCTGCAGGATCTCCTCGATGATCCTCTCGGGGGGCTCGGATCGCGGGTTGTCGGAGGTCACCACGGCCAGATCGCTGTAGCTGGCCGTGACCGCGCCCATCAGGGGTCTCTTCCCCCTGTCGCGGTCCCCGCCGCAGCCGAAGACGGTGATCAGCCTTGCGGCCGCGAGCTTGCGCAGACCCGCGAGCACCTTCTCGAGAGCGTCGGGCGTGTGGGCGTAGTCGATCAGGACAAGAAGATCCCGCTCCGTTTCGACCTTCTCCAATCTGCCCGGCACTCGCTTGAGCGCCGCCACGCCGCGGGCGATCGCCTCTCGACCGATCCCGAGCCGGTCCGCCGTGGCGGCGGCGAGCGCGATGTTCTGCGCGTTGACTTCGGCCAGCAGAGCGCTATCCAGGGTCAGCGCTCCCCCAGGAGTCAGCACCTCGACCGATATCCCGTTGCGCCCGCAGGCGACGGTGCCGATCCGATAATCCGAATCGCCGTTGCTTCCCACCGTGACCATCGGCACCCGGGACATCCCGATGAGGCGGCGGCCGTAAGGGTCTTCCCGGCTCACGACGGCCGTGGGCCGCCGGCCCGCCGCCTCTGAGCAGGGCAGCAGCTCGGTGAAGAGGCGTGCCTTGGAAAGGAAGTAGCTCTCCAGAGATCCGTGATGATCGAGGTGGTCGCGACCGAGATTGGTGAATACGGCGCAGCTGAACTGACAGGCGTCCACCCGGCCGTAGTCCAGCCCGTGCGAGGACACTTCGAGCAGCGCGTGGGTGGCCCCTGCCTCGAGCATCTCATGAAGGGTGCGCTGCAGGTCCACGGCCTCGGGCGTCGTCTGACGGGAGGGATAGACCCGGTCTCCACACCGAGACTGTATGGTGCCGATGACGCCCGCGCGAAACCCGGCCTCTTTCAGGATCGACTCCATGAGATAGGTGAAGGTCGTCTTGCCGTTCGTGCCGGTGACACCGATGAGGGTCAGGCGCCGGCTGGGATCCCCGAAGAAGCGAGCAGCCACGCGGGCCATGGCCTGCCGTACGTCCGCAACCTGTACCATCGCCGCGCCGGGGACGAAGGCCACACTCGAGTCGGACAGGACAGCTCGGGCGCCGCGGGCCACGGCTTGTCCGGCGAACTGTCTGCCGTCCAGGTGGAGCCCGGGAACGGCGAAGAAGAGCGACCCCGGCTTCACCTTCCTCGAGTCGTAGGCAAGGTCCGAGATCTCCACGGACGGGTCGCCCCGGCAGATCACGGCTTCCAGCCCCTCCAGAAGATCTCCCAAACGCATCGGTGCCGCCCTCACGCGCAGCAGATGGGCATTTATGGACAGCCTCCTAGCCTTCCGCCTCGCCCGAGCCCGCTCTAAGCCGGACGGTCTGGCCTTCCTCCAGCGCAGAGCCCGCCGCAGGCTCCTGCTCCGCCACGACGCCGGAGCCCTCGATCTCGATCCGCACCGGAAGGGCCTGGAGCTCGGTCAGCGCGGACCTAACGCTGAGCTCCTTCAGGTCCGGCATGATCCAGGCTCCGGCGGCCGCGCTTTCCCCTGCGGCCGTCACGTCAGTCCCGTGCAGGGAGGCGGTCCGGATCACCGGCTCGGACGCCGGCGCCTGCGCTGCCGGCGCCAACGCCGGCTCCGGGTCCGGCTCCCGGGCCTGCACCTCCCGGTACATCAGCGCTGCCGAAGCCAGCTTCTGGAACACCGGCGCCGCCACCATGCCGCCCGTCACCCTTCCCCCGGGCTCGTCCAACGCCACGACGACGACCATCTCTGGTTTTTCGATGGGGACGACCGCCACGAAGGAGCAGACCCGCTTGGAGTCCGAGTACTGCATGGTATCGGGTTCGAACTTCTGCGCCGTGCCGGTCTTTCCCCCCACCCGGACTCCGGGCACCTGAGCCCGCTTTCCGGTCCCTTCCTGGACCGCGGACTCCAGGACCGCCAGCACCCGATCCGAGGTCCTCTTGGAGATCGCCCGCCCCTTGACCCTGGGCTCTCTGCGCTCGATGACGTTGCCTTTCTCGTCGCGGATCTCCCGCACCACGTGAGGCTCCACCAGGAACCCGCCGTTCGCAATGGCGCCGTAGGCCGTGGCCAGCTGCAGGGCCGTGACCGAGAACCCCTGGCCGAAGGCATGATTGGCGAGGCAGATCTTGGTCCACGTCTTCCAGTGCCGGAGCGTGCCGGTGGCCTCGCCGGGAAGATCCACGTTGGTCTTCCGGCCGAAGCCGAAGGCGTGCAGATACTTCCAGAGGGCCGGGCTTCCCAGCTGCTCGGCGACCTTGGTGGTCCCGATGTTGCTCGATTTCACCACGATGTCCTTTACGCTCAGGACGTCATACGGATGAACGTCGTGGATCAGATGGCCTCCGAAGTAGTAGCGGCCGCTCTCGCAATCAAATTGCGTCTGCTCCTCCACCACTCCCTCCTCGAGGACGGCGGCGAGCATGAACGGCTTGATCGTCGAGCCCGCCTCGAAAGCGTCGGTCAACGCTCGGTTGCGCCAGCTCGCTCCGGGGTACGCATGGAACTCGTTGGGATTGAAAGTGGGCATGCACGCCATGGCGAGAATCTCGCCGCTCGCCGGCTGCAGCACGACCACCTGGCCGCCGGCGGCGCCGGTCTCTTCCACCGCCTCCCTCAGAGCGGCCTCCACGAAGAACTGCATCCGGGCATCCAGGGTGAGCACGATCTCGTTCACGTCCTCTTCCCTGGAGTCCTGGTAGACTTCCTGCCAAAGAGCCCTCCCGCGTGCGTCCTGCAGGAGGAGCAGGGTCCCCTGCTTGCCCTTCAACTGCTTCTCGTAGAACCACTCCACCCCCTCCAAACCCTGGGAATCCACGCCGGCAAAGCCGATCACGTTGGCCGCCAGCTCCCTCAGCGGATAGTACCTCCTGCCTTCTCTCTCCAGGCCGATGCCGGCCAGCTGGAGCCGCTCGACCGCCGCCGCCTGCTCCAGGGGAAGCTGCCGGGCCAGCCAGACGAAAGAGATGGGCTGCCGGAGCTTTTCGCGCAGCTCCCATGCTTCGAGACCCAGGGCTCGCGCCAGGGCCTCGGCCGTTGCGTCCGGATCCTGCACGCGCGCCGGATGGGCGAACAGGGAGGCGGCCTTGAGGCTCGCTGCCAGTGGGGTCCCCCTGGAGTCCAGGACTCGGCCCCTCAGGGGGATCAGGCGCACCGGCTGGAGCTGCTGCTCCCTGGCCCAGCGAAGATAGCGATCGCGGTTGATCACCTGGTGCTGGAAGCCCCGGGCCATGAGGATGAGGATCATGGCGGCGAAGCTCCCCATGACAAAATAGATCTTGACTCGGAGAGCTCGATCCTGGCTCTTCATTTCACGATCGTTCGTGCGCGGAGATCGGGCAGGCACATGCCCAGATCCTGCTCCGCAATCCGGGTGATCCGCTGCGGAGATCGGAGCATCTGTCTTTCGATCTCCAGAGAAGACTGTCGCTCCAGCAGCCGACGGTTCTCCTCATAGGCCTGGGAAACTCGATACCGCAGGTTGATGGTCTGGACATGGACCCAGATCGACAGGAGGCTGGTCGCCGTGACCAGGCCGGTGCCGGCCAGGATGGGCCCGAGCTTCCGCATCCTCTTGCCGGCCGGGGGCCGGGCCGGACGGATGAGCTGCTCTTCCAGGAGCTGGACCCATCTGGTCTTGCGCTTCGTCTCCATGCCTCGGGCCTCCGAGCCCCGCCCCTCTCAAAGTCTCTCGACCGCGCGCAACCGCGCGCTGCGGCTCTGCGGGTTGGCTGCCACTTCTTGCGGTCGCGGGCGAACCACTTTACGGTGCATCCGCCTGAAGAGCGGTTCCCGCGGGCAGGCGCAGAGCCCAGGCGCGGCGGAACACCGGCAGCCCTGCTCCCAACGCTGAAACCTCTCCTTCACCAGGCGGTCTTCCAGGGAATGGAACGAAATGACGCAAAAGCGGCCGCCCCCGGGCAGCAGCTCCGGCAAGTCATCCAGAAACTTCTTCAGGGCTTCCAATTCTCGGTTGACCGTGATGCGCAGAGCCTGAAAAACCCGGGTGGCAGGATGGATCCTCGCCGGCCGCCCGCGGCCGGGCAGGGATCTCAGAATGACTTGTACGAGCTCTCGCGTCGTCTGGGGGCTCCCGTCTTTACGCCTTCTGCGTTCGATCCCCCGAGCGATGCGCCGCGACCACCGTTCTTCTCCCAGCTCCTTGAAGAGCCGCGCCATCTCGGCCTCGGACAGGCTCTCCAGGACCTGAGCGGCCGTTCGGCCCGTGGTCCTGTCCATGCGCATGTCCAGAGGTCCTTCGGCCTCGAAGCTGAAGCCCCTTCCGGGCGCCTCCAACTGAACCCGGGAGAACCCGAGGTCCAGCAGCGCGCCCTGCACCCGCGGGACCCCGAGCTCCGCCAAGATCTGGCTCGCCTGTTCGTAGCGGGCGTGAACGAAAAAGATCCGGCTGCCGTAAGGAGCCAGCCTCTTGCGGGCGATTTCGAGGGACTCGGGGTCCGCATCGAACCCGATGACCCTTCCTGCCGGGGCGCTCCGTTCGAGGATGGCCCCCGCGTGACCGCCCGTCCCGAGCGTTCCGTCCAGGTAGACCTTCCCGGACGCAGGCTCCAGGCACTCCAGAACCTCTGCCACCATGACCGGCGTATGAACACGCTGCATAGGAAACCGCAACCATTTCTTTCCCGGAATCCCCGGCTCAGATCCCGTACTGCGTGGACAGGGCATGCTCCATCGCGGCGATCTGATCCCTCTTGGATGCGTGCTCCTCTTCGAAGACGGCCTGATCCCAGATCTCAAAGTGGCTGAGCATGCCGACGAACAGCACCTTGTCCTTGAGGCCCGCTCTCCCCCGCAATTCGGGCGGAATGAGGATACGACCCTGGCCGTCGACCGGGCACTCCTGGGCAGAGGAAAGGAAGGTCCGTTGATAGTCCTTCACGTCCCTGCTAAACTGCGGCAACTGGAGGAGCCGGTCTTCCAGCTTTTCCCACTCCTGGAGCGGATAGGCGACGAGGCACTTTTCGCGGCTGGAGATGAGGAGCTGCTCGTTGTATTTTTCCCGGAGAATCTCGCGAAACCGAGAGGGGATGCTCACCCGCCCCTTGGTGTCAAGGGAATGGGGGATTTGTCCGCGAAACCGTGACATTGTTTTCGCTTTTATAACTTGGGATAGCGTACCACTTCATGCCACTTTTTCCCACTGGTGGGGCATATTAGTATCCACCCTGGATAGTGTCAAGTTATTTCTGGAGTCTTTTCTTAAAATTTTTCTAAAGTACAGAGCAGTGTTCAGGGAGACCCGCATGGCCGCGGTCGAGCGGAAACGGAGCTTCGGCTGGAGCGATTCCAGAAGCCGTTCGAGAATTTTTGGAACGGAGACGCACGCCGAGGCGGACGCCTGAGCGCCTGGCTCTGGCGGAATTTGTCCAGACAAAATAAGACGATGTTATGATTTTTAAGACGGCTCAGTACAGAAGGAAAGGCGCCCGGGACCGCAAGTATTCCGCGATCTCCTCTCTCCAGAGGTCCGGATAAGACTCGAGCTCCTTCTCGCTTTCGACCCAGTCCCGCAGCCAACTTCCCCCTGCAAGCAAATCGATGGCCAGACGCTCGCGCTCGAACTCGTAAGGCTCCCGCCTCCACTGGAAAGCGCCGGGCCATAGCTTGCGGGCCCAGCGGAGGATTTCCATCCCAGTGCGGAAGGGCAGGAACCGGCCCCGATCCCGAACGTGGACCTGTACGCCGCCGCACGTCTGGCCCGCGTATTTCTGAAAGGTGGGTCGAAACCAGAGCGGGCGGAAGATGACCCCCGGCAGCTCGAGCTTTCCCAGGGCGTCGGCAAGGGTGGGCGGGTCTATCCAAGGCGCTCCGACGATTTCAAAAGGCCGCGTAGTGCCCCTCCCCTCACTCAGGTTGGTCCCTTCCAGGAGACAACCTCCGGGGTAAACGGCGGCCGTTTCCAGGGTCGGCATGTTGGGCGACGGCGGCACCCAGGGCAGGCCTGTCTGATCGAACCACATGCTGCGGCGCCACCCTGACATGGGCACGACCGTCAGCCGGCAGCCGATGCCGAAGAGGTCGTTGAACATCCTCGCGCACTCGCCGATCGTCATGCCGTGCCGGACCGGCAATGGATACCGGCCCACAAAGGATTCGAAACCTGATTCCAGGACGTTGCCTTCCACGGCGGCGCCGCCGAGGGGGTTGGGCCGATCCAGCACCCAGACCTCGATATTGCCGTCCCGGCAAGCTTCCATGCAGTAGGAGAGTGTGTAGATGAAGGTATAGTAGCGGCTGCCGACGTCCTGGAGATCCACCAGAAAGACGTCGAGCCGCTCCAACATCTCTCTGCGCGGGCTCAGCGAATCCGGGCGGTCGCCATACAGGCTGTAGACGGGCACGCCGCGGAACCGGGAGGGCTCCTTCCCGCACACGCCTTCCTGGTCCTGGTGAGCTCCCATGAGGCCGTGCTCGGGGCTGAACAGACTCGAAAGCCGCACCCCCGGCAGCGAGGCCACCACGTCCCAGGCGTATCTCAAGTCAGAGGTAACCGATGCCGGGTGGGCGAGCAGGCCGACCCGCTTCCCTTTCAGGGCACGCGCGCACCTCCCCGAAAGGACCTCCAGCCCTGAGCGGACCCTCTTTTCTGAGCTGCGCCCGACGGGGGGCATGTGTTCTCCTGCCGCCTGCTCGGAAGCCGAAACATGGCTACCGGGAAAGGCAGGATAGCAGAAACTCGCGGGCTTTCAAGCAGCAGGCTGAGGGAGAAGGCGCGGGAAGGTCAAAGGTGAAAGCAAGAAGCATCTCCTCCTTTGATCTTTCACCTTTACCCTTTGAGCTTCCCTCCCTGGCCGCAACGGACAAGGGACACCTTTCTTCGTCCTTG
Organism: bacterium; assembly: GCA_040756235.1. GTDB lineage: Bacteria > Desulfobacterota > DSWW01 > DSWW01 > DSWW01 > JBFLZG01. The sequence continues at coordinate 61,775 of JBFLZG010000004.1, read as the reverse complement.
CCTTCCAGACCGCCACCATGACAGCATGAGATCGGACGACGAGAGACGGCCGGGCCGCGGAGGAGCGAGATGCAGAAAGGCGTCGGCGACCGGTTTCAGCAGGAGACATGCTACCGGAGGGACGAGCTGCCGGGCGGCACGCTGCAGTGGTCCAAGCGGCCGGAGCCCTACAAGCGTTACCCGGATCGCCCCAGGACCGGCCTGCCGGCGCCCGACACGAGAGGCGGGGCTCCGCTCTGGGATACCCTGGCGGGCCGAAGGAGCGTGCGGGACTTCAGCGCAGAGCCCCTCACGATCGAACAGGCCTCGCAACTGCTCTGGGCGGCGCAGGGCGTCACGGCCGAGCACCTCGGGTTCCGTTTCCGAACCGCCCCCTCGGCGGGCGCCCTCTATCCCGTGGAGACCTACACGATCGTTCACCGCGTCCGAGGCATCGAGCCGGGCGTCTACCACTACGCGGTCCTCGAGCACGCTCTGGAGCAGGTCCGCTCAGGGGATTATCGCGTTGCCGCGGCCCGGGCCGCGCTCGACCAGAAGGTCGTGTACGAGGCAGCCATGGTCTTCGCCTGGACAGCCGTCTTCGAACGGTGCAAGTGGAAGTACCGGCAGAGGGCCTACCGCTACATCTACCTGGACGCGGGACACATCGCCCAGAACGTGGCCTCGGCAGCGGTCGCGCTCGGCCTGGGGAGCTGTCAGATCGGCGCCCTCTACGACGACGAGGTGAATGCGCTCTTGGGCGTGGACGGCCAGGAGGAGGGCGCGCTCTACATGACGGTGGTCGGAAAGCCCGCCTGAGGACTGAATTGAAATCGAACGGGAGACGCAAGAATGGAAAAGCCGGACATCTTCGAGGCGGAAAAGACGGAATGGATCCAGGGGCCCTCAGAAAGGTCCAGAATGAAGACGTTCTTCAGCCCGAGCCTCCCGGACTGCTTCACGCTCCTGATCGATGTGCCACCGGGCGAAACGCTCGCGCGCCACGAGGAGCCTTTGTTCGAGGTGGGCTACGTCCTGAGCGGAAGCTGTACGTGCGGCGAGGGTGCGGAGTATCCGGCCGGGACTTTCTTCTTCAGCCCCAAAGGCGTCACCCACGGGCCCTTCCGCTCCGCTGAGGGCTGTCTCCTTCTTTGCTTCAAGTTCGACAGGTAGAGGCTGGCGAAAGGGACGGACCTCATGCAGAGCCCTGGGTCCGTAGGCCCCTCTCACAGAGTTCCCTGCCGGAGGCTGTTCAGAAATGCCCAGATACAAGGCGCGCGAGATCCCGAGGAATGAGGCGTACAAGGAAGTACGCCGCAATGACGAGGGATGAGCGCAACGCAGCAGGTGGGCGTCTATGGACAGCCTCCTAATCGATCTCCTGGTCCTCCACGAGCTCGGCCCTGGGCTCCAGGAAGCGCGCCATGCGGTAGAAATCACTTCCCGGCTGTATGAAACGGATGTCCGTGAGCAGGGTTCCCGGATCGACGAGATCGCTGAACGGGACGTAGTGAAGATCGAGCTGGCCCGATGCGCTGACCATATGCCCGTCCAAGCCCTCCTCGACAAGGGCGCGGTAGGCGCCGATACCGAGCTGGCTGCCGAGCATGATGTCAAAGGCGTGCGGCTCGCTGCACCGGCCCTCGTAGCCGATCTGGACTCCCGTGACCTTCTTTTTCATTCCCGTCCTTCTCGCGTACTCCTCGGCCACGAGCTTGGCGATCAGGCGGCCGATGTCGATCTTGCCGATGCCGATGTGGCCGTGCGGGTCTTTGGGCACGTCCCGGATGTACGTCTCCGGGAACTTCTCGGCCAGACCCTCGGCCAGGACCAACACCCCGAAGCGTTTGTTCAGCTTCTTTTCCCGGGCGATCATCAGGTTCACGATCCGGTCCACAAAGCACTCCAGCCGGAGCCTTTTCTCCACCTTCTCCTCGCCGGTCTCCGCGTCCGTGAACTTCTCGTCGTACATCATCGACTCCTCGAGGTCCTCGACGCTGAAGATCATGTTGGCCTCGCCCGCGATCCCGACGCCGTAGCTCAGCCATCCTGACTTCCGGCCCATCGTCTCCACGATGAAATACGAGCAGGTCGCGCGGGCGTCTTCCCGCAGGTTGCGAACCTCCCGGGCAAGGAAATCCACAGCCGTAAAGTACCCGAACGTGAAGTCGATCCCTTTGTAATCGTTGTCGATCGTCTTGGGAAGATGGACGATGCGCACCTTCTTGGCCTTGTCCGGCAAGCGCTTCTGGAATTCATGGAAGTAGTTGGCCGTCTTGAGGGTGTCGTCGCCGCCGATGGAGATCAGCGCGTCGATTTTCAAGTCGAGCAGCGCGTAGTAGATGTTCCGCAGTTTCTGGGCCTTCTCCGGATGGTCGAGGTCATCGGGCTTGCGGATCGGCTTGCCCGGGTTGGCACGGCTCGTGCCGATCAGAATGCCCCGAGAGGTGCGGATGCCCGTCACGTCGGGAAGGTGGAACTCGCGATAATGAACGTTGCGCTCCAGGCGGTTCGTGACCGGGTGATAGTCCTGAAGGAATTGATAGCCCTGATAGAAGCCCACCACCTGGCGGCCGGAATCCAGGAAACTGACCGCTGCGGCGCTGATCACGGCGTTGGCGCCCGGCGCCGGCCCTCCGGAAAAAATGATACCGACCCGGCGGATCTCATCGCCTGCGACCGAATGATTTTGCGGCGGATTCGTCGTCATCTCGACCGTCTCCCTCCTGATTCTGAGAATCCTGAGCCACTCCCATCTGTGTCATTTTAGTCAAGCCCCAGGGCAAAAACGAGATCCTCGACCTGAATCCGACTCGGTCTCGGCCGGCTCAACGAGGGGCCGCCCCCGCCATGGGGTCTTTCCAGACCATCTGGCGGATCTTCTCCAGGAGGATGTCCCCCAGGTCAGGGGCAACCGAAAAGGAGCGCTCGTAGCGATACCGGGGATGGTTTTCGTAGCGGCGCGGAAGGATATAGCCCAGCTCGTCACAGCCCAGGCAAAGGACGAAAGGAAAGCGGCAGTTGAGGATCGCCTGGATCTGGAACCCCAGCTCCGGGAGGGCTTCGCCCGGGACCGTCACCATGCGCACGGGCCCCAGCTCGATGAGGGTCGTTTCGGTCGCCAGGGCTCGATCTCGGAGCTCTTCGCGGGTCGCGGGGGCCCGGCCGACGCCGTCCGCCGCCCGCAGCCTGGGGTTGCGCAAGGGGACTTCGAGCTCCTTGCGGGTGACGTGCAGCCGAGCCTCCGGAGGAAGCGCGCGGCCGCCGTTCCGCAGGGCTTCCGATATGCCGGTCCCGATGGCTTCTCCGAGCCTCCTGGCAGCGGCATCCGTCGAATCCGGGGACGGACGGCTGCCAGGAGTCTGTTGGGCTCCCGCCGTCACCCTGCCGCCCAGGGCCTGCTGAAGAAATATCGACATGCCGCCGGTCTCGGCCTCTACCACGCGGTGGAGGTCGGCCACGAAGTCGGCGCTGATCCGCCGATTCCCCGGGCCGAGCGCCTGCGGATGGCACGGGTAGTTGATGAGGACCGCTAGGGTCTTGTCCTGCTCGCTCCGAAGGCGCAGGACATGGGCGTTGTCTTCCTTGAACCGCGCCCTCCTGACATTTCGGGTCAGGTCGGCGGGCATTTCGGCGCAGGCCACGGAAGCGTTGGCCGGCGCCGCGTTCGCGCGGGCTTCCGATATGCTCTCGACCGCTGCCGAGAAGACCCTCTCCAGGTAGCCCGGATCTGTCCCGGCGCGAAAAGGGAGGAGGCCCGGCCGACGCGGCCCCCAACACCCGATCGTGTCCGGCGCGCTGTGCGTGTGGGTCGCGAAGACGAGGACGTTGTTCGCGGGGACCAGGTCCCCGATCCGCCTCCGGATCTCGTCGACCTGGCACTTCCGCAGGCCGATCAGATCGACGGAGCTCAAGGAAAGCTCCACGGCTCCGTCAGAAAGATAGAGTGTCCTGACCGCGAGAGGGTCCCGGACTCCCTCTGCCCTCCTGCCCCGCCCGTGACCGGCCAGCCAGAGCCCGTCCTGCGCCGGGGTGATGTCCCTCTTGGCTGCGCCGGCCCTGAGTGTCGGCTTCGGATGTGCGGCCAAGTGCTTGCTCTCCTCTCCGCAAGGCACTGAAGGCTGTCTACCGAGCGCTTTCAGGCCAGGGGAACATAGCAAAGCGATTTGCGCCGAATCAATAGAGCTGGCAGGTCAGGCGTCTGCCCGCGTTCGGCCGGGCGGGGTATTCCGGCTGCATTTGCCTGGGGCTCAAAACGCTCCGCCCCTCTTCTCCTCCCATGGGTCGCCGACCAGCGCCCTCCGGGCCGTCCCCATTTTCGTCCCTCGTCCCGGGCCGGGGTCATCGGGGCACACGAGCCTCGACGGCGCGATATCCCGAGAAACAAGTCTCCGTTCCACCGGCCCTCGGGACTCGGGACGGGCCTCCGCGACTCGCCCCGCAAATCGCCGGAACACCCGTCCCCGCCGAACGGGCATGGCGGCTTCAGGCGTAGCCCATGGGACCGGTGTAGGGCGGCGGCGCTTCCGCGATCTTGCCGAAATGCTCCTCGTAGCGCCGCAGGTTGTCCTCGAGGGCCCGGACGATCCGTTTCATGTGGCCCGGGCTGGTGATGATGCGGGCCGCAGCGACCCCGACCGGAGGAAAGACGCCCAGGAAATCCAGCACGAATTCCTCGCGCGTGTGGAACACCGCCATGGCATTGGCATAAGCCCCTCGGGCGACTTCCTCGGGCACCTTGATCTCCAAAGGCTTTCTCTTCCCCGGCGCCTGTTGCTGGTCGGACATGTAACCTCCCCATCTTGAGTCTGTGGTGAACGCCCGCCCCGAATCAGGAGAACTCCAACTCCGGCTTCTCCAACCCCCTCCTCCCCAGAACGATCTGGACCGCAGCCGCCCATTTCGCCTCCAGCGAGCCCCACAGGAAATGGTAAGCCGGATGGCTGGCGTAGATGCGCCCCAGCGCCTTCTCCAGCTCCAGAGCCTGTAGGTGATTCTCGCGGCGCATCGGATTGCTCCCGCTGTAAGCCCTGTACGAATCGGAATCCGGGATGACGCAAGCCTGCAGCACCAGTCCGTAGCGCTTCAGCGCCGCCTCCACGGAAACGCCCAGGCGCTGGAGGATGCCGGGCGAGTAGGCCAGCCCGTCCACCACCCCACGGTCACAGATCAGAAAACGCCCGCGCCTCAGGGCTTCCGTTTCCAGGAGCAACTGGCGCCTGTAGACCCTCTCCTGAAAGGCTTCGATACCGGCACGCTCGGGCGTGTCCCCTTCGAGCATCAGCTGGCTGGCCGCCTCGGGCACCAGGACGGCGTCCGGAAAGCGCGCTCCCAGGAGCCGCCACAACTCGGTCTTGCCTGCGCAGGGACCGCCGGTGATGACCACCCTGAAAGGTCTCTCGAGCTTCATCGGGATGCCATGCCTTGAGATACCAACCGGGCCAAGGCAGCAAAGGTGAAACAAGCTCTACCTGACTCTCCCGGACAACCGATCGAACAGCCGGTTGGGCAGCCGGTTGTAGACCGCCGTCAGCCAGACCATGGGCAAGGGGAAACGGATCACGTCCTTGCCGCGCTCGATCCCCCGGACGATCCTCCGGGCGGCATCCTCCGGTGCGACCAGGAACGGCATGGGGAAGCGGTTCAGCTCGGTCAAGGGCGTTCGGACGAAGCCGGGCTTCACGGTCACGACCCGGATGCCCTCTCTTGCCCAAGCTGCCCGAAGGCCTTCGAGAAAGGTCGAGACCGCCGCCTTGCTGGAACAGTAGGCGAGATTGGCCGGCGAGCCCCTGCGGTCCGCGAGGCTGGAGACCCCGACGAGGGTGCCCCTGCCCTGGCCGCGGAAGACCGGCAGTAGGGCGCCTGCTGCATGGACGACGCCCAGAAGATTGGTCTCGATGGTGTGCCGCATCTGCTCGACATCATATCGGTGGAGGTTGGCCGGCTTCCCGACCCCCGCCGACAGGATCCCGACGTCCACTCTCCCCCATCTTGCCACCACACTCCGGACCGATCCGTCCAGGGCCTCGCCGTCCTTTACGTCGCCGGCCAGAACCATCACGTCAAGGGCTCCCGCCGCACCGGCCTGACAGGCGACCTCCTCGAGGGCCGCCTGCCTGCGGGCGAAAAGCGCCAGCTTCGCCCTGCGACGGCCCAACTCCAGAGCCAGGGCGCGGCCGATGCCGCTCGAGGCCCCGGTGATCCACACCACCTGGTCGGCAAAGGATCCCATGTCGGGGCCTCGTAGGTGTCGGGTTTCGGCGATCAGGTTTCAGGGCCCAACCCGGGTCCGCCTAAGGACAAGGATCGTCCGGCCGGGGTGGGCGGCGGGGCCTGGCACCTGACACCTGAGACCCGACACCTTCTCCCCGGCACTGTTTTTCAAAGGGACCGTGGGCTATAGTGACTTTTCGCCCGGGCGTTTCCTTACAGCGATGCGGAAGCAGGCGCGCTCTTTCACGATCAGGATGTCCATGTCGTCACCTTCAGGAGAAAAGAGCGGACCGCTGTCCGCCGCCGGCTCTCAGGCTTTGCGCCGGGGGGCGAAGGAAGCCCCCGACTCCGGGTCCGGTGTCTCCCTCCGTGCCGCAGACCATCCCAGGCGGCTGCTCGCAGCCGTGCTGATCTCCGTCTTCACCGTCATGCTCGGGGTCGGCATCATTGCTCCGCTGCTGCCCATGTACGCGAGGTCCCTGGGAGCCGACGGCATTCTCCTGGGGGCCATCTTCGCGGTCTTTTCCGCCTCCAGGACGGTGTGCACCCCTTTCACGGGCATGCTTTCCGACCGCTCCGGGCGCAAGGTCTTCATGCTTTTCGGGCTGATCGTCTATTGTATGGTATCCGTGGCTTACATCAAGGCACATAGCCTGCATGGCTTGATCGTCGTGCGGGCGCTCCACGGCGTTGCCGCAGCGCTGGTCATCCCGGCCGCCAACGCCTACGTGGGCGACCTCGCGCCACGGGACCGTGAGGGCTTCTACGGCGCCCTGTTCCTCGTCAGTTTCTTCGCCGGCTTTGCCATGGGCCCGGCCCTCGGAGGATTTCTCTACGACCGGTTCGGAATGCCCGGATGCTTTCTCACCCTGGGGCTGTTCGCCCTGCTCTCCTTCCTGCTGACGGCCCTGTTCCTGCCGAATCTCCATGTCTCCAGGGCTGTTCCAGAACCCGGGAGGATGGATCCGTTCGGGCCTCTCAGGTCCCCCGAGGTGGCGCCGCTGCTCGTCTTCACTCTCGTCAGCGCCCTCGGGCGCAGCTCCATCATGTGCTTCCTGCCTTTGCTGGCACAGGAAAAGCTCGGCATCTCGGCGACCCTTCTCGGAGCCGTGCTGACGACGAACCTGCTGCTCGCTGCCGTCCTGCAACTCCCCTCGGGTCTGCTCGCGGACCGCTTCGACCGCAAGGCGATCCTGCTGGGAGGCACCTTCCTGTCGAGCTTGATGTTTGCCGTCATGCCGTCCGTTTCCGGATTCCGAGGTCTCCTGTTCCTGAACATCCTCATGGGGCTCGGCATGGCCCTGGTGTTTCCGTCGAGCCAGGCCGTGGCGGTCACCTTGGGCAGACATCTGGGCATGGGCAAGATCCTCTCCTTCCTTCAAGTGGCCACGGGCGCCGGATTTGCCGCCGGCCCCATCGTCTCCGGCGCGATCTACAAGTCCATGGGGATCGACTTCGTGTTCTATTCCTGCTCCGCGATCCTCTTGACGGCGGCGCTCTACGGATTCCTCTTCCTCAAAGTGCCCCGGATTTCAGCAGCACGAGGTCCATCGCAGGCCGGCGCGTCCGCCATTGAAACCGATCGGTAGCCGTGTTAGGTTGCTGCTCTCGAACCAAGCGCGAGCAGAATCGAAACAGGCAGGTGTCGAATGGAACAGGTGGAGAAGCCTGTGCTCCTGCAGCTCCCCCCTGTCGCTTGACCGTCCAAGCAAGGAGAAGAGATGAGCTCCGAATTTCGCAAGGGGCCGTGGGGCAGGGATAACCGTCCGCCTGACATCGACGAGCTCCTGCAGAAAGCGCAAGAGCGCTTCCGGAGGATCTTCGGAGCCGGACGATTCCCGGTTGTCTGGGCGCTCCTGCTGCTGGCCCTGGCCCTGTGGCTCGCCACGGGGATCTACCAGGTGGATCCTTTCGAAGTCGGCGTGGTGCAGCGGTTCGGCCGGTACAACCGGACCTCGGGCCCCGGGCTGAGATGGAAGCTCCCATCCGGCATCGAAAAGGTGACCAAAGTAGGTGTCCAGAGGGTCTATACGGAAGAGTTCGGCATGAGAACGCTGCGGTCCGGCATCCGCTCCGAGTACGCGCCCGAGAGGCAGTACGAGAACGAGTCCCTCATGCTGACCGGAGACCTCAACTGCGCGCTCGTCCCCTGGATGGTTCGCTTCCGGATCGGAGACCCGATCCGTTTTCTGTTTCGCGTGCGAAACATCCGGGAGACGCTCCGCAACCTGTCCGAGGCGACCATGCGAACGGTCGTGGGCGACCACAGTCTGGACGAAGTCCTCAATAAACGCGAGGAAATCGCCGCCCTGGCCCAGACCGAGCTCCAGGCGGCCCTGGACCAGACGGAAAGCGGTCTCACCATTACCACCATCGAGCTGGGCAGGACGAACGTGCCGGAGCCGGTCCAGCCTTCCTTCAACGAGGTGAATGCCGCCGTCCAGGAGAAAGAAAAGCTCATCTACGAGGCGCAGGGCGCCTACAACAAGGTCATTCCCGAGGCGCGCGGCAAAGCGGAAAAGAGGATCCAGGAAGCCGAAGGGTACGCCGTGGACCGCGTGAACAGCGCACAGGGGGACGCCGCGCGGTTCCTGGCTCTCTACCAGGAATATGTCAAGTCCAAGGAGGTGACCCAGCGCAGGCTCTATCTGGAGGCCATGCAGTCCATGCTGCCGCGCCTCGGCAAGAAGTACGTGATCGATGCCGAGCAGAGATCCCTCCTGCCCTTGCTGAATCTCGGACCTGCCGGAGACGCCGGGACGAAAGGAGACGCCCGATGAAGCTCACGCTTCCCTTCGGCATACTGGCCCTCGTCATCCTGGTCATCGCGACCAACGCTTTCTACACTGTCGACGAGACCGAGCAGGTCGTCATCACGCAGTTCGGCAACCCGGTCGGAGCCCCCGTCACGGCATCGGGCCTGCACGTCAAGCTGCCGTTGGTCCAGAAGGCGAACTATTTCAAGAAGAACATCCTCGAGTGGGACGGAGACCCGAGCCAGATCCCCACCCTGGACAAGACGTTCATCTGGGTGGATATCTTCGCCAGGTGGCGGATCGCGGACCCGCTGAAGTTTCTCCAAAACGTGACGGATGAGACGCGCGCTCAGGCACAGTTGGACAGCATCATCAACGCGGCCGTCCGCAATCTCATCCAGTCCAACGCCCTCATCGAATCGGTGAGGGACTCGAACCGCACCATGGAGATCGTCTCCACGGAGTTGCGCGAAGGGAGCGTCCCCTACACGGCGAGTGCCTCCTTGGGCAGAGGAAAGCTCATGCGCCTGATCATGGAGCAGGCCCGACCCAAGCTGGCTTCGGTCGGCATCGATCTCGTGGACGTGCGCATGAAGCGGATCATGTACATCCAGGACGTGCAGAAGAAGGTGTTCGAGCGCATGATTGCCGAGCGCCATCAGATCGCTGAGAAGTACCGCTCCGAGGGGAAAGGGGAAAGCCAGAAGATCGAGGGCCGGATGCACCGCGAGCTCAAGACCATCGGCTCCGAGGCGTACCGGGCAAGCGAGGAGATCCAGGGCAGGGCCGACGCGGAAGCCACCCGCATCTATGCCGAGTCCTATGGCATGGACCCGCAGTTCTATTCCTTCGTGAAGACGCTCGACCTCTACAAGAACCTTCCGGACAAGGAAATCGAGCTGATCCTCGGAACCGAAAGCGATCTTTTCAAATATCTAAAGGGCGTCGGCCCCTAGCAGGCCTGGCGCAGGTGGGGCGGTTTTGAACAGGCTGCCAGAAAAGGCTATGTGATATGAAGAAACCACAGAAGGAGCCCGAGCGCACCTTTGTCTTTCGCGTCACACCGGAGGGCATGCCGCGAGTGGCGAGGACCCTGGAGATCTCGGAGAAGCAGAGCCTTCACCACCTCCACCTCGCCATTCAGCACGCCTTTTCTCTCAGGGGCAAGAATCTCTACGCTTTCTACTTGAGCGGCAGGCATTGGGACCCCGAATCGGAGTACGGCGGGCCTCAGGCGGGCTCGCCGCGAAAGGCGAAGAAGGCGCTTCTGGGGAAGCTGGCCATCAACAGGAGCCGGCCCTTTCTGTACTTGCTCAATTTCGAGAAGGAGAACTGGTTCGAGGTTGAATGGATGGAAGAGAGAAGGGCGGAGCCCGGAAGGTCCTATCCTTTGCTCCTGGAAGCGGAAGGGGAGTTGCCGCTTCCTGCACCGCCGCTCGAGGACGCCTTGCCGCCTTCGTTGAAGTCACTGGTGCAGGGTCTCAAACCGGTTCTTTTCTCGTATGATCCCTCTGTGTCCAAGCCTCGCACCCCCAAGGAAGTCCAGGAAGCCAAGACCCTCGTGGAGTCCATCTACAAGGTCATGCAGGAAAAGGGTGAAGACCGATGGCCCCTGCTGGAGGAAGCCACGGGAATGCTGCTGGCGGACTGGCTTCTCTCCCTTCCTCAGGATTTCTTCAAGAGAGGGTACACGGAAGAAGCCGTCCAGCTGTGTGATTTCTTTGCTCAGCGCTGCGAGCCCCTGTACTTCCAGTGCGAGAAAGCCTTGCTTCTCACTCAGATGGGGAAGCGGAAATCGGCGCTGGAGATCATCCAGGAGGCCTCCTCACGCTCCCCGGACGATCCCCGCATGGTGGCCAAGGCTGCCGAGGTTTTCTGGAAGATGGAGGAGATCGGTCCTGCGGAGCGGCTCTTTCGCAGGGCCCTCGACCTCGCCATGGACGACCTCTACGAGCGGGAGCTCATCCTGACGAAGTTCGTTGCCATGCTGGAGGAAAATGAAAGGCAGGAAGAGGCCATCGAGCTCATCCGCGCCGAGCTTGACCGGGGCTGACCCCCCTTGCCTCGAAACACCTCGAGAACGAAACGAGGGCGATGGAAACCATCACCCTGCTTCCCGGCATGGATCGGCGTGCCCGCCAGGGCAGCCTGTGGATCTTTTCCAATGAGCTCCGCCCTCCTCAGCGCCCGATCCCTGCAGGTTGCGAGGTCCGGGTGCTGGACCACAGGGGGCGCCTGCTGGGCTCCGGCACCTTCAATCCCAGGACCCTGATCGCGGTCCGGCTCCATGCCTTTTACGAGGAAGTCCGCCTGGATCAAGAGTGGTTGCACAGAGGGATCCTGGGAGCCCTGGCGGCTCGAGAGCGCCTGCTGGGCGAGACCGCAGCGAAGGCCTGCCGGATCGTGAACGCCGAGGGCGATTTCCTGCCGGGGCTCATCGTCGACCGCTATGGCGACTGCCTGAGCGTCCAGTGCCTGACGGCCGCCATGGACCAGAGGAAGGAGTGGGTCCTGGAAGCTCTCACGGAAGCTTTCCGGCCCGCCGGCGTCGTTCTGCGCCACGACGCCCCCGGCAGGACCCTGGAGGGGCTCGAGGAGCATGTCGCCGTTGCGTTTGGGGAGGTGCCTGCCCGGGTCGGTTTTCAGCTCCAGGACGTGGCGTTCCTCTCCGACCTCTTCAAAGGCCAGAAGACCGGCTTCTACTTCGATCAGCGCCTCAACTACGAGCTGATCCGCGCCGCCAGCCGGGAGGCCAGGGTCCTCGATGCCTTCTGCTACACGGGCGCCTGGGGCATTCACGCTGCCCGCTGGGGCGCCGGCGACGTGCTCGGGATCGACGATTCCGCCAGCGCTTTGGAAATTGCTCGAGACAACGCCAGGCTGAACGGTCTCTCTCACGTCCGCTTCGAAAAAGGCGATGTCCTGGAATCCCTGAAGCGGCTCGCGAACCCGGGAGACGCCTTCGATCTTATCGTATTGGACCCCCCTGCCCTTGCCAGGTCCAGGCAGCGGGCCCGGGAGGCGCTGAAGGGGCACCTCAACCTGCACAAGTGGGCCATCCGGTGCCTGAGTCCGGGCGGACTCCTGGTGACCTGCTGCTGCTCATCTTACGTCGGCCCCGAAGACTTCCTGGGGTCGGTCTTGCTGGGCGCCCGGCAGGCGGGCCGCAGGATCCGCATTCTTGCGAGCCGCGGCCAGGGCCCCGACCACCCGTGGATCCCGGCCATGCCGCAGACCGCGTATCTCAAGGTGCACATGCTGCAAGCTGACTAGAAGGCTGTCCATAAATGCCCGTCCGCTGCGTCGCACTCGTCTAATGTGAGTTGCCAGTTGTCAGCTGCCAGTTGTCAGCCGGAAGAAGAACAGGTACCGCTACGGCGGCACACCACAGAGCCCGTAATTCTTTTTCGGCCCCCCCCTCGCCGTATCGTGATCCCTCGAATCAGTCGTCTGGCGGCCGCGTTCCTCTGCCTGCTCGTGCTCATCGTTCCGTCGAAGGTGCGGGCCGCGGAGGTGGGGACCTGCGACTCCTGTCAGCGGCTCTTCCGTGAGACGCCCGGCATGGTGATCCGGGAAATCCGGATCACGCAGCGCGACGTGTTCGATCCGTCTGAGGGTCTGCCGGGCTGGTTCCCCTGGCAGACAGTCAACCGACTGCACCTCAGGACGGCCGAGCAGGTCATTCGAGACGAGCTTCTCTTGCGTGAAGGGGACAGACTGGACCCCGACCTCATCCAGGAGAGCCGCAGAAACCTCCGAGCTCTGGATTACTTCAGGGACGAGCGCATCGATTGCGACCGGATCGACGACCGGGGAGTCCGGGTCTCGATCTCGCTCCGAGAGGTCTGGTCTCTGATTCCGGTCTTCGACATCCAGGAGGTCGAAGGCAGCCGCATCGTGACCGCAGGCCTGACCGAGCAGAACCTGCTGGGCCTGGGCAAGGTCCTGTCGGCGTCGTACCGGAAAGGGGCGCAGTCGAGGAACCTGTTTGTCGAGGACTCCTGGAGGGTGAGATACCTCGACCCGAACGTGCTCGGCAGTCGTGTTCAGATGGCCTGGACGGTGCAGGACCTCGAGACGGGAGAGTCGACGCGTGCCTCGCTGGAACGCCCCTTCTATTCGCTCGAGACCCCGTGGGCAGCAGGCGCGAGCATGAACCACGCAAGATTCAGGCGCCGGCTCATCCAGAACGGCCGCATCGTGGCCGACTACGATCGCGAGGACAACGCCGGCATGCTCCATTTCGGGGCAGCCCTGCGGCCCGGCCCTCCGGTGGTGCACCGGCTCGAGGCCACTTACAACTACGTACAACGCCGGATCCGGGATTTCCGGCCCCTGTCAGGTGAGGACCCGCCCCCGGAGCGGCCGCAGGACGATACGCTGAGCTATCCCGGGATCGCCTGGCGGCGGCTCGGCGTGAATTACATCGTGGAAAGGCGGATCGCCCAGTTCGAGCGCCACGAGGACTTCAACCTCGGAAACGACTTGAGCCTGGCCGCAGGCTTCTCGGCCGATGCGCTGGGGGCCGCCAGGGACGAGTGGATCTTCTCCGCATCGGACTCCCAGGGATACGCCTTCCGGCCGGGGCACTTCGCCCTGGCCAGGGCCGTTGCGTTCGGGCGACTGGCCGGGGACACCTGGAGAAACACCGAGGGGTTCTTTCATTACGATCACTACCTCCGGGACACGCCGCTCGACGCCGGGCCGCTTCTGCACACCTTCCATCTCGAGGGGGAGTTCGGATACGGCGTGAACCTCGACCCGGACCGACTGCTGGCTCTCGGCTGGGACACCGGCCTGAGAGGCTACGACGCAGATGCGTTCACGGGGAACAAGCTCCTGCGGGTGAGCCTGGAGGATCGTATCTTCGCCTCCCGCAGGCTCCTCGGGCTCGTGGCCCTCGGGCTGCTCCTTTTCTGGGACAGCGGTTACGTGTGGGACGTGGGGCAGTCGATCGACCTGGATCAGATTCGAAACGACGCCGGAGTGGGGCTTCGCATCGCCCTGCCGCAGCTCTCCGGCACCAGCGTGGCCCACCTCACCTGGGGGGTGCCGGTAGGCCGCGGCGGCGGGTTGAGAGACGGGATCGTGACGTTCTCGACCGAGACCGGCTTCTGACACGCGCCGGCCGTTCGAGGGTGCCGCGACGGACTCGCTGATACGGAAATAATTGACTGCCGGGCGAGAGGGATCCTATAATTTCAGTGTCTCGCGAAGCGAGCTCCCTCTGCATCCCCTTGCGTTCAGAAATGAACATGAGACCGAAGGACCCGAAGGGTGAACCGGCTTTTCCCGCGCACAGGAGCCCTCCCCAGCAAGCAGCACAAGGCACTACTCAGCCGAACCTTCTGACGCGCCTCCTCGATTCAGCAAAGAGAAGTCCGGACCGGATCGCAGTATTGCAGACCTCCCTGCAGAAAGAACAGCCGATCTTGTGCGGGCGATTTCTGCAAGACGTCGAGCGGCTGGCTTCCGGCCTGCAGCGGCTGGGCGTGAAAAAGGGAGACCGTGTCGCTCTGCTCAGCGAAAATCGGTACGAATGGGCCCTGGCCGACTTCGCCGCCATGGCCGCGGGGGCCCTCACGGTTCCTCTTCACGCGACGCTCTCCCCCAGGTTGCTGGCCCATGAGCTCAAACACTCGAGAACGACCTTGCTTTTCGCCTCGGAAGGGCCCCGCCTGAAAGAGCTGCCCCACATCCGATCGCAGGTCCCCGGCCTGAGACGGATCGTGTTCTTCGAGGGGCCCCTCCCCGCCGGGTTCCGGGAGCCGGACCTGAGCCTTCGGGACGTGATGGCCTTGGGCGGGAAGAAGCAGGTGCCGCTGGAGAGCCTGGCCGGCAGGATCGCATCCATCGATCCTGCCACGATCGTATACACCAGCGGCACGAGCGGTTCTCTGCCCAAAGGCGTCCTGCTCACCCACAGGAACTTCCTGGCGGAGCTCGATGCGCTCGAGGGGCTGTTCCGCGTTCAGGAAGGAGACGTGCTGCTCTCGTTCCTTCCGCTCGCCCAGATCCTGCAGAGAGTGGCGGACATCAAGGTGCTCCTGGAGGGCGGCACCGTTTCCTACTGTCCAAACATGGACGACGTCCCCCGGATGCTGCTGGACACCAAGCCCCACCTGCTCGTCGGCGTGCCGCGCACCTACGAGAAGATAAGGGATCTCATCCTCACGGACATGCTGAAGGGCCCTTCACCCAGAAAGACCCTGTCGAAATGGATCTTCTGGTGGATGGCGAGCGCTCCCTCTCCGGAGGAGAAGACAAGAGCTCTTCCCCCACTCATGGAGCCGTTCCTCCGATGGGTCAAGCGGGTCGGAACGCAACCGATCAAGGATCGCATGGGAGGCCGGATCCGAAACTGCTTCTGCGCGGGGGCGCCCTTGCCGAGGGACCTGGAGGCCTTCTTCGAAGCCGTACAGGTACCGCTCTACAACATGTACGGCATGACGGAGCTCACGGGGCCGGTCACGGGCAACGGCCCCGCAGGCCACCGGCCAGGCACCGTGGGGGTCCCTCTGCCGGGCTGCCAGGTGAGGACCCGGCCGGACGGGGAGATCCTGATCCGTGGCGACAGCGTTTCGCCGGGCTACTACCGGCCTCGTCTGGCTCCCCTCCCGGCCACCGAACAGGACGGCTGGTTTCCGACCGGAGATCTCGGCCGCCTGGATCCGGACGGATTCCTCGTCCTCACGGGGAGAAAGAAGGACATCCTCATCACGGCTGCCGGCAAGAACATAGTCCCCCAACCGCTCGAGAGGACCCTGCGCCTCAACCCTTACGTCCAGCAAGCCATCGTGGTCGGGGACGGAAGGAAGCACCTGGGAGCGCTGATCGTTCCCTCTTTTGATCATCTGGAGGCGTTTGCAGGCAGGATGCGCATCCTGTGGCTCAACCATCAAGAGCTTCTCGAGCACCCCAAGGTGCAAGAGCTTTACCGGGAGGTCGTGGGCAAGATCAACGAGGAGCGGGGTCAGCTCGAGGCGATTCGGACGTTTGCCTTGCTGCCGGAACGATTCACGCTGGAAGCGGACGAGATCACCCCCACTTACCGGATGCGCCGGGCCATCATCGAGAAGCGCTATCGCCGCGAAATCGAAAGCCTGTACCGCAAGCCTCCCTTGAAGCCTTGACAGGCTCTTGCGAGATGGCCATCCGCGGCTCACCCCCTGCCCCGGTAAAAGGCTAAAAGGTCAAAGGTGAAAGCAGTAAGAATTACGCTCCTCACTCGCCCCTTTCGCCTTCTCCCGTTGGCCTTTTCGCATTCGACTCCGCATTGACAACCCCGGTGGCGCGGGTTCTAATGAAGGGAGCGACGATCCCAAACGCCTCCTGTAACATCTACGACCATGCTGGACATTGGCTTCTCCGAGCTGTTGATCATTCTCGCCGTGGCTCTTCTGGTTCTCGGGCCCCAGAAGCTCCCGGAGCTGGCACGGAGCCTGGGCAGAGGATTGGCGGAGCTGCGCCGCACGTCCGAGGATCTTCGGAGAAGCATCTTGAGCGACAATGAGATTGTCCGGCGAAGCCGGAACGATAGGCAACCCCTTCCCAGGAAGACGCCTGAGCAGGAACCCACCCCACCACCTCCCGGCGGAGAAGGGCAGCCGAGCCCGGGCCGAGAGACCTCGGACAAGCCCTGATGGCGGACGAGAAGATGCCGCTGGCGGCCCACTTGGAGGAACTGCGCAGGCGCCTCATCATCTGCTGTGTCGCCGTAGCGGTCGGCTTCTGCATCTCCTACTTCGTCAAGGAGCAACTGTTTCTCTTCCTCGCGAAGCCCCTTCAGAGGCAACTGCCCGAAGGCAGCGCCCTGCAATACATCGGGGTGGCCGAGGCGTTCGTGACGTACCTGAAGCTTTCGCTCATCGCCGGCGTGTTCCTGGCCATGCCGGTCCTCCTGTATGAAGTTTGGATGTTCGTGGCCCCGGGCTTGTACGAGCGGGAGAAGCGCTATGTAATCCCCGTGGTCCTGTTTTCCTTGATCTTCTTTTTCGGCGGGGCCGCCTTCTGTTACGTGATCGTCTTTCCCTTCGCCTTCAAGTTCTTCATGGCCTTTTCCAGCGATACCCTGCGGGCCATGCCCACCACCCTGTACTATCTCTCTTTCGCGTGGCACATGATGCTTGCCTTCGGGCTGGTCTTCCAGATGCCCATCGCCTTCTTCTTCCTGGGGCGCATGGGGCTGGTCACCTACAAGGGGCTGGCCAGACAGAGGCGGTACGCCATCGTCCTGGTCTTCGTGGCCGCGGCCTTGCTGACGCCGGGTCCCGATGTGATCAGCCAGTTGCTGCTGGCCGGGCCGCTTCTCGTGCTGTTCGAGATGAGCCTTCAGGTGGTCCGCCTGACCGGGAAGAAGAGGGAATGGCAGGAAGAGGCGGAGATCAGCCCGGCCGGGTGAGAAGCGGCCGGCGGTTCCCCGGCTGTGACGGACGAGGGCCAAGCCGAACGCCGCAGATGGGTGTTTATCGTCTCCACGCGACCTGAGGCTGGCGAGAAATGCCCAGATGCAAGGCAGGCGCAGGCCCGAGGAGTGAGGCGTACATGGCAGTACGCCGCAACGACGAGGGCCAAGCCGAACGCCGCAGATGGGCGTTTATCGTCAGCCTCATAGTGGAATGTTGCCGTGCTTCTTGGGCGGATTCACGTCTCTCTTGTTGACCAGTAGCTCAAGAGCTCGGATCACCCTGGGCCGGGTCGTCTCCGGAAGCAGGACCTCGTCCACGTACCCGAGCTCGGCTGCCTGATAGGGATTGGCAAAGGTCCTGCGATACTCCTCGATCAGCTCCCTCTTCTTCGCGTTGGGGTCCCGGGCCGCCTCGATCTCCTTCCTCGAGATGATGTTCACCGCACCCTCCGCGCCCATGACCGCGATTTCGGCCCCCGGGTAGGCCAGGTTGATGTCCCCCCGGATGTGCTTGCTGGACATCACGCAATAGGCGCCGCCGTAAGCCTTGCGCGTGATCACGGTGATCTTGGGTGTGGTGACCTCACAGTACGCATAGATCAGCATGGCCCCGTGCTTGATGATCCCGCCATATTCCTGCGCCGTCCCCGGCAGGAAGCCGGGGACATCTTCGAAGGTGAGGATCGGCACGTTGAAGGCGTCGCAGAAGCGAACGAACCGGGCGCCTTTCACCGAGGCTTCTATGTCGAGTGAGCCGGCCAGGTACTTGGGCTGGTTCGCGACGATGCCCACGACCCGGCCGTTCAGCCGGGCAAAGCCCACGACGATGTTGGGGGCGAAGTGCTCATGCACCTCCAGGAGCTTGCCGTGATCCACGACGGCGCGGATGACGTCCTTGATATCGTACGGTGTGTTGGGGTCCTGGGGAATCATGTCCCGGAGGGCGGGCTCCATGCGGTCCGGGGGGTCGCTGGGCTCCACTCTCGGCGGATCCTCCGTATTGTTCAAGGGGAGATAGCCGAAGAGCTCGCGGATCATGGAAAGGCACTCTGCGTCGTCGGCCGGAGCGAAGTGCGCCACACCGCTCTTGACGTTGTGGGTCATGGCCCCGCCCAGCTCCTCCTTGGTCACCTGCTCGCGGGTGACCGCCTTGACCACCTCCGGACCCGTGATGAACATGTAGCTGGCGTTGCGGGTCATGAAGACGAAGTCGGTCAGGGCCGGAGAATAGACGGCTCCGCCCGCACAGGGCCCCATGATGGCGGAGATCTGCGGGACCACACCGGAGGCCATGACATTCCGGAAGAAAATGTCGGCATAGCCCGCCAGGCTCTCGACCGCCTCCTGGATCCTGGCTCCTCCGGAGTCGTTGAGGCCGATGACAGGGACCCCGTTCTTCACGGCCATTTCCATGATCTTGCAGATCTTGGTGGCAAAGGCCCGCCCCAGAGTCCCCCCCAGCACGGTGAAGTCCTGAGCGAAGACGAACACCGGCCTCCCGTCGATGGTGCCGTGGCCGGTGATGACGCCGTCGCCCGGAAATTTCCTCTTCTCCATACCGAAATAGGCACAGTGATGCGTCACGAGCTTGTCGATCTCGACGAGGCTCCCTTTGTCCAGAAGCCGGTCGAGCCTCTCGCGTGCCGTGAGCTTGCCTTCCCCGTGCTGCTTCCGAATCCTGTCCTCGCCTCCTCCTTCATCCGCTCTGCGAATCCGGTCGAGGAGCTCCTGGCGGCTGTCTCGCTGGCTCATGGTCTCCCTCTGTGGAGAGCGTCTTTCTACGCCCCCTGGAATCTGCTTGGATCGTACCGAGCCCTGGTGGTCAAAATGCGCGCGATCCTAAGGGTCCCCGGCGGGATTGTCAATCAGCCGTAAGGGCACGGATCGCGTCAGGCTTTGGGAGACTTCTCGCGTACGATCTCGCCAAAAGCCGTGTTGATCCTTTTGGTCTTCTGGTCGGCGAGCTCCTGAAATTCGCGGCCCAAGTGGTGCACGCGGTCCGGATGATACCGGAGCAACTGCTCTTTGTATCGGGCCCGGATCTCTTCCATCGGCGCGTCCCGGCTCACACCCAGGACCTCGTAGGGATCTGCCGGGTCGCGACCGGCATCCTTCTCAGGGCCGCAAGCCCCGGCATCCGCCTGCTCCCGTCCTCCTTCCTCCGCATGGGGAGCGCGCGAGCCCCGAACGTTCCTGAGACGTCGGCCGGTGCGCAGCGCCTGCAGAAAGAGCAGCCCGGCGACTACGGCCAGGATATCGTCCACTCTTCCGGCCGGACCGAGAAAATCCGGCACCAAGTCGATCGGGCTCACCAGGTAGAGCACCAGGAGAACGACGAGAAGCCATGGAGGTATTCTGGACACGCCTCAGGATCCTGTTTCAGCGAAGGATCTCCAGCTCCGCAAAGAAGAAGGGAATTTCGATGGCAGCCGACTCCGGGCTGTCGGAACCGTGGACCACGTTCTGCTCGATCTCCTGAGCGAAGTCCGCCCGGATCGTGCCCGGAGCAGCCTCCCTGGGATTGGTCGCACCCATGATCTTGCGGACCCTCTGAATGGCCTCTTCGCCCTCCAGGACCATCGCCACGATCGGCCCTGAAGACATGAACCGGGTCAGGCTCTCGTAAAAGCCTTTCCCCCTGTGAACCGAATAGAATGCTTGGGCGTCCCCCTCCTGGAGCCGGCACATTCTCAGGGTCGCCACCCGCAGCCCCGCCTTCTCAAGGCGGGCGATCACTTCCCCGATCAGTGCGCGCCGGACTCCGTCCGGCTTGACCATGCAGAGTGTTCTTTGCAGCATTTCTCCTCCTCGTCTGCTCGAGCCGTCGGCTGCATCCGACAAGGGAACCGCTCCGTCGGCGCAGTTCACATACACATTTATGTTTTTGTAATAAGCTTTATAAAACCGTCCGAACTCCTTCTAGTCCAGGCCCCCCCATGGCTTCACGAAGGATTCGGATTTGCAGTATAACTTGTTGGATTCACGTGTTTTATTTGAACCATAGAACGGCTGAAACTCCTTGACAAACCCACGATCCATGTGGTATTTATAACCCATCTCAATTGAATTCGCAAAATCGACCCAGATCGAGCACGCTGATCTGGGTTCAATGTATGTGGGCTTGGAGACGCGGGGCGATATGCTCTCGAAAACGGCCAGGACGAACCTCGTTTCTTCTGCGCTGGGGCTGGCCCTCTTTGCAGGGTTGGTGTACTGGGTGCATGCCACTCCGGTGCTCGAGCACCTGCGTCGCGTCGGCCCCTGGATCCTGCCGGTCATCCTGTTCTACGGAATCGGCCAGTTCTTTTTCATATTGGCTTGGAGGGTCCTGCTGGATGAGCACGGAAGGGCCGCGGGATTGTGGAAGATCTCCCGGGCCTACCTTGCCGGGGATGCGGTCAACTACGTTGTCGTGAGCGGAAGTCTCGCAGGGGAGCCCATGAAGGCCCACCTGCTCCGGGACAAGGTACCGTTCGTCGAGGGACTGTCATCGGTCACCGTCAACAAGCTTTCCGAATCGATCAGCATGATCGCGTTTCAGGCCACGGGCATCGTGCTGGCCATCAGCTACCGGCTCCTGAGTCGAGAGATGGCTCTGGGCAGCGTCCTGGTCTTCGTGCTCATGTCTACAGGGATCCTGCTGTTCCTGTGGAGGCAGAAGAAGGGGCTTTTCGCCTGGATGTTCCGGGGGCTTGGAAGGGTCGGGATCGCCCGTTCGTTCTTCGAGAAGATGACCCTCAAGGCGGAGCGGCTCGACGATCGGATTTCGGTGTTTCACGCCAACGGCGGCAACCGATTCCGGCTCTCTCTTTTACTGAACTTCTGCGGCTGGATGATCGGCGCGGTCGAAGGATTCTTCCTGCTCGTGCTGCTGGGGGTCCCGGCCACGCTGCCGAAGGTCTGGGCCATAGAGGCCATCACGGTGCTCGCCAACAACCTCTTCTTCTTCATCCCCGCCCGACTGGGCGGGAGCGACGGCGGGAAGGTCCTGGTTTTTCTGGCCATGGGGATGTCATCGGCCCTGGGGTTGTCCTTCGGGCTGCTCCGCCGGGCCCGTGAAATCGTGTACGTCGCGATCGGGTTCGTCTTTCTCGTGCAGATGAATCCTTTCCGGTCCCGGGCGCAGGAACGTCGCGAGAAATCTCCGGCCATGAGTCCAACGGAGGAGATGCTGTCTTAGCCCGGGTCCGACCGGGCATGAGAGCGGCAAGCGGGAGACGATCTGGCCTTGCTCGACGATCGTCCGTGGAAGCATGGGCCCCTGAAGGCCTGCCTGTTCGATTTCGGCGGCACCCTCGATGCCGACGGAGTCACCTGGCAGGACCGTCTCTTTCCTCTTTACTGGAAGCACGGGCTGAGGGTCGACCGGGAAGTGTTTCGCCAGGCCTTCTATCGCGCGGACGACACCCTCATCGAAGAGAGGGCCCTCTGGGACGCCAGCCTGCGGGAAACGGTGGAGGTCCAGGTCGCCAAGGTCATGGAAGGTCTTCCGATCTCCTCGGGTGAGCGGCTCGGGAAGGCCGTAGCCGCTGATTTTCTTGCGGACGTAGAAGCAACGGTTGCCCGGAACCGGCCTTCGCTCGAGAAGCTTCGCAGCGTCTTTCGCCTGGGCATCGTCTCGAACTTTTACGGCAACCTCGAGCGGGTCTGCTCGGATCTGGGCATTCTGGATCTTTTCGATTGTCTGGTCGATTCCAGCCGTGAGGGGGTCATGAAGCCGGACGCCAGGATTTTTCGGTCCGCCCTGGAGCGCCTTGGGCTGGAGCCCGAACAGGCCGTATTCATCGGTGACAACGTTTTCCGGGACATGCAGGGGGCAAGGGCCGCGGGTATGCCTCATGTGTGGCTGGCAGGGGCGTCTTCGAGCGTTGGACAGCCGTGCTGTCCGGGCGATCCGGTCATCTGGTCTCTCGAGGAGTTGCCTCCCCTCCTGCTGGACGGGCGCCCGGAACCCCGTGGAGGCAGGACTCCATGAAGGCGGGCATCTTTGCAGCCGGCACCGGGTCTCGGTTCCTGGAAGCCGGATGGAGAGAACCGAAGCCGCTGATTCGGATCCAGGGGCGGCCGCTCATATCCTATCTGCTGGACAACCTGTTCCAGGCCGGCGTGGACAGAACCGAGGTCCTGCTCAACGAGGAACCGCGCTTCGACGCGGTCGAGCAATATCTCAGCGAGCGGCCCGAAGCTCGACGCATCCACGTTTCCAGGAAGACCACGGCCAGCTCTTACGAGAGTTTTGCTTTTCTCATGGAGCGGCTTGGCGATCCTCCGTACCTCCTGACGACGGTGGATACCATCGTTTCGGGCCGGGAGTTGAAAGCCCTCCTTGCGGTAGGCTCGTACCCGGCCGAGTGCTCTCTGGTGCTTGCCGTTACCAAGTTCGTAGAGGATACCAAACCCCTGTGGGTGGAACTGAGCGAAACCGGCAGGGTGGATCGGATCGGGAGTTCCGTTTGCGGGCGCCAGTGGGTCACGGCCGGGCTCTATCTGGTCCTCAAAGATCTGCCCGGGCTTGCCGCCGGCCGCACGGTGCCGGCCCTTCGGAACTACCTCGAGTGGGTCGTGGACCGCGTGTGCGTGTGGGGCAAGGAGTTCGCCATGGCTCTGGATATCGACAGCCCGGAGGACGTCCGGCTGGCAGAGCGATTCGCACGCGGGCCGTCTTTGGTATAGAATTTCTGTTAGGGTTCTCTAAAGGTTGGCCGGCATCCTATTGACATTTCAAAAGACTTTTTATATCTAGTCGAGAAGTTTTGCCTGTGAACCGGTTGCCGGATGACCCGGCCAAAGCATTCTCTGCGCCGCGCGGCCTGCTCCAAGGGGCTGCTCAACCGCAGGCAAACCAATTAGAGAATGAGAGAGCGAGGTGATCATCCCATGATCGGAATCTTTCGGGAGGAGCTGTACTCTCCCAATCGTGTGGGAGACGACGCCGCCGTTCTCCGCCTCACCGCGGAGGCGCTCAGGGGATGCGGTCTTCAGGTCGACCTCAAACGACCGGACGAGCTCCGTGCAGACTCGGCACCGGACATGACGTTTGCGATGTGCGAGGGCCCTCACTGCCTGAAGATCCTGCAAGAGTGGGAAGCCCAAGGTTATCCGATCGTCAACAACCCGCGCGCCGTCGAGAACTGCCATCGGTATCGGATGCTCTCTCTCCTGTCCGGCACCCCGATTCCGTTTCCCAAGTCCCTGCTCGTGGACATCAACGGGCACGTGAACGGCCAATTCGAGCTGAGCAAGGGCGTCTGGGTCAAGCGCGGGGACGTCCACAGCACCCATCCGGAGGACGTCCGGCTGATCCACGATCGTTACTCGCTGGAAGAAGCCATGGAGTCCCTGCGCAGCCGGTTGGTCCATCAGGCGATTTTGCAGGAACACATCCAGGGAGACCTGATCAAGTTTTACGGCATCCCGTCGCGCAAGTGGTTCCGGTTCTTCTATCACAAGCCCGACAAGGTCCAGGGTTATCCCTTCTCCCCCGAGAAGATCCAGAAGACCGCCGAGGTGGCTGCAGCCAAGCTGGGGCTCGAGGTATTCGGCGGCGACATCGTCGCCACGCGGGACGGCCACTACATGATCGACATCAACAGTTGGCCCAGCTTCGCAATTTGTCGGGAAGAGGCTGCCGAACAGATTGCTGCTCTCCTCTTCGAGCGACATCGGAAGTGGGAATCCCTTCACGGCCTCCAGTGGAGGTCGGCGTGACTTCGTTTCCGGACTCATCGGCATCAAGGGACCTGCCCAGGCCTGCATCAGAATCGATCTTCCGCGAGGAGCAGCTCTATCTTGCACCGGGCGTGCAGAGCATGTGCCTGAACTCCCGCCTGGTCCTCGATCACGGCAAGGGGGTGTTCCTGACGGATGTGGACGGGAATACCTACCTCGATTTCTTTGCCGGCGTGACCGTTGGAAGCCTGGGCCATTGCCATCCCAAGCAGGTGGCGGCGCTCAAGGCCCAGCTCGACAAGATCATCTTCGGCAGCTTCACGACCCGCAACCGGCTCCGCTTTCTCAAGAAATTGGCCGAGATCGCCCCCGGCAACCTGAAGCGGACGCAACTCTACAGCAGCGGGGCCGAAGCCGTCGAAGCGGCCCTGAGGCTGGCCCGGGCGTATACCCGCAAGTTCGAGGTCATCGGTTTCTGGGGAGGCTTCCACGGCAAGACCGGCGGCGTGTTGGGCCTGGTCGGCGATCGCTTCAAACACCAACATGGGCCGATGGCGCCGGGCTTGCATCTGGCGCCGTACGCGAACTGCTACCGCTGCCCGTTCGGCTCCACCTGCCCGCAATGCTCCTTCCTTTGCGTAGAGTTCCTGCGCAAGGTGATTCGTCACAATACGGCCGGCAGCATCGCCGCCATCCTGGTCGAGCCGATTCAGGGAACGGCTGGCAACGTGGTGCCGCCGGCCGGCTACCTCCGGCTGCTCCAGGAGGTGGCCCGTGAGAACGACGCGCTGCTCGTCGCCGACGAGATGATCACCGGGTTCGGCCGAACCGGAAGGTTCTTCGGAGTCGAGCACGACGGAGTCGTCCCCGACATCATGACCATGGGCAAGGGGATGGGCGGGGGGTTTCCGGTCAGCGCCCTGATCTCCACGGACGAGATCGTGTCGGCCAAGCCCTTCAGCCTGCCGAGCGCGAGCTCGTCCAGCTATGGAGGCAATCCCCTGGCCGCCGAAGCGGCACGAGTCACCCTCGAGGTCCTGCTGGAGGAAAAGCTGGTGGAAAACAGCCGGACCCTCGGAGCCTGGATGCTCGAGCGCCTGCTGGGGATGGCCGAACGGTATCCCTTCATGGGCCTGGTCCGCGGCCGCGGCCTCATGATCGGTGTGGAGCTGGTCAGGGACAAGCACTCCCGAGAGCCGCTGTCCGCCCAGGCCAGCCAGGCTCTTTTTCAGATGGCGCTCAGGGAGCGCCTCATCCTGATGATCACGTCATCCGCCATTCGCATCAACCCGGCTCTCATCATCTCCCAGCAGGAAGCAGCCCGCGGCGTGGAGATCCTGGACAGGGTCTTTGCGGAGATCCTGAAGTCCAAGGTTTATCTCCAGTAAGGGGCACTGTGCTTTCCGCGACCCTCGCCTCGAACCGTCCTTCGCCGCGACAGCGACACATGACGAAGAAGGTGAACAGACTGCGGCATCTGAAAGGCGCGCTCCTGGGTTTCGGGAAGATGGCCGAGCACGGCCATCTTCCCGGCTGGCGGGCACAGCCCGGGGCCTCCATCGAGGCCGTCTGCGATCCCGACCCCGAGAGAAGGAGGCGTGCATCCGAGCTCCTCCCGCGGGCGCGCACGTATGCCAGCCCGGAGGAGCTCTACCGGACCGAGCCGCTGGATTTCGTCGACATATGCACGCCGCCTCCTCTGCACGCCCCCATGATGACCGGGGCTCTCGAGCGGGGGCTCCACGTACTCTGCGAGAAGCCGTTCGTCGGCTCTCGGAGGGAGTTCGGGAGGGTCCTGCGGCTCGTTGCCGCGCGCCAGCGAGTCGCTTTCCCGGCTCACAACTGGAAGCACGCCCCGATTCTGGCGCGGGCCCGACAGTGGCTCGAGCGAGGGCTGCTGGGAAAGACCTTGTACAGCGAATTTCATACCTTGCGCATGCACCCCGCCCTGGGTCATACGCAGTGGAGGGGGGAAAAGAAAGAGGCGGGTGGAGGCGGGATCCTCCTGGATCACGGGTGGCACGGGATGTATCTGCTGCTCCTGTTTCATCAGGAGCGGCCCTTGTCCGTTTCGGCCTGGACGGATCCTGCGGCCGGCGCCGACGGCTGCGCGGAGGAAAGCGCTCATCTCCAGCTCGAGTTCCCCCACGCCACCGGGAACCTCTTCCTCACGTGGAAAGCCCCCGGCCGGTACAACTCCGCCAGAGTCTACGGTGAAAAAGGGATGCTCCTGCTGGAGGACGATCGACTCTCCTTCAGGGGCTCCGGCAGGCAGGCCCGCAGTGCGGTCTTTGGGTCGCCTCTGTCGCAAGGATCTCACCACCCGGACTGGACGGCAGGGCTGTTGAAGGACTTTCTCGAGGCGATCGCATCACCGCACAAAGCCCTCGGGGCGCTCGAAGAAGCGTTCTTGTGCCTCGAGATCACCCTTCTCGCCTACGCTTCCAGTCGCCGAGCCGGGCGCCGCATGAGCATCCCCCGGTGGAGCGGACTTGCGAAAAACCCTTTCGCAGGCTTGTCGGGAGTTGAAGGCTCATGCTGAGCAGGGCCATCGTCCTGATCGATCGACCGAAGCCACCGAGCTCCTCGGAGGAGTCGACCCCCATGACGCACGTGGGCGGCCTGAGCCTGCTTCAACGCACGCTCTACGCCGCCCAGCGGGCCGGGATCCGGGAAGGTCTGGTGCTCCTGACCGAGCCCTGGCCGGAAGCGGAAGCATGTATTCGGACGGATCCGAAGAACGTGGCGTTCTCCCCCCTTGTCCTGAGCCCTCCGTCCGGCCGGGAAGAAGCCGCCCGGTCGCGGCTCGCGAGCTTCCGGTGTGAGGATTTCCTGTTTCTCTCAGGCGCCTGGCTCGTGGACCGGGAAGTCCTCAGAGACTTGTGCGGCACCGAGGGGCCCCTCCGGGCCCCGGCCCTGGTGAAGCCTGCACGGCCCCCGGCCGGAGAAGACGCGGTACCCCCCGCAGCCCTGGTTCCGGCGGCAACGGCCCCAGCGTTCCTGGACGCTCTGAAAGAAGGCGATACGGTCCGCGCTGCAGCCCGGCTTGCGGAAAATCACGGGAACACCGAGGAGTTGCTCCTCGAGGAGCCGAAGCTCTTTCCTGTGAGAAGCCGCGCCGAATGCGAGAGGGCGGAGGATGGCCTCCTGCGAGGGCTGATCAAGCCGACCGAGAGCTTTCTGTCGCAAAAGTTCGAGCGCCGCATCTCACTCGCGATCACCCGGCGGCTTCTCTACTCTCCCGTCACCCCGAACCTGATCACCGTTTTCTCCGTACTGATCGGGCTCGCGAGCGCCCTCCTGTTCATCGGTGACTCTCGGATCGCCCACGTCATCGGAGCGCTGCTCCTCTTGCTGTCGAGCATCATCGACGGTTGTGACGGAGAATTGGCGCGCCTCAAATACCAGGAGTCGCGGCTGGGATCGCTGCTAGATTTTCTTGGCGACAACCTGGTTCACATGGCTGTCTTCTTCTGCATCGGATTCGGTCTGGCGCTACGCGGGGAAGGATCGGTCTATCTGTGGCTGGGCGTGACGTCCGCCTTGGGCGTGCTGGGATCCGCCGGTGCCGTCTTCTGGCGCATGTTCCTGAAGGCCGACTCGGTCTTCACCTTTTCGACGCCGGTCCGGGTGGAGGGCATGGCGCTTGCGCAAGGAAAGCTGCGCCGGCAGATCGACTTTGCCGATAAGATCAGCAACCGGGACTTCATCTATCTGATTCTGGTCCTTGCGGCGGCTGGGGGTCTGTGGATCTACGCGTGGCTGAGCGCCCTGGGGTCGGCGTTCTACTTCATCTACCTGCTCTACCTGTACCGGCGCATGTCGTCGCTCAAACAAGCTTCTCCCGCAGGCGGCGCTTGAGCTCCTCGTAGGAGTGTTCCCGCAGGATCTTCTGCATCTGGCTTCGCAGGTCCGTCACGAGGCTGACGCCGTCCAGGATGACATCTTCCATGAGCCAGGACGGCCCCTGGAGCTTGAGGCTGTAGTCCACGTCGACCATCCCCTCGTCGGGGTCGGTCACGGTGGTGAACACTTCTGCCTGGTCCGCGCCGTTCTGCTTGACCTGACCGATCTCGATCTGAGCGTCTTTGAAGAACTTCGCCGACTTGGGATAGGCCACCTCCTCCAGGACCTGCCGGAACAGGGCAACGAAATTCTTCTGCTCGGCTTCTCCGATCTCCTCCCACTTATTCTGCAGGCAGGTGCGGCACACCCCCACGATGTCGATCGTCTCCGAGATCTTGCGGGTGAGGGTGGGGTTCGGATCGGACTCGTTCCCCTTGGAGAGGCTCGCGACCAGACTGAGAAGAGTCTCAACCGTTGCCTTGGGGTCGGACGTGCCCGGACTCGCGGCAGCGCCCGAGGTCGAGAGCACAGACAGCTCGAGCAGGATGACGAGGCCGAGCAGGCCCATCCGCGCTGCTGTCCTGACAATTCCAGACCTGCGGGCCGGGTAGAGTTTCCGGGCGGCCGGACGAGATCGTCCCCCGGATGACGGCTGCTCCCGACCAACGGCGATCCATTGAAGCGGCATAAGCATTCTTTCCTCAAGAACGGTGCCACCACAGCACGCGCAATTTTGAAGAGCGTATCAAGAGCCTGCATGGGGGTCAACAGCGTTCTCAGTGGGGCGTCCTTATACGAAGCTGTGCGCGATCTGCCGGCTCTGCCGGTTGCTCAGGCCTCACGCACCCCGGATCCACCGAGCCCAAGGCATCAGAACAGGCACCATCCTTGACTCTCTTGCCCCTTTCCCCTAGCGTTCTATTGTGTGGTGAATCTCGTGGACCAGACGCCAGCGACGGCTCTCCCGGCATCCGTACATGATGTATATCGTTCCTCCGGAGGCGCTTCATGGATTTTTCGGACCTGTCCCACCACTCCAGATCACGTCGATCTGCCTCGTTTACGCCTTTTCTCCTTCCTGACGCCCTCCTGCCCCTGGCCCTGGGGGTCTTGGCCTGTGTCCTCTTGCACGGCTCTGCCCAAGCAGCCTCTGCAGAGCAGAAAGGCGGACCCGATGCCCCCTTCCCGGTCATCCGCACCCTTACCCTCGATGACCTGATCCGGATGAGCCGGGAAGCGAGCCCTCAGCTCTGGGCAGAGTACTATGCCCTGGAGCAGGGGCAAGCCCAACTGGATCAGGCCCGGTCCGGAAGGCTCCCCAGGCTGGAGGCATTCGAGATCGCCAGCCTGGTGCCCGCAGCGAAGGGAAACGCCGTCTTCTCTCCGGACGAACGCTCCAATCTGCTCGACGACCTCGGCCCGTTTACGCGCATCGAGGTCCACGTGAATCAGCCCCTATATACCTTCGGCCGTCTGAAGGCGCACGTGGAGGCGGCACAGAAAGGACTGGAAGCCAAAGAGGCATCCATGAAGAAGTTCGAGCTGGAGCTCGTCAAGTCCGTCCGGGAGCTCTACTACACGGCGCAGCTCAACAACGAGGTCGACAGGGTCGTGTCGGACACCGTGGAGCAGTTCGAGAAGGCCGTGGAAAAGGCCGAAGAGTTCCTGGAAACGGGCGAAGGGACCGTGACGCAGCAGGACTTGCTGAAGCTGCGATACGGCTCGTCCAGGGCCAAGGAAGAGCTCCTCCGGATCAAGAAGGGCAAGCTGCTCACCCACAGCGCCATCCGCCGCCTCATCTCACTGCCGAAAGGAGAGGAGTTCGAGCTGGCGGAAAAGAATCTGAAGCCCGTCTCCTTCACCCTGCAGGAGCTCGAGTTCTATCAGGGGTACGTAAAGGAGCGGCCCGAATGGAGACAGCTCGAAGCCGGCATCGATGCCAAGAGAGCCGAGCTGCGGGCCGAGCAGAGGGCTTACCTGCCGGACATCTTTGTGACCGGCCTATTCCGGTACGCGGTCGCGCCGGATCGAGACAGGCAGGAGAACCCGTTCGTGGTCGAGGAGTTCAACTACCTGGACGGCGGCGTGCTCCTCGGCTGGAGGCTGGCCCTGGATTTCGGGCTGCCCCATCGAATCGCCGAGAAGAGGGCCGAAGTCCTCAGGCTCGAGCAGCAGAAGCGGGAGGCGAGCTCCGGCCTGGTCCTGGAGATCGAACAGGCTTACCGGGAAGTCGAGGAGCAACACCAGCGTCTGGCCTTCGCCGCCGAGAGCCGAAAGAGTGGCCGGGGTCTGGCCGCCACCTCTGCCGCCAGCTTTCACCTGGGGCTGTCGGATGCAAAGGATGTCTTCGAGGCGTTCGGCATCTATACCGAGGCCGCTGCCCATTACTATGTGACCATCAAGGACTTCAATATCGCGGTAGCGGAGCTGCAGCGCGTGACTGTTCAGGAGCCTCCCGCGGGCGAAAAATAAGAGAGATCCCTGGTTCTCTCTTCCTCCGGGGACTGCGGCTGGGTCTGGTCCGGAACGCAGTAGTAGCCGATGAGACCGAGCACGAACAGCGCGAGCAGGCAAAAGATCGCCGCGTAGAGGAAGCAGGAGCGCAGGGGCCTTCTCACCGGGGCGCCCGCATAAGGCTCGGCAGCGGCGAGCGCGCTCCGGCACGACGGACAAAAACTCGCACGCCACTCCACGATGCGGCCGCAACTTTCACATCTCTTCGTCTGGCCGGGCGTCTCGACAGCAGGCAGAAGGAGCAGGATCGACAGGGCCACACCGCTGAAGACGAAGCCGGCGAGAAACCAACCGATCGTATCGCGGCCCCGCTTGCGGGCGAGCCGGTAGCAGAGCCCTCCCACGGCGATCTCGACGAGGAGCGCCAGTCCGAAGTAGAGCAGGAAGAGCTCGATTTCCGACATCGGATAGGCCGGTTCCGGAGAGCAGAAACGGTCCGAAAGCCCATGGTTTTCTACTCGATCCCGTCGGCACCTGTCAAGGATGGCGGTCGGGTTGACACCTCCGCGGAAATCTCTTTAACGTGGTGACCGGACGAGCGGGGACGGGGGAACGACTCCGCCCGGCTCTCTCCTCTCACAGGCCGGCACTCCGGACCGGAGGATGCATGGGACTCAGGCATTACCTGGAACGACTGGGCAGCTCCGGCAGGCTTCTCTCGGTGGCCGGCCCGGTGTCCCGATACCTGGAAGCAGCAGCCATTCTGAACGAGGCTGACGGCCGGCCGGTCCTGGTCCGCCAGGTGCGGGAATCCGAGTTCTCCGTGGCGGGGAATCTGTTCGCAGGCAAGAAGAGCTTTGCCGACTACTTCGGCATCGAGCCTGCGCACCTGATTCCGAGACTCGTTCACGCCATCGAGCATCCCAGCCGGCCGGAGCCGGTCAGCCGCGCGCCTTGCCAGGAAGTGGTCGAGGGTTCTGTCGATCTGAACCGACTGCCCATCCTGCTCCACTGCTCCGCGGACGGCGGCCCTTACGTGACCAGCGGCGTCTTCGTCACCCGCGGCCGGGACGGAACCTGCAACGTCGATTTCCATCGCGCCATGCAGATCGCCAGCGACCGGTTCAGCGTCCGCATCGTCGCGCAGCGTGACTTCGACACGCTGCTCCAAAGAGACGGGCGTTTGCCGGTCGCCGTCTGCATCGGCAGCGGGCCCAGCGTGCTCCTCGCAGCCGCCACTTCGGTCCCGCTGGGCGTGAACGAGCTGGAGATCGCCAACGCCCTCGAGCCCCTGGCCGTGACGCGAGCGACCACCTTCGAAGCCTGGATCCCGGCCGACTGCGAGTTCGTCCTCGAAGGGGTGGTCTCGCTGGAAGAGCGCGCCGCCGAGGGTCCTTTTGTCGATCTCACCGGCACCTACGACATCGTGAGGCAGGAGCCGGTGCTCCGGGTCTCCTGCATCACCCATCGCCGAGACCCCCTTTGGCACGCGCTGCTTCCCGGCCGTTCCGAGCACAAGACCCTCATGGGGATGCCCAGGGAGCCGACCATCTTCCGGGAAGTCCGGCAGGCCGGTGTCGAGTGCCTGGACGTGCACGTGAATCCGGGAGGATGCAGCTGGCTCCACGCGATCATCCGCATACGGAAGCGGCTGCCGGACGATGGGAGAACGGCGATCGAGGCGGGCTTCAACGGGCACCGCAGCCTGAAGCACGTCTTCGTCGTGGACGAGGACATCGATATCTACGATCCCCTGGAGGTCGAGTGGGCACTGGCAACTCGCTTCCAGGCGGACCGGGATCTGGTCGTCAAGGCAGGGGAGAAGGGCAGCAGCCTGGATCCGAGCGCGGATCCCCGAACGAGCCTCACCGCAAAATGCGGGTTCGACTGCACCAAGCCTCTGGGCGAGGAAGCGCGATCCTTCGAGAGGGCTGCTTTTCCCCGGTGCGACCTGCAGAAATATCTCTCCGGATGATCGAGAGAGATCGACGAGAGCAGGGGAGCTCAAACGTGGAGCTCACGGCCACCGACAAGGAAATGCTCGCCGGCAGTCACGGCCGCGCCGCCAGGAAGGCGATGGAGATCCTCGTCGCTCTGGGCAGGATTTACGGCGCCAGGCGACTCGTCGATGTGCGCAGCGTGCAAATCGCCGGCGTGAGCTACGACAACCTCGGCGACGCCGGGCTCGAGCTCCTCGAGGAGCTGGCCGCGGACGGGCGCGCCAGAGTCCCGGCGACCCTGAACCCCGCTGGCATGGACCTGGAGGGGTGGGAGCGGATGGGTGTCGGCGAGGCCTTTGCGGGGAAGCAGATCCGGATCATCCGAGCGTTCGAGCGCATGGGGGTGCGGCCCACCTGCACGTGCACGCCCTACCTGGTCGGAAACGAACCCGTCCCGGGCGACCCTGTCGCCTGGAGCGAAAGCTCCGCGGTGTGCTACGCCAACTCGGTGCTGGGTGCCAGGACGAACCGCGAGGGCGGACCGAGCGCCCTGGCTTCCGCCCTCACGGGCAGGACGCCCGAGTACGGGCTGCACCTGGCGGATGCCAGGAGGCCGACCGTCACGGTGCGGCTGGACGTCGCCCTGCGGGACGCGACCGATTTCGGCGCACTGGGGTGCGTCCTGGGCAACCGGCTTGGCAACCGGGTCGCGTTCATCCTGGGGATCGAAGGGGCCAGGCCGGATGAGTTGAGGAGCCTGTGCGCTTCGATTGCGACCTACGGCGGGACCGCCCTCTTCCATGCACGGGGCATCACCCCCGGGGAAGCCGAAGAGCCTGCAGAGCGAATCGTCGTCACGCTCGAGGAAGTCGAAAGGGCCAAGGCCGCCCTGAGCGACCCGGACCCGGTCGATTTCGTGGCGATCGGGTGCCCTCACTGCTCGCTCGAGGAGTTGAGGCGGATCGCGGCCATCCTCGCGGGCAGGCGGGTGGTCAGGGAAACCTGGATCGCCGCGGCCAGAGCCGTGAAGGCGGCGGCCGAAGCCGAGGGGACCCTCGCGAGCATCGAACAGAGCGGTGCCAAGGTGCTGGCCGATACCTGCTTCGTCGTGGCGCCGATCCGCGGAAGGTTTCACTGCATGGCCACGAACTCGGCCAAGAGCGTCTTCTACGCCCGCAGCAAGAACCGCTTGAGGACGGTCTTTGCAACCCTCGAGGAAATTCTGGAGCTGGCTGCGACCCCATGAAAACCGAGATCGGAAGAACGATTTACCCCGGCCAGGCAGAGGGGCGCGCGCTGGTCTCCGAGGAGGCGATCTCGTTCTACGGCGGCGTAGATCCGGAGACGGGCATCGTGCAGGAAAAGGGACATCCCCTCGAGGGCAGGTGTATGACCGGCAAGATCCTCGTCTTCCCGAACGGCAAGGGGTCCACCGTGGGCAGCTACACGCTCTATCGGATGAAGAAGTCGGGAACTGCTCCGGCCGCGATCCTGAACCGGGAGTGCGAAACGATCGTTGCGGTCGGCGCCATTCTTGCGGAGATCCCCTGCATGGACCGGATCGAGATCGGGCGCATCGCGGACCATGCCCGCATTCGGGTCGACGCGGATCGCGGCAGGATCGAAGTCGACGAGGACGGTTGAGAGGTAGGGGCGAATGATGATTCGCCCCTGGTTCGATTCAGCGCCTCTGATGGAGGAGGGCTGCCCATGTCGATACGAAACAAGATGAAGCTCGTCCAGGGCGACATCACACGGCAGGAGGTGGATGCCATCGTCAATGCGGCCAACTCGACCCTGCTCGGCGGCGGCGGAGTCGACGGCGCAATCCACCGCGCGGCCGGTCCCGATCTTCTCGCCGAGTGCCGCACCCTGGGAGGGTGCGAGACCGGCGACGCCAAGCTGACCGGCGGCCATCGCCTCCCCTCCCGGTACGTGATCCACACGGTGGGCCCGGTCTACCGCGGAGGCACGCAGGGCGAGGCGAGAAAGCTCGCGAGCTGCTACCGCAGGAGCCTCGAGATCGCGTCCGCAAAGAAGATCAGGAGCCTGGCCTTCCCGGCGATCAGTTGCGGGGTCTACGGCTATCCGATCGAAGAGGCGGCCGGCATCGCGCTCCACACAGTCGCCGAGTACCTGGAGGGACACCCGGAGATCCAAGAGGTCCGCTTCGTCGTCTTTTCAGCCAAGGACTTGAAGACCTACGAGCAGGTCTTGCAGGCAAAGGTCGCCCGGGGAGAAATCTCGTAGGGGCGAAAAATCTTTCGCCCTGCGGGTTGTCTGGTAGGGGCGTAGGGCCATACGCCCCTACCGTTCGAAGCGGTAGCCCATACCCCGTACCGACAGGATATGTCGCGGAGCCGAAGGATCCTGCTCGAAGTAGGTCCTCAAGCGCCGGATGAAGTTGTCCACCGTGCGGGTCTCCACGTCGGGGTGATACCCCCAGATCGTCGTGAGCATTTCCTCGCGCGTGACGACCTCGCCCTCCCGCTCGACCAGAAGCCGCAGGATTCCGGTCTCCTTGTCCGTCAGCTCCCTGGGTCCGGAAGGACCTGCGGCCCTGTGACTGGCAAAGTCCACCCAGCAGCTGGCGCCGAAATGATAGGGCGCTCCCGCAGGCGGCATCTGCCGGTACCAGCTCCTGCGGCGCAGCATCCCCTGCACACGGAGGAGGAGCTCCTTGAGGTGGAACGGCTTGGTCAGGTAGTCGTCCGCCCCGCTGGCCAGCCCCTCGACCCGGTCCTCCTCCCGGCCCTTGGCCGTCAGGACCAGAATCGGCACCTGCAGGTCGTTCTGCCGTACCCGTCTGGCCACGTCCAGACCGTCCATCCGGGGCAGCATGAGATCCAGGACGATCAGGCTCCACCCGCCTTCCTCGAACATGCGGATCGCTTCCCACCCGTCCCCGGCGATAGCGACTTCGTAACCCTCGCACCGGAGAT
The DNA here is from genome assembly GCA_040756235.1 of bacterium. Lineage (GTDB taxonomy): Bacteria > Desulfobacterota > DSWW01 > DSWW01 > DSWW01 > JBFLZG01. The sequence continues at coordinate 26,569 of JBFLZG010000004.1, read as the reverse complement.
TGTAGGCCAGCCCCTCGGCCAGGTTCTTCTCATCCTCCACGAGGAGAATTTTTGTGCTGAGCTCTTTCATGGCTGCGGAATGGCAGCGAGGGCATCCAGAATTCCGGACGCTGCCGGTGTTTTGGAGGGACGCCGGAGAGCGGGAGCCGGATGAAGAAAGTGGTCCCCTTGTCCGCGCCGTCGCTCCTGAGTTGGATCTTGCCTCCGTGGGCCTGGACGATGCTGTTGGCGATGTAGAGGCCGAGCCCCGTGCCTTGCACCACCCGGTCCGGTGGCCGCCTGCCGATCCTGTAGAAGATGCGAAAGATGTTCCCCTGCTCCTCGCGGGGAATCCCCACCCCCTTGTCTTCAAAGGAAAGCACGCAAGCTTCCCCTTCCACCTGCAGCCCCACCTTCAGCCAGAAACGATCCGGCGAGTAGCGGATCGCGTTTTCCACGACATTGTCGAGGGCGACCTTGAAATTGTCCCAATCAAGGCGGACCCGCACTCCGGGCGAGAGCCTCACGATGAGCTGGGCAGCCTCCCAGCCGTGCTTGCGCTTCTTCTCCTCCAGGTAGCTCGCCAGCCGTTCGTCCAGGGGGGTCCACTCGAAAGCGTACTCGATCTTGAGTCTCTGGAGCTGTGAGACGAGCAGGATGTTGTGGATCAGCGTTGAAAGCCGCTCGGTATCTTCCTGCATCCTCTGCAGGAAGGCGGTCCGGTCCGGAGCCGGCGGGTCTCGGAGCGCCAGCGTCTCCAGGTAAAGCTGCAGAGAAGCCAGAGGGGACTTGAGCTCGTGGGTGACGCTGGAGATGAAGTTCTGATGGAGAAGATTCAAGCCTGCCTGCTTCCGGTAGTACGTGTAGATCACGATGATGCCCAGGAGCAGGAAGAGCATGAGGATCCCGGCCCCGAACCAGACGATCCAGGGAGGTCCCATACCGGCGGGCCCGAACTGAAAGTTGAGCGAGATGCGCCGGATGATCTGGTAATTGTTCACGGAGTAATAGATCCAGAGAGCCACCAGCCCGAGCCAGGCGATGTTGATCAGAACGAAGAAGATCAGGGAAGAACGGAAACCCAGGACGCGCTGCACGGGCGGCCTCCGAACGATCCAGGGAAGGAAACCTTGCGCCGGCCCTCAAGCCGTTTCCCGTACCTCCATTCTATGTGAATCCGCGGACCTGGGCAAAAGGCGACCGGCGCCCGTGGGCATGGACGGCCCCGATCTGCTGCCACTTCCTCGTTCAATCGCAGGGGCGAAAGATCTTTCACCCCTTACTCGCAACAGGGGTGACCGGATTGGCTTTTTCAACGGCCTGGGGGTAGTTTCCCGAGGGCTCGATGGTCGGAGGTCGCGACTCCCGGGGAGACGACCAGGGACTGCGCCTTCTCGAGATGACGGGCGGCCTGGCGCTGGCAGTAGGCGAAGAATTCCTTGGGCGCCGATGCGGCGCTCTCGCGCAACCACCGGACGAAATCCTCCCCCGAGGCCCGCAGGGATTCGGTGCTCTGCGAAAGCCCCTTGCCGAGCTCCTGGATGCGGTTGGTCAAGTGGTCCCGCAGCGTCCGGTGCCGCGTTTCCAGCTCCTGCGACCAGTGGTCCAGGGCCATGAGCCGGTCACGGTAGGGCTGCATCTGCTTTCCGATCCTTGCGGCCAACAACTTCCCCGCGAGCCGGATCCCGGCGTTGTACACCCTTGCCGTCCTCGAAAACATCAGAAACCGCCCGGCCTCCCTGAAGGAGTAATAGTCCATGTGCCCCCGGATGAGCTCATCCTGGAGCACGTGGGGCGCAATCCTCTCCGGGCGCACGGTCACGTGATGGGCATCGTACAGGTGCCAGTGACGGCTCAGGACCTTGCCCTCCCGGCCGTAGCGCTGGGAAAGCGGGGTCCCCGGCAGCGGCGTCAGGCAGAAGAACTGGGCCGTATCGAGCATCATGCGCTTGGCGAAGCGGACCGTCTCCCGCACCGTATCCACCGTATCGGCGTCCGAGCCGAGCACGAACATGCCGTGGACCGCCAGCCCGGCCTGGTGGAAACCACGGATGGCGAGCTCGTTCTTTTCACGGGTCGAGCGCTTGTTGAAGAGCTTCAGCGTCTCCTCGTTGATCGATTCGAAGCCGACGTAGACCCTCTGGCAACCGGCCCGCTTCATGAGGGCAAGCGCCTCCGTGTCGCGCGCGGCTTCGACCCTGACCTGCGCGCCCCACGGGGGCATGGAGATTCCCCTGGAAAGGACCTTCTCGAGAATCTGCCGCGTCCTGGCCGGGTTCGCATGGAAATTGTCGTCGCCGAAGAAGATCGGCTTGCGGGTCTGGCGCACCGTGTGCTCGATGAGCTCGACCGTCCGTTCCGCATCCATGGCCCGGTAACGGGCGCCGAAATGCGTGATGACCGCGCAGAATTCGCAATCGAAGGGGCAGCCCCGGGACGAGATGATCACGGAGTTGCCGATCCCTTTGAGGACCTCCGGCGGAAACACGGGGAAGGGAAGATCGGAAAGCTCCTCGTCGGTCAGGAATGGCCTGTCCGGATTGCTGTGCAAGGCGCCGTCCCGGCGGTCCCTGAAGCTGATGCCGGGGACGTCCTCCAGGACCGGGGCCTCGAGATCCTCGGCGAACCTCATCGCGAGCTCGGCGATGGTCGCATCCCCCTCGTGGCGGATCACCACGTCCCCGTGCTGGAGCGCCTCCTCCGGAAGGGCCGTCACGTGCGGGCCGCCGAACAGGATCCAGATCTTCGGGTTCAGCTCCCTCAGGCGCGCCGCGAGCTGATAGGAGGGAGGCTGGGTGCGCGTGATGGAAGAGATCCCGACCACATCCATGGCAGCCAGCCTGCGGAGGTCCTCCGCCCGGATCCGCTTTCCGGGCGAGCCGTAGAGCGGATTGAAAGCTTCCACCGCGGCCAGGCCGGTCCGTTCGAGGATCGCAGCCAGGAGGTCGATTGCGCGGGAAGGAAGCTTGAACAGCGAGTACAAGTCCCTCATCCGCGGAGCCCACAGGCTTCCACCTTGGGTGGCGTACAGCTCCACCAGTGCGACCCGCAGTTTCCTCTTCATGGGCGGACTCCCGGCAAAGTTCACGGCCCGATCAGATTACCACTTCGATCGCTGCCTGGGCAGAAAGGTTTTGTAAAATCAATGTAAAATCCGAGTCTTGAACGCGGCGGGCGGCTCTTGCCCCGGGGGGGTCGAGCTCTTCAACCTGGGTCCGGAGAGGTCGAAGCCGACGAAGGAAGGAAACGCGGACCTCGTGGCCTTCATGCGGCAACGGTAGGCTGAGCCGCCCGAGGCGGTTGCGCAAGCAGGTTCTTGCCGCTCCGCAGTTCCCGGCGCGGGGGTCAGAAGGCAGTCATCGACCGCCCTTGTAAGAGGACTCGTTCTGCCTTTCCAGGACAAAGAAGCTCGGAAAGGCCCGGAGCGTCCCCAAGGCGACGTAGGCCTTTCCCAGGAGCAGATTCGGGTTCGCAGGATCCACTTGGACGAGATAGTCCCGCAGCGTTCTGGCCGGGTTCCACAGCGGGTTGGAGCCCATCGAGTAGTTCAGCAGAAGGGCGGCCGGGTAGAGGCTGTCCAGCTCGGAGTGCCGGACCTTGTAGACGCGAAAGAAGCTGTGGCGTCGAGGATCGCTCTCACTGGGTTTCGCGGTCCACGCAGCGTCGAGCCCGTCCTGCTCCACGACCATGTTGTATCCCGAGATCTCGCCGCCCTCGACGGACTGTCCCTCGTCCAGAAAGAAGCCCTTTTTGAATTTTCTGAATCCCAGCACCTGCGTGATCAGAGGCAGGTTGTACCCCTTGAAGTCATAGCCGACCAGACCTTCTAACTCGGGCGTGCCGCCCCTGCGCATCACGTACTCCAGGTCCCGATCAGCGGACCTCGCCAAAGACTCGAACGTATAGGCCATCGGTCCCTCCTCTCGCTGAGGCCGGCGATAAACGGCCATCTGCTGCGTTGCGCCCATGGCGCCCGCACCGCCGCCAGGAACCACTTGCCGCCGCAGCCCGGCAGCTCACGAAGCACAAGAGCCGCTCATGCATCCATCGTACCCGGCTCGGGCCCCCTGGTTCAAGCGCGTTTCCGTTTCCGCTGGACGGCTCCCGGCCAGCCCATACCTCTGTTCTTCCGCAGCAGCCTTTTGCCGGCCCGGCATGCCATGCGAATCAGGAGCACCCGTGTGTTTTCGAGCGAGAGGCCCCCTGGCAGCGGCCCCGTCCACGCGCGAAGAAGACTATCTTATAGAAACTATTTATTGACCTGGATATCGTGAGCATCCATAATCGGATGTATGCCGGCCGACTTCTCGAGGATCCCTTACGGAGGCACCCCGCGCAGCGGCTTGCTCCGGGAAAGCGAGGCGGAAATATGGTGCTCGAACGTCGGTGGATTGTGGGCATTCTGATTCTGCTTCTGCCGGTTTGGTCGATTCTCGCCGGCTGCCATTACGAAGGGATATTTTTCCCCGGGGATGTGGATGTGGCGGCTACCGACGAATCCGGGAACCCCACCGAGCTCTTCATCACCGATCTGGGGCACGATCTGCCCTGCACCACCGGACAGGACAGCGCCATCTATCGGGTCGATCTCTCGGGAGCCGTGTTGTGGGCGTATGACTATCAAGCGGACCTTCTCAACGGTGCCCACAATGCCGATCTCAACCCGGCAGGAGACCAGATGATCGTCTCCGATTCGTGCAACAACCGGGTCCTCGTGATCGGCTACCCCGAAAAGGCCGTGCTCTGGGACAGCAACCTGGATTGCCCTGAAATGACCTTTGACTACCCCAATGACGCCAACTTCCTGGGGGATGGCATCCACAGCGGGCACCTGCTCATCACGGTCCGTGACGAGCATTGGTTCATCGAGCTGGATCCGGCGCTGTGCGACAACGGAGTGGCCGGAGACGAGATCGTCTGGTCCTTCGGGGTCCGCGGAGTACCTCGGGCGTCTTCCGACTTTGAAGATGCAACCCATCTCCGGCAGCCGCACAACGCGGATGCGCTGCCCAACGGGAATTTCATCATTTCCGACTCGGGTGTGGCGATCCTCGGGCCTTCCCGGATCATTGAAGTGGACCGGGAGGGACGGATCGTCTGGACCTACAAGAGGATGTTCGACTGCACCGTCGAGGGCGTTCCGGACTCGCCCTGTCCCGCTCTCAGCTGGGCGCGGGACGCGGACGTGGAGTGCACCGACCCGGATTGCACCACAGGTCGCGTGACGATCACGGGCATCCACCAGACCGTGGTCGTCGAGCGGGACCTGAGCGAGGCGCCGCCGCCCGGTGAGACCGCCCCGAGGGGCAGGACGGTTCTGCATCAGGTGCAGCACGGACTCGGGTTCTCCTACGATACCGACAAGATCCCGCAGTGGAACGGCGACACGAACGAGGAGCTCGGGTACTTTCTCGTCAGCAATCACGGGCCCCTGGATTTCGGAAGGTGGGTCCTGGTCAAGCCGGTCGACGCGGAAGAGCTCGCCTACGACTGGATGATCAAGACCCTCACATTCGGGAACTGAGGCCGCGGTTTCCTGCACCGCACATGCCTCTCTTCGGTTCGATTGACAGCCCCCGGACAAGCCCCTACCCTCTTCTGCAGGTGCCTTTTGCCGGTTGGCTTTCCATTCGAATCAGGAGCGCGCGGTGGGTTTTCGAACGAGATACGGGAATCGGGTCGGCCTCATGCTGTTCCTCCTCGTGGTCCTGGCCGGCTGTTCAGCCCGCAAGGATTACCAGAGGGCGGTCGAGGCGGACACGGTCGAGGCGTACGCCCGGTTTCTCGAGGAACATCCGGGGAGCGACGAGCGCACGGCCCGGGCCAAGGTGAGGCTTGAAGAGCTGTCCTATGAAGCGGCCGTGAAGCAGGACACCCTTGCCGCTTACGCAGACTTTCTGGGGCGTTTCCCCTACGGTCGGTTTTCCCAGCCGGTGCAGCGGCGGGCCGAAGACCTGCGGGCCGCCGAGCTCGGGGTCCATCTCTATCGCGACCTGCCGTCGGACTACTACAGCCGCGTGAGCAGCTCCGCCCTGCCGTTCCGGATTCTCGTTCTCTGCAGGGACCCGTATGATCAGGAAAAGAACCATCTCGAAAGGAGGTGGTACGAGGATCTGGTTCGCAGAGGGCTGTTCGTTCCCATGGATCCTCGCAAGACCTACCCGTTCGGGCCCGATATCACGCTCCAGGTCCGGCAATCGACCCTTCGCCTGTGCACGTATCCGTGGACCGGCCTGGACGCCGATCTCATGGTCGGGGGCAAACGATTCCGGTCCTACCAGGTCGCCGGCCAACAACCTGAGAGGTATTTGCTCTATGAGATCTATCGGGACAGCGACCGCCTGAGGACCCTGCTGGATGTGCCGCGCCAGACGCGGGTTGCGGTGGAGGCGCGCTTCAGGCGATTCCGCGAGGATCCTCCCTTGGCCGGTTCGGTTTCCCTCGAATTCGAGATCGACCAGCGCGCCTCACATTGGGATCAGACGATGATCACTGAGTTCGTGGAGTTCCTGAAAGGGCTCCCCATTTGCAGGGACCTGTCGGTCTACCCCAGGGGACAGCCGCCGAGGCAGAAGAGCGATCAGAGGCTCTACCTGCGGGTCGATCCGGAATTTCATTCCCCTGTCCTGCGCAAGCAGTGGGACTTCGTAGGGCCTTCCCCGGACTGGAGCACGTGGAACTCCGCCTGGATCGTGGCCGACAAAGATTATTTTTTTCCCAAGATGACGCTGGACCTGGTGGACCTTCTGCGAGCACCGCAGGAGGAGCCTCGAAAGGGAAAAACGGCAGCCCCGGCGAAGCGCCGAAAAACGAGCTCCCTGATTCGGCTTTCACGCTGATCCGTTGACGCGGTCCTGTTCGGCAAGCCATCTGCGGAATCGTTCGGCATCGCGAAAAGACGCTGGCGAGTCGAAGATGAAGTGACCGTGCTGCGCGCCGCCCGGGCGCTCCTGCGAGAGGACCCTGTCGGAGATGCGGGCAAAATCATCCTCCGTATAGCCGGGCCGCCGGTGCTTGGGCCTGCGCAGTCGGCAGTAGAAGAACTCGCCCGGCATGGGACGGCTCACGAGCGGATCGACGGCCGGAACCAGCCCTAATCTGTGACAGATCTCCTCCACATCTTGGTCGTCCCAGACGCCCTGGGGCTCCCAGACAAGGCGCCAGGGCCCCCGCTCGATTTCGGCGAAGAACCCGGCCATGTGCTTCCGGTTCTCCGCGGTCGGGGTGAAGGTCGGAGGCGTCTGGAACAGGATGGCCCCTGCTCTCAGGGCTTCGGCCGCTGCCCTGAGGACGCTCCAGGCCCAGCGCACATCCTCTCCGGCCTGAAAATGCCCGAACCGGGCCCCCAGGCCGCGGTCCCACCTCCTCCGGATCCTGGCGTATCCCTGAAAAGATGGAGGATGGGTGATCAATTGCCAGGCCTTCAGAGCAAAGACGAAGCCCTCGGGCGCCCCCCGCCGCATCCGGCCCAGAGCACGCTCGGTCGGCGGGTCATAGAAGGTGTCCTGGAGCTCGACCAGATCGAGTGCGGCGAAATACTTCTCTCTGCTCACGGGAAAGCCCGCACAGCCGACTCTCCAGTCTCGTCCTTCCATGCCCTTCTCCCTCCTTCGCCGCGCGCTCGCCAGGCCGGCGCGGCGTCTTGTTGTCGTCCCGGGGGCTCATTTGATAGAATGACAGCTCCTCAAACGTGTATTGCTGCGTCCTCGATCCTCGATCCGAACAGGCGCCAGAGCGGGTCCATACCAGATGCACCGAGAACTGTCACCGCATGAAGTGGCAGAAATCCCGATCGCCGGGTACTCGCCCTCCGGTGCACAGGTTTCCGCTCCCGTTCGTGCCCGGGCAAGGCTTGCCCCGTTCCTGGCCCTTTCCCTGGGACTGCACCTCCTCCTGGTGCTCCTGCTCCCGTCCAACGAGGCGCGGCTGCCCGACCCCGTTCGCCCGTTCTCTCTGCGAATCGTGTTCTCCGGCCCTCCGGGGTCGCCGGGTCCGGGGCCGGGTCCAGAGCCCGGTCCGGCGGCGCACGTACAAGCGCAGCCGCAACCGCCCAAGGAGGTCGTGCGGAGTGAACCCCGGCCCGCCCCGAAGCCCCAGGTGCACAAGTCGGAAAAGCCCAGGGCCCCCGTTGTCGTGGAGGAGCCGACCCCCGCCCCCGTTGCAGCGGAGCCTCCTGCCCAGCCGCCTCCCGAAACGGCTGACACGGACGGGAGCCCTGCGCCAACGGAAACCACGCTGGCCGGTACGGGTCTGGGCACATCCGGCGCATCGGGCGATGCAGCAGCGGGCGGCGGCGGAAACGGAGGAGGAAACGGAGGAGGAAACGGACGGGGATACGGGGGGCACGGCGAAGGGTACGGCGGACCGGCTCCGGTCGAGCTCGACGCATTCTGGGCAAAGGTCCGGAGCCGCATCGAGAGGAACCAGCAGTACCCGGTTTGGGCGCACAGGAACAACCTGCAGGGCGTGGTCGTGGTCAGGTTCACGATCAGCCCTGAAGGCCTCATCCAGGACGTCGGGCTCGACACCTCCTCCGGACACCGGACCCTGGACGAAGCTGCGCTCCAGGCCGTGCTCCGGGGCGCCCCCTACCCCCCCATGCCTGAGGGAGTGGTCCAGCCGCAGATGGCAAGGATTCCGATACGGTTCAGCATCCAGGACCGGAACCCCTGATCAGGCCGTTGAAAAATGCTGCGTTGCGCCCGTTGATTGTTCCCGCCCTTCGCCGGGACAGGCTCCCCGCCCTTCCACCGTTACGGGAGGGAGCGCATTTCGGGATCTTCCTGGCCGGTCCGATCCCGAGTCCTTTCCTCGTGGAGCGCCTCCTGGTAATCCAGCCATCGACGGAACTGACGGCGCACGATCTCGAAGTGTGCCTCGTTGTCCACGTCCAGGGCCGCGCCTCCGTAGGTCGTCACGACCGACCCGAACCGGGTCTTCAGGAGCCTGGAGATGTCCCGCTCGATTCGGGACTTGTCGAGAGTTCGAGTCAGCAACGCGAGCAGTCCCCGCCGGTTGAGCTGTTCCGCCCAGCGGGCGCCATGGAGCAGAAGAAACCGCACCACCATCCCGGGCCTGACTTCAGGAAGCCGGATGAAGCGCCACAGCAAAGCCAGGACGTTCTTCCACCGTTTCTGGTAGCGGTAGCGGTACATGATGTGGGCGTATTCCCGGTTGATGACCCGGAAGAAGCGGATCATGTGCAGATTGTTCTGGCGCTCCCGCGAATCCCGGAAACAGAAGTGCGCGAGCCGGATGCCGGGCATTCCCGTGCGAGGCTCGTAGGCCCTCAGGGTCTCGAGGGGCGTGGTCCCGATCAGGAAATCATAGTTGTCCAAGTCGCACCCTTGGACGAACTCCTCGAGCTCGAAGTGGGTCAGCAGCGGCATGTCACAGCCCAGCACCAGGACGGCCTTGTCCTCGTATCGTTCTCTCAAAGCCTCTTCGGAGTACGGCCTGCCGTTCGGATCCGTCTTGGGAAGCGTCTGTAGAAAAGTGTTCCATGCGTTCTCCAGCATGGTGCTCCACTGGTTGACCAGCACGATCTCCTTGGCGCCTGCCCCCGAAGCACGCACGCGCTCCAGAGCATGGCTCAATCGATCTGCGGGTCCGACCACGAAGATCCTGGAAACGTAGCGGCAGCGCTGCAGGGACGAGATCACATAAGAGAGCAGCGACTCACCCTCGATCTCCAGGAGTCCCTTGTGCGTTCTGTAGACAGGCCGGAAGAACCTGCCGTCGCCTGCCATGACGATTGCATCCACACCCTTCGAGACGCCACACCCGTTGACCATTGCCCTCACCAGCATGCTCTTGGCCCTTGTTCAGGGCGAACCGAGGCGGGGAGCCTGGCCCCGCCAAGGCCCGGGCGAAGGCCGGGGCCCCACTGTGACTCAGGGCAGCCGCGACCGCCTTCTCCACAATTATTACAGGAATACCCGTTGCAGAGGCAAGTCTGTCCACGCCTCTCCCGACCTGCCGCCGAGCCCCGCACACGAGAAGCCGGACAAATTTTCAGGCCGTCCCTGCATTTCTATATTGAAATATCCTTCTTGATGTAATAAGAAGGCGCACGGATTGTGAGCTCGCAGCGGCCGGCGGATTCCCTTCACGCAATCGTCTGCATAGAGCATGGAATTACCGTCAACCGAAAAGGAGGGAGCAGCAAATGACCAAGGCTGAGTTTGTCGACAAGGTGGTTGCGGGGGCTTCCAAGAGGATGGACATCGGGAAGAAGGCGGCCGGAGAAGTCATCGACATCGTGTTCGCAGAGGTGGCCAACGCCATCCGCAGGGACAAACGCTTCAGCTATCCCGGGTTCGGAACGTTCAATCTCAGGTTGCGCAAGGCGCGCAAGGGCCGCAATCCCCAGACGGGCGAAGAGATCAAGATCAAAGCCGGCAAGGCCGTCTCGTTCAAGGCCGCACCGGATCTCAAGAAGAAGATCTAGCCAGGGGCTGTCCCAAGACGCCCATCTGCGGCTTTGCACGCATCTGGCCAGATTCGATTCGGACCCGAAGGACCGGGAGGCGGCCAGCGCCTGGCCGTCTCCCGTCGCTCCCTGCCGCTCCGCCCTGCGTACCGGCGCGCGCTCCCGCCCTCAGCCTCTCTCCTGCGTCTCGTCGAAGCGTTCGAACTTCATGGTGAAGGTTCCCCGCCCCTTGGTGATGGATCGCAGGTCGGTCGAGTACCCGAACATCTCCGACAGCGGAATGGAGGCCCGGATTTCGGTGACCAGCCTCCTCGGGGTGATCTCGAGGATCTTCCCTCGCCGGGCGTTGACGTCTCCGATGACGCCGCTGGCATAATCCTCGGGCACGAGGATGTCCACGGACATGATCGGCTCCAGCAAGATGGGTCCGGCCTTCTCGTAGGCCCTCATGAACGTGGTGGCTGTGGCAATACGGAAGCCGAGGACGGAGGAAACACCCTCGCGGTAGTCCGCGCCGAGCAGGACCGCCCGCGTGTCGACGATGGGATACCCGCCCAGAGTGCCGCTCGCACAGGATTCCCGAAAGGCCTCCTCGATCTCCCGCGTCCACTCGGCCGGGAACGGACTTTCGGCCGGCAAGGCGGAAGCGAAGACGATCCCGGAGCCGCGCTCCCCGGCCTCGATCCGCAGCCGCAGGCTTCCATGCTGCGGCTTGCCGTTGATCTCGCGCAGGAACTCGCCGTGCTCCTCCGACGACCTGGTGACCGTCTCGCGGTAGACGACCTGGGGCCTGCCCACGTTGGCCCTGACGTTGAACTCCCTCGTCAGGCGCTGCACGAGCACCTCGAGGTGCAGCTCGCCCATGCCGGAAATCAAGGTCTGGCCGGACTCGTCATCGAAACGAAACCGGAACGTCGGGTCCTCGGCGGCCAGCTTGTCCAGGCTGGCGACGAGCTTCTCCTGGTCCGGGAGGCTCTTGGGTTCGATGGCGATCGAGATGACCGGCTCGTAGAACTCGATCGGCTCCAGGACGATCGGGTGTTTTTCGTCGCACAGGGTGTCGCCCGTGCGGACGTTCTTGAGACCGGTGGCGGCGACGATGTCGCCGGTCTGGGCCTTCTGGGTCCGCCTCTTCACGTTGGCGTGCATCTCGAACAGACGAGCGATCCGCTCCCGCTCCCCGAGACTCGCGTTGTAGATGACGCTCTCGGCGTTCACCTCTCCGGAATAGACTCTCAGGTACGTGAGCTTGCGCCCTTCCTCCATCCGTATCTTGAAGACGAGCGCCGCCGTCGGCTCCTTGACGCTCGCTTCGCGTTTTACGGGAACTTTCTCCGTCGGGTGGTATCCCAGGACGGGCGGCACCTCGGCCGGAGAAGGCAAATAGTGAACCACGGCATCGAGCAGCGTTTGAACTCCCTTGTTTCTGTAAGCTGCGCCGCAAAAAATCGGCGTGATCTTCAGCCCCAAAGTTGCCTTCCGTATGCCCCGGCGGATTTCGTCCACCGTGAGAGGCTCCTCCTGGAGGTACTTCTCCATCAGGGTGTCGTCGTGCTCGGCGACCTTCTCCAGCAGCTCCTCCCTGCGGCGGCTCGCCTCTTCCTCGAGCTCGGAGGGGATCTCGACGTCCCTGTAGGTGAATCCCAGATCGCCTTCGTCCCAAACCACCCCGCGCATCCGGACCAGATCGACCACGCCCGCGTAACTGTCTTCCGAACCCAGCGGGATCTGGCAGCAGACCGGCTTGGCGCCGAGCCTCTTGCGGATCATCTCCACGGCGCCGTCAAAATCCGCTCCCACCCGATCCATCTTGTTGATGAACGACAGACGCGGCACGTGATATTTGTCCGCCTGGTGCCAGATGGTCTCGGACTGGGGCTCCACCCCCTCCACGCCGGAGAAGACGAAGATGGCCCCGTCCAGGACGCGCAGGGACCGTTCCACCTCGATCGTAAAGTCCACGTGGCCCGGCGTATCGATCAGGTGAACCGCATGACCGTTCCACTCGAAGCTGGTCACTGCGGAGGTGATGGTGATCCCCTTTTCCTGCTCCTCCGGCATCCAGTCCATCTGGGCCTGGCCGTCATGGACTTCCCCCATACGGTGGATCCTGCCGGCGTAATAGAGGACCCTCTCGGTCAAGGTCGTCTTTCCGGCATCGATGTGGGCCACGATGCCGATGTTGCGGACACGCTCCAGACGGTTTCTTTCGGCCATGGAGACCGCTCGCCTCGGATCTGGAAGAAACAAACTTAGCCGAATGAATCTAAAGTGTTTTATTTTAACATGGGGTTGGAAGGGCTTCAACCGAGCAACGGGTACGCAGCGGGTACGTACCTGTGTTCAAATCCGCTGCCGAGCGGCGCCGGGGGCAGGGTCGGATGGAGCAGACAGGCTCGACCGAGAAGGCCCCGGCAGAATGTTCAGCGGGATTGACAAGGAGGCCCTTTTCCCCTATCGTTCACGCATTTCGAAGGCCGCCTCTTGTACCCTGCCCATCACAGGGACGTGCACGCGAATCCATTTCACAGGCCATCAGCATGCAGAAGTGCCATCTGTGCAACACGCAGCTTTATCCGGGAGACAAGCGCTACCGACTGAGGATCCTGATCTATCCGGCTTCGGAACAGGACTCCTTCAGCTCGGGCGGCTTACCGACCGACGCACTCGAGGAAGCTTCCGATGCAGGGGCGGTGGCAGAAGACGAGCTATGGTGTGAGAACGGCAGCGAGGCGGAATCCTGTCACCAGGCAAGCCTGATTCTGTGCGAGGAGTGCCAGGATCAGTTTCTCCGGAACCCGGTGGTAAAGGAGAACCTGCTGTTTCCAGCCCGAGAAAGTCCCCCCAAGACCATCCACTAGGAGGCTGTCGGCCCGACAAGTGGCGGCTGGAAACTGCCTTCCTCTTCGGCGGGCCTACTCTCGGAGCTCGCTCGCTCCCGAGCAGAGCACGTGAGTCTGCTTTTCGGCATCGAAGACCGGCAGGCAAACCCGGAAGACCGTACCCTTTCCCGGCTCGCTTTCCACTTCCAGCCTCCCGCCGTGCTCATTGACGATCTGATAGGCGATCGAAAGGCCCAGCCCGGTGCCGTCGGCCTTGGTCGTGTAGAAGGGATCGAAGACCTTCTCCAGATCCCCGGCACGGATCCCCGGCCCCGTATCCTGGACTTCCAGGCCCACCCAGAAGCCCTCTTTCTCCTGTTCGCGCAGAGAAGTCCGAAACAGGAGGACCCCTTTCGACTCCATGGCCTGAATCGCGTTCAATCCCAGGTTCTGGATGACCTGCAGCATCTGACTCGGGTCTGCGAAGGCCGGCGGCAGATCCGGGTCTTTCTGAAAATCCACCTGAATCCCTTTGCGTCTGGCCTGGAATTCCAGCAGCTGGATGTTCCGTTCGACCAGCGCGTTGAGATCGCACGCCCGCAGGATCGGCCGTGCCGGCCTGGCAAAGCCCAGCATGTTCTCCAGGAGAGACTCGATGCGGTTGGCTTCTCCCTGGGCGATCTCCAGATAGCGCCGGAGGAAATCCTTGTCGTCCCACTTCTTGGGCAGGAGCTGGAAGAACGACTGAATGGCGACCATCGGATTGCGGATCTCGTGCACCAGCCCTGCCACCATGGTCCCGACCGCGGCGAGCCGGTTGGAGCGGATCATCTTCTTCATGTTCTCGATCCGCTCCGCATTCAGCCTCTCTCGGTCTCTGTCGGCCTGGTAGTGATCCAGGCCGCGCATGATGCCGGTCCGGATGTCCTCGTGCTCCCAGGGCTTCCGGAAGTAACGATAGACCTGCCCTTTGTTGATTGCGTCGATCACCACCTCGATGTCCGCATAAGCCGTGACCAGGATTCGCAGGATGCGGGGATCCAGCCTGCGGATCTCCTCGAGGACCTGCACGCCCGACATCTTGGGCATTCGCTGGTCCGCCAGCACGAGCTGCACGGGCCTCTGCTGGACGATCTTCAACCCTTCCGGACCCGAGGAGGCGGTGAGAATCGTGAAGAATTCTTCGAACTCGTCCTGGAACGCTTCCAGGTTTCCGGGCTCGTCGTCGATGTAGAGGACGCCATAGTCCCTGTAGTCCAGCTTACATCCCGATGACGCTGCGGAGCTTTCCATGGGTGGACCCCTTTGTTGAAAGCTCCCCCTGGAAATGCATGGGCAGGAAGACTCGGAACGTGCTTCCTTTGCCCGGGGCGCTTTCCACTTCGATGCGGCCGTTGTGCTGTTGCACGATCTTGTGGGAGATGCTCAGGCCGAGACCCGTGCCCTGCCCGACCTCCTTGGTGGTGAAGAAGGGCTCGAAGATCCGGGGCAGCTTCTCCGGAGGGATGCCGACGCCGCTGTCTTGGACGCTGATGACCGCCTCGTCCCCTCGCTGCTCCGTTCGGACCCAGATGTCTCCCTTGTTCTCGATGGCCTGGACCGCATTGGTCAGCAGGTTCATGAATACCTGGTTGAGCTGACCCAGATTGCAGGGCACCCTGCCGGTCAGCCGGTAATCCCGATGCACGGACACCTTCCTGCCCGGGTCCTGCACCAGCAAGGCCAGGGTCGACTCCAGCCCTTCGTGGATGTCGTCCTCCTTCATGCCGTCCACGTCCTTGCGGGCGAAGCGGCGCAGGCCGTTCACGATCTCCTCGCAGCGCTTCAGCCCGAGCAGGGCGCGCCGGGCGGCCCGCTCGGCCTTCTCCTGCGATGCCAGGCCGCCCGGCCGATCGCCGCCGTTGCCGGCCGACATCGTGCGGACCAGCGTGTTGAGGCTGCTGACCGCCGCGTTCAGAGGATTGTTGATTTCGTGGACCAGGCCTGCCGACAAGATGCCCAGCGAAGCCATCTTTTCGGAATGGACGAGCTGCGCCTGCGTTTCCTTGAGCTCCTGCAAGGCCGCCTGAAGCTCCACGTTGTGCTGATGGATTTCTTTCTCCAGGCTCCGGATCTTGATCATGTTCTTGACCCGGGCAACGAGCTCCCTGGGATTGAACGGTTTGGTGAGATAGTCGTCGGCGCCCCGCGCGAATCCTTCGATCTTCATGTCCACTTCGGACTTGGAGCTCAACAGGATCAGGGGAACGTGCTGGACCCTTGCATCGCTCTTGATGAGCTGACACAGCTCGTAACCGTTCCGATTGGGCATCATGATGTCCGACACCACCAGGTCCGGCTGCCGCTCGAGCACTTTGTTCCAGCCGTCGTCGCCGTCCACGGCTGTTCGCACGGAGAACTCCTTGGCCAGACAATCCGCGATGAACCTGCGCATGTCCGAATTGTCTTCCACGACCAGGACCTGCGCGGCTTCTTCGGAGAGGACCGGCTCCGCCGGAGCGGACGGGGCGGCGTCCTCCTCGGCGGACGGGGCCGGCAGGGCACTGCTCGCCGCGCGTTCGACCTCTTCCACATAATCGGCTTTACGATGCATGGACTTTACCCAGCCGGCGGCGTCCTTTTCGGGCTCGAGCTCGCCGGCGATCTCCTTTGCCTCCAAAGGCAGGGTAAAGGAGAAGGCGGCCCCGCCTTCCGGCCGGTTGGCCGCCGATATCGTGCCGCCGTGCAGCTCCGTGATCTCCTTGGCGAGCGCCAGGCCGATGCCGGTGCCGCCGTGTTTGCGGCTGAGCGAGTCGTCCACCTGCACGAACCGATCGAAGATGCGGCCCAGATGACTGTCCGGGATGCCCGGCCCGCTGTCGAGAACGGATATGGATACGAGATCAGGCCCTTTCACCCACTGAACGGCAATCGACCCCCCGGCCGGGGTGAACTTGAGGGCGTTGCCGATGAGATTGATGACCACCTTTTCGACCTTCTCCCGGTCGAAGCACAGGTTCGGCAGGGGCGGGCCGCCCTGCACCCGGATCTCGATCTGTTTCTTCTCTCCCGCGGGCTGGAAGGATGCGACGATTTCCTCGATGAACTCGCCAAGGTCGTACTGGCCATACTGGAGGGACATCTTGCCCGCCTCGAGCTTGGCCAGGTCCAGGAGGTTGTTGATCAGCTTGAGGAGCCTGAGGGCGTTGGTGTGAACGTTGACCAGGTAGGCTCGCTGGTGCTCGCCGACCGGGCCCGTCTCCCCCTGCAGCATGGCCTCCACCGGAGAGAGCGTGAGGGTGAGAGGGGTGCGGAGCTCATGGCTGATATTGGTGAAAAAGCGCATCTTCATCCGGTCGAGCTCCTGGAGCTTCTCGTAGGATTCCTCCAGGCGCTTCTTGCTCTCCTCCAGTTCCCGGGTGCGTTCCTGCACCAGCTCTTCCAGGTGATCCCGGTGCTCTTTCAGTTCCTCATGGGCCAGCCCCAGCTCCTTCTGGGAGGCTTGCAGCTCGAGGTACTTGTTGGAGATATCCTTGATGGATTTTTCCAGGGCCTCGTGTTGCTCTTCGTTGACCCTCCGGTTCAGCCTGAGCGCACGCAACAGCGCCAGGGCTCGGCCTCCCAGAAACCCGGTCAGCGGGAAGAGACCGCCGACGAGCCAGAGAACAGGCTCATGCCGGATGTGGAACAGTCTCGTTAAGAGAAGCGCCGCCAGGCCGCCGCAGGCCACTCCCAGGAGCGTGGGAAGAGAGGACGTCTTCTCCTGCCAGGACAGCTCGTAGGTGCAGGTTTCCGCTCCCTCGACGTTGCAGCTCAACTCCACCAGCCTTGCCGGAGGAAGATTGCACATCGAAGGGGCGGCGATGAAGTTGCCTTGCCTGAAAAGGCAATAGCACTTGTCCTTCTCGTAGTAGCCCTCCTTGGGCCGGTACTCGACGACCATCCTGTTCTTGGAGAGGGCTCGAACCGTGTAATCGCCGACACGATTATAGATCGAAGACAACGCGAACATCTTTTGATAGACGAGCGATGGCGTGCCCAGGGCTTTGACGCCCACCCACACGGCCCTCCCGATCACCTCGGGCCGGTAGAGGTTCTTCCCGGCCGCGAGGCAGACATCGTCATCCCCCGCCAGGCGCACGAGCTCCCTGAGAATCAACTGCCCGTACTCGAAGGAGATCCAGTTGTTGTGCTCTTCGAAATACTCCCTGGGCATACCCGTGGACGCCAGGAACCTGTTGAGCTCCTCGGCACCGAACCTGCGCTCGAAGTAGTCCAGGGGAGCCTTGAAGCTGATCAAGGATATCTCGGATTTCTTATGTCCTTCCGGAACCGGGGAGTCTGGTGTCGCCACTCCTGGCCTCTCTCCTGTGAAGCGCGAACGCTTGAGCCATCCCGTGGCGATTCACAAGCCGGAGAGACAGGGCTCGCCCTGCCTCGACCCGGGGCCACGGACCTCTGAAACCGAGATATGGCGCCTCACGGTCGTCCACGCCTGAATGCGCATGAGGTCACCGGTTTGTCCTACCTCAAGGTATCGGCTGTTTTACCTACTTGCCTTAGGCCACACGGCCGCCCGTATGGTTGCCAACGGGAATCGGCAGGGGCTAGAATTCCGCGCGGTTCCGCTGCCCCCTTGCGTGAAGGTCGGATTGACAAGGCCCGCACGGCAACTCCCTTCTTCCAGACACGGAGTCACGATCCGCCATGAAGAGACTTCTCTTGATCAATCCGGTCGGACGGAGAAGCGGTTATCTGTTGAGCCGAATCTCTTCGTTCCCGCCTCTTGGGCTCGCGTACGTGGCTGCCGTCACTCCGCCGGACTGGGAGATCAAGATCGTCGATGAGAATTTCGAAGGCTCCGTCCTGGAAGAGGCAGACCTGGTGGGCATCACCGCTTTCACGAGCAGCATCAACAGGGCCTATGAAGTCGCTCGGAACTATCGAGAGCGCAAGATCAAGGTCGTTCTCGGAGGGATCCATGCTTCCATGCTTCCCGAGGAGGCCCTGCAACATGCGGATGCCGTCGTGATCGGAGAAGTCGAGGGTGTGTGGGATCGAGTCATCCATGATTTCGAGAGGGGTTGTCTGGCGGAACGGTACCTGGGCCCGCAGATCGATCTGGAGGAATCGAGCATCCGGCCGCGCCGCGATCTGCTCGATCCGCGTTATCTCTGGCACCCCGTCCAGACATCTCGCGGATGCCCGTTCAACTGCCACTTCTGTTCGGTCTCCCGGTATCTCGGCAAGCGGTATCGCCAGCGAAGTGCCGATGACGTCCTCGCAGAGCTGAGCACGATTCCGGGGAAATACATCGCCTTTGTGGACGACAACCTGATCGGATACAGCCCCGAGAACAAGCTGCGCGCCAAGCGGTTGTTCCAGGGAATGATCGAGCGCGGGCTGGCCAAGAAGTGGTGGATGCAGGCATCCATCAACGCAGCAGAGGATGAAGAGGTCGTGCGGCTCGCGGCCGAGGCGGGTTGTCTGTTCACTTTCATCGGCTTCGAATCTACCCGCCGGGAAACCTTGAAGACCATGGAGAAGGGAGTCAACCTCAAAGTAGGCGTGGAAAGATACAGGGACGTGGTAGGCAGGTTCCACAAGCACGGGATCGGCGTCTATGGCGCGTTCGTGATCGGGAACGACTACGAATCAGAGGGCTACTACAGGGAAATGGCCGAGTTCCTCCTGCGCTCAGATATCGACATGTTTCAAATCAGCACGCTCACTCCGCTCCCCGGCACGGCCCTGATGAGACAGTTGAAAGAGGAGGGAAGGCTTCTCTGTGAAAACCTGCCGCAGGACTGGGACAAGTATCGCTTCTCGTATATGGTTCACAAGCCAAGAGGGCTCGACCCTGAAACCGTATACGCAGGCAACAACTACATCAAAGGCCGCTTGTACTCTCTTCCTGCCTATGCATTACGCCTCGGACGCTCTCTGTACAACTTGAAGGGTCTGAAGAAATTCTTGGTCGTCTACCAGCTAAATCAGGCTTTGAGAAGAAGCTGGCGGAACTCTCACTACTACAACAGATACACCTTGCCTTGAACGGCTATTGGAGACCGCATATCTAATGCAACGGAGCATGCAGCGGGAATCCCTGGCAAACTTGGGCCGAAGCCGAGATAGATCCGTTGCATTACTTACGCGTGTCTCTTTAAGAAGGCGAGAAGAACAGGGCGCAGACGCAAGAGCCCCCGGACCCGAGGTCTTGCTCCGGCTGCCCTCGGTAGGATCTCAGACCTTTCCCTGTACTACAAACATCAGGTTGTAGTGCAAGATCTCCTCGTTTGCCAGATCCGTCATAAACCGTTCGCACATTTGCTCGGCCCTTGACGCCGGCGGGAAGGCTTCCCTGAGTTTTTTCTCCAGGATCTTGATCTTCATCTGCCACACACTCAGGGTCGTAGAATCCGCCGCGCCCGGAATCAGGTAATAGGGAAGGAGATCAACCTGGATGTCGCGGAAGCCGGCTTTATGGAACATCGAGTACAGCTTCCGCCCCACATAAGGATCCAAGCCAGCCTTTTCCAGCTCCTGCAGAAAAGCTTCGAGGATGGGGCCCATCTCCTGGTCGACCGGGTAGCGGTAGAGACAGTTGCCATCGATGTCGGCCACGCAGATCGTTCCGCCTGCACGTGCCCTGCGCTTCATTGCGGACAGGGTGTCCTCGCCCAGTTTTCCCGGAAGGTATTGAAAGAGACATCTCGAAAAGACCAGATCGAACTGTTCTTCGCCGAGCTCAAGGGTGCGGACATCCGCCGTGACGTACCGCACATTTTCAACGCCCGCTTCCCGGGCTATCTGCTCGGCGGCACGAAGCCTCTCCTTGCTGAAGTCCACGCCGACCACCGTGCCAGGAAAAACCTTTTCCGCGAGGATCCTCGTGACCGCACCGGTCCCGCAGCCCACGTCGAGAACATCCATGCCGGGTGTCAAAGGCAAGCTCCTCAACTGATGGAGGACCTTCTCCCTGCGTGTCTTGAGCTCCAGGCGCTCGGCCTCCAGAGGGTGCTCCATGAGATAGTCGGACATGGCCTCTCCACGACAGGACTTCCCTGGATCATCAAGGGCTTGAGGCCGTTCACGAGCGAACGTCCTCAGGGATCGGTTCAGGCGAGGAGTTCACCCGAGGATCTGTGCTTTCTTTCTTCAAACCGGCTGAATCGCTCCTGGACGTAGTCGTAGTAGCTCTTGATGGCCTTTCGGCTCGAGGTGAAGCAGATGTATTCTTTCTCCTTTCTGAATCCCACGGCCGCATAATCGCCAGGGTCCTCCTCGAGGGTCAAGCAGATGGCCGTTCGGACGCCCAGGGAGCGATAAAACCCGGCCACGGCCCGGATCAGAATTCTCTTGATCTCGTGGCTTCGCCGATCGGACTGCATGGACCACACACAGAACGTATTCAGAAGCCCGGAGAGATTCATGCCCGGCGAAGCGTTCTCGACGAGAGCGAACGCGGCCAGCTCTCCCCGGTCCCGCGCCACCAGGCAGTACCGATCCCGAAACAGCCCCTTGGGCCGGAAGACCGCCGAGGTCTCGGGTAAGGTGAGACTGTCCCGATGCAAGCTTCGGGAGCGTATGAGAAGAGGATGGAGCTCCTTGCGCAGGCAACTTTCAATGATCTCCTTGTCCGATTCGCCGGCGAGCTCGATGAGAATTCCGTTGCGGCCGGGCCGCATGGGAAGTCTGACCGGAGGGATCTCCTTGCTCTCACCTCCCAGGTCACACGACAGGAAGTTGAATTTGGTGAATCGCAGCTGCTCATCGAGCGGATAGGAATCCAGAAAGCCGGAGTAGATTTTGCGAGGGAATGAGTTCTCCTTTCGGAAATAGGTGATCAGGTACTTGATCTCCCGGTGCTCCATCAGGAACTGGGCCAGCCCCAGTATGACGTACTTCGCGACCAGCTTGACGGGATGGCTGGTGGTGGCCAGGTGCTGAAACAGCCAGCAGTTCTCATATACCTGCACGGCAGAGGCGGTCCCCAGCTCCTCCTCTCCTTCCCGAAAGACGATGTGCTTGTAGAAATCGTGATCTCCGGACAGCAGAGTCTTCCAGGTCTCGTTCACCTCTCCCTTGATCCGGCTGAGGTAGGCCGCCTTGGACGGGTAGAGGAATCCGGACTTCGAAAAGAGCTGCCAGAGGTTCTCGATCTTTTCGGAGGCCACCTGGACGATGTGGGGGTTGCTCTTCCTGAAGATATAATCGGAAATCTTCTTTTCCGTATCGCAGGGCAGATCGAAGAACTCCGCTCCGCAGGTCTTCTCCTGAATACCGCCCTCGGCGGCCCGGAGGGACAGAGAGCGGACCTCGACGCTGCCTACGGGATGGACCTCACCCTCGAGCTCGATTTCGGAGTCCTTGAGGAAGAACTCCTTCCACAGCAGATGGCGCGTGTAGTCGCAATCAAAGGCGAGACCGCGCACGGAGAGGTCCCGCAGAGGGAAGGTGAGCCTGTGGCCCAGGACCGGATGCACGAAACGAAGCCGGGCCGCTCGACCCTCGTTGCAGTCGACCCGGACCACGCGTCTCCGTTTCGCCTTGTAGATGCGCGAAGGCATCTGCAGCTTGAGCGCGCCGTCTTCCCGGTGCGTCGGGGCCACGAAGAAATGGTAGGTCCCGTGCAGAAGGTAGTGGTAGGTGACGTCCCCCTCCTGAAAGAGGCCCACGGGGCTCCTGGCCAGGTGCGGAGAGGTCACCAGAATCTCCGTCCCCTCGCTGCGTTTCTCCGCCCGCAGCACCCCGTCCGAGAAAAGAATGCAGTGGTCCAGCCCGGACAGGATCTTGGTAGAGCTCTGAGACACCCTCTTGAGGTGCTGGAGGATCGTCTCCGGCCTCGTCATCTCCTCCATTTCGTCCTCTTTGAACCGAGGGACTTCGGTCAGCCTCGGGGCCCCTCTGTCCGAAAAGGCGACCCCCACCCTCCGGAAGACCTCACCCTGGTGCGAGCAGGCGAGCCCGCTGTGCTTGACCACTCCCTCGGTCGCCCGGCAGAAGCGGTCCGAAGCGAAAATCGTCAGACCTTCGAGCGGGGTCCCGGGGGGATAGACTTCCTCGCCCGGATAGCTCTTGAAGGCCAGTCCGCCGAAGCTCACGTCCAGGACGTTCTTGACCCGATGGAGGTTGGAATCGAACGGGTCCGGGAACTCCACCGTGACCGGGTGCTTCAGCTCATGGGAATAGCGCTCCTGGCGCCGGTCCTCTCGCCAGGTGAGCTGCACCGGGAGACGGAAAGACCACGGCCGTTTGACCTCCTCCGGAGCCTCCTTGACCGTGAAGGAAAACCACCGGTCTTGATGAGGAAACTGGAAGAGGAAAGGGACCTTCGACCGGACGGCCGGATCCGCATCCTGCAGGGGGATGGGCTCGGCCAGGACGCGGACGCCCCTCTTGCTCGATTCGATCTTGGTGAAATAGCTCACGTGGGCGATGGTCCCGCCGAGATGCCGGACGTGGACGGGAACGAGCTTGCGGCAGACGCACTGGAAAACCCTCTGGATCGCATCCGGATCCTTCAGGAGTCGAAGCGGTTCGGTTTCGTCCGCCTCCCCGGTAAGAGCTCCAGGTCTTTTCCTCCCGGCCAGCCCCGTCGAGCCGAACAGAACATCGGCAAGCCTGTCGCGCAGGTCACGGGAAACTCCCTCGAAGACCACCCCGACGCCTGCAGGCAGGGAAGGCGCTTCGTCCGGGAAGGCCGACTTGTTCCGTTCTCTCCGGTGTACCACTTTGACCTGGAGCCGCAGGTCCCTGGAGGAAACCGGCGGATGGAAGCGCACATCGAGGCGCTCGCCCGTTTCCGGAGGATGGAAGCTCTGCAGGAATGCCCCCCCCAGGCTCACGTCCTCGGTCATGCTCCAGAAAGAGCGCCCCCCCTTCTCGAACAGAAGAGGGACGTGAAGCGAGACTCGTTGGCTTTCTCTGCGTTCCTCTGGTCTGCCGGTCAAAGCACCCCCCCTCGATCTTCCCGGTTCGAAAGCGGCCCCCCCATGACTCGGCTTGACATTCTCCTTCAAGCCTCACCTCTACTTGTGCCGAATATAACGAAATTCGTGTCATTGTCAAGATATTTCTTCAACTCTCAGGCCGGACTCCTAACGTCCTGCCCCAAACCTGCCGATTACACCCAGAGGAAGGAATGCACGCCGTGAGGGGCGAACTCCCCCCTGCGGCTCGACGGCCATCCGGTGCAGGCCTTTGGCCACGCCTGGAATGGAAAGGAAAGCTGTATGGAACCTCTGAAGATTCTCCTCCTGGACGGCGATCCCGAGACCATCGCCTTTCTCCAGGAGAGATTTCGCCGCAAGGAGGATGCCATCGAAGTCTGCCCTTCGCCGAACGTGCTCCTGCAGTTTTTTCAGAGGGGGCTTCCCGATGTCGTGGTCCTCTCGACCGACTGGTCCGACGATGGGCTCGGGACCCTGGATATCCTGAAACGCGAGTGGGAGGATCTGCCCGTCATTTTCATCAGCGCGAACGGCACGGTCACCCAGGTCGTGGAAGCCATGAAGAAGGGGGCGCGAGATTACTTCCTCAAGCCTCTGAAAGAGAGCAACATCGAGAAGGCCCTGCTCGAGGCCGTCAGGGAGTCCAAGCTCCTGAGAAAGGTGAACCAACTGCAGGAGACCTACGAACGACGCGGTCAGTTCGAAGGACTCATCGGGGTCAGCTACCCGATGCAGCGGATCTACCGGATGATCGATTCGATCGCCCGCGGGGATGCCATCGTGTTCGTAACCGGCGAGAGCGGAGTCGGCAAGGAGCTGGTGGCCCAGGCAATTCATCGCAGGAGCCCCCGCAGGGAACATCCCTTCGTGGCCGTCAACTGCGGGAGCATTCCCAAGGGCCTCCTGGAGAGCGAGCTTTTCGGCCATGAGAAGGGGGCTTTCACCGGCGCGGACCGCCGTCACATGGGATGTTGCGAGACCGCAAACAACGGGACGCTTTTTCTGGACGAAATTTGCGAGATGGCCCCGGATCTGCAGGTCAAGCTCCTGCGCTTCCTGCAGGAGCGGAGCTTCCGGCGCCTCGGCAGCGACCGCCTGGTCGAAGTGAACACCCGCGTGATCTGCGCCACCAACCGGGACCCGCTGACCGAGGTGAAGGAGGGCCGCCTGCGGGAGGATCTCTACTACCGCATCTCCGTGATTCCCATCGACGTGGCGCCGCTGCGGGAACGGAAAGAGGACATTCCGATCCTGGCCATGAAATTCCTCGAGGAATTCTCTGCAAAGTACGAAAAATACTTCTATGATTTCTCCGCAGAGGCGATGGAGAGCATGCTGGAATACACCTGGCCCGGCAATGTGCGGGAGCTCAAGAATACCATCGAGCAGGTGGTGGCCCTGAACATGGGCTCGCAGGTGGTGGGGCGCTTCTTGCCGCAGAAGCTCCAGCAGCCCAGGGCCGTTCCGCTGTCTGCGCCGAGGCCTCTTCCTTCCGATCCGGAATCGGGGGACGCCTTCCGCAGGATCCTCCGCCTCCACGAACTCGAAAAACAGGCGATCCTCCATGCCCTGAAAATCTGCCACGGCAACATCGGTGAAGCGGCTCGAAAGCTCGGCCTGGGCCAGGCGACGCTGTACAGGAAGGTCAAGAAATATGGCCTGAGGCCCTGAGTCGGGGCGAAAGATCTTTCGCCCCTGCTTTGAACTTATTCCCGTTGACCTTTTCCCCTTCCCTCCCTCCGGATGGAACTCTTTTCCTCCATGCCCGTCGAACCGAAATAGACCGGCCCGCCATACAAGGGCTTCGCCCGGCACCGCCAAGCAGCCAACCGCGGGGTCGCGATTCCCGCCACACGGAGACACGGGATGGCTGTAAGTCTCGGGCATACCTCGATCCTTGTCCTTTTTGCAGACGGCCCTTAGAATGAGGGCTCTTCTGCCTCATCAAGATCAGGCCGCTCTGGATTCCCTGAAGACCTTACTCGAGCAGGTCCAGTACGGAGGCAGGCGCCTCTCCGGGGAGGAACTGGAGCGATGGTGCCATGAGCTCCGGCGGAGCGCCCGCTCCCGGTCGTACCCGGATCGCGGGTGAGTCTTCCGCATCCGCCGCCCGGCCTGCTGGGAGCGGTTCCCTTTCTATTTAAGGAGGTAATCGGATGAGGGCGAACGTGCAGGAGATCACCGAACGGATCCAGGCCATGGGACCCACGGTGCAGGATATCTTCTCCGAGATCGGAAAGGTCATCATCGGACAGAAGAGCATGATCGAGAGGCTCCTGATCGGGGTCTTGGCCGACGGCCACATCCTGGTCGAAGGGGTGCCGGGGCTGGCCAAGACCACGGCCGTCAAGTGCCTGGCCAGGACGATCCATGCCCGCTTCCAGCGCATCCAGTTCACGCCCGACCTCCTGCCTGCCGACCTCATCGGCACCCAAATCTACCGGCCGCGAGAAGGAGACTTCGTGGTTAAGAAAGGGCCGATCTTCAGCAACATCGTCCTGGCCGACGAGATCAACCGCGCCCCGGCCAAGGTCCAGAGCGCACTGCTGGAAGCGATGCAGGAAAAGCAGGTAACGATCGGAGAGCAGACCTTCCCCCTGGAAGAGCCTTTCATGGTCATGGCCACGCAGAACCCGATCGAACAGGAGGGAACTTACCCGCTGCCCGAGGCCCAGGTGGACCGCTTCATGCTCAAGCTGCTCGTCCGCTACCCGAACCGGGAAGAGGAGCTGAGCATCATGAACGCGCAGGCCCGGACGCGAAAGCCCGAGATCGCGCCCGTCCTCGGGGCGCCCCAGGTGAGCCAGGCCCGTGAAATCGTGGACAGCGTCTACATCGATGACAAGATCCAGAACTACATCGTGGACCTCGTGCTCGCCACCCGCGAACCCAAAGCTTACAAGCTCGACGTCGGCAACCTCATCCACTACGGGGCCTCCCCGCGAGCCTCCATCTGCCTCAACCAGGCAGCCAAGGCGTATGCCTTTCTGCAGGGCCGGGGATACGTCACCCCTCAGGACGTCAAGACCATCGCACCCGACGTGCTGCGGCACCGCATCCTGCTCACGTACGAGGCGGAGGCGGAGGATCTGAGCACGGACCACGTGATTGCCAGGATCCTGGAACGGATCGAGGTACCCTAGCTCCGAGAGAGTTTCCAGCGGTCAGTTGCCAGTTGTCGGCAAGAAAGGGAGGACGGCTTGTGAGGCCTTCTCGTATTGCGTCATCCCGGCCCAACTGCGGAGCGCGTGTGAGCCGGGATCCGGGAGGGTGCACTGGACCAGCTGTGGTAACTGGGCGCAGGGACTGGATTCCGGCCTTCGCCGGAATGACGGAAATCATGCGGCCGCGCCTCCGAGTCCTCCGGAATGAGTGGTCGCACGAGGGTCTGACCGGATTTATGA
>JBFLZG010000003.1:0-46729 GCA_040756235.1 bacterium | reverse complement strand
CGCCGAGGGCCTCGAGGACCGCGGGCGCCAGGGTGGCGGCGTCCGGATGCCTGGCGGTCCTGACGGCCATCGACAGAACCCTCCCGGACGCCTCCTCCTGGAGAACACGGGAGCCGTACGCCGATTCGAAAGGCGGAAGCGACCCCGAAGCCCGTAGCTTCTCGAGCTGGTGCTCGGGGGACGAAAGGGACGCCAGAAGCCGCGAGACGGCTTCCCGTTTTCCCGCGTCCTTGCGCAGCAGGCCAAACCCCCATCCGTCCACCAGGGTGGTAGAGGGTTTCCCGGCCAGTGGGCCAGGCAAAAGGGCCATCCGGATCGCGTCGCCGTGGGCACTGAGCTTTTTGAGCATCGCCAACTCCCAGGAACCTCCTACGGTCATGGCGAACATGCCGTTGGCGAGCCCCTGAAAGATCGCCTCCTGGTCCATCGAGTAGAAGGTCGGAGGTGTCACCCGGTAGCGCTCTGCGAGGTCCCGGTACCACTGCATGGCACGCATGGCCGCCGGGTTCGCGAGCACGATCCGCCCGCCCGCCGAAAAAGTCTCTCCGCCCAGGATCCAGAACCAGGGCAGCCACTGGTAGACCGACTTCTCGTTCCTGGCGCCAGGAACCCCGAGCCCCCACTGGTCGATGTCGCCGTCGCCGTCGAGGTCTCTGGTCAGCCTCTTCGCATAGTTGGCGAGATCCTCCAGGGTCCATCCCTCGGGAGGAGGCGTCAGGCCGGCCTCTTGAACCAGGTCCGCGCGGTACAGGATCACCCGGACGCCCACCTCGTACGGAAGCAGGTAGTGTCTGCCTGCCTCCGTCACCGCGGGTCCGAGGGCAGGGAGGATCCCCGCCCAGACTTCTTCGGCCACCCATCCGTCCAGGGGCTCGAGCATGCCACGGCCGAGGAGCTCGGGCATCCAGTTCAGACGCAGGCAGGCCACATCCGGCCCTTGGCCCGAGGCCCGGGTCACCAGGAGCCTCTGCAGGATGTGCTCGGTCTTGCCCGGGACCAGCTCCGGGACGAGCTCGAACCCCGAGGCCTCGCGCCTTGCGGTGTCCCAGGCCGGCACGAGCCACGGTCTCTCCTCGGACGGGTAGAACCACTGAGGCAGCGCTACCATCACGCAACGGCTCCCCTCCGGTTCATCGCCCGGCCCCTTGCACGACAGGAGGCAAGAGCCCGCGAACAGGAACAAGCCCGCCGCAACCGCTACAAGCCTCGGAGCGTAACGCGTAAACATGTCCGTCCACCTCACCCGCTTGGCCGCAGGCTCTGCCACCCCATCCTGTTCAGGGCACCCAGCAGCAGCAGAATCGGCAGCAGAGAGACGACCGAGAGCGCGCAGATCCTTCCCACTTCGAAGCCGTGCTCGCCCGCGTACTGGAAGAGACCCAGAGGAAGGGGCATCTTTCTCACGTCCGTGATCAGCAGCAGGGGCAGGAAGAAGCTCTTCCACGACTGGGCGAACAGGAAGAGCCAGGCGACCAGGACTCCCTTGATGCGCAGCGGCAGCACGATGCCGAAAAAGATCCTCAGGCTGCCGGCCCCTTCCACCCGTGCCATCTCCTCGTACTCCCTGGGGAGCGACTCGAAGTACCCCTTGAGGAGCCAGACAGCGAGGCTCAGGCCCGCTCCCTTCACCAGCACGAGCCCTGCCAGAGAGTTGAGGAGGTCAAGAGAAGACACCAGTCGGTACAGAGCCCCCATACTCACCAGACTCGGAAGGAGATGGATGGTCAGCACGAGCCCCAACAGAAACGAGCGGCCTCGGAAGCGGTACCGGCCAATCCCGAAGGCGGCCATGGCGCCGAGCAGAGTCGCCAGCAGGGACGAGCCCACAGCCACTAGCACGCTGTTCCCCAGGTACCGATGGACCCTCGGATCGGAAAGGACGCTCCGGTAGTGGTCGGCGATGAAAGGACCGGCCCAGAGCCGTCCCGGCAGGCGCAGGATGTCCTGCTCCGGCCTCAGGGAAGCCCAGACGACCCAGAGGATCGGGCCCAGGCAGAAGAACGCCAGAGCCAGCACCAGGACCGTGCCGGGGATCCGTCTCATCTCGTCCTCTCCAAGAAACGCCCAGGGTCCCCGCGAGGCAACAGGAAGAGCAGCCACGTGAACGCGAGGAAGAGGCAGGCCAGGCATACGCCCACGGCAGACGCATATCCCAGTTGGTCTCGATAGAAAGACAGCCTGTAGATGTAGGTAGCCAGGATCTCGGTGGCGTAGCCCGGCCCCCCTCCCGTCAAGGCAAAGACCAGCGTGAATGCACCGAGGGACTTGATGGCGACGAGCAGCCCGTCCAGCATCAGCACGCCTTTGAGCTGCGGCAGGAGGACGTGCCGGAGCCTGCTCCAGCCCTCCGCACCGTCCAGCAGCGCAAGGTCCGTGAGCCTGCCCGGAATCCCCTTGAGGGCGGCCAGGACCACCATGGTCGAGATCCCGATCCCCTGCCAAAGGGAAACGATCACCACGGTGGCCATGGCGGTTGCCGGCCGACTCATCCAGGGAACCCCCTGGAGCCCGACGTGCCGCAGGAAGACATTCAGCATGCCGAGAGGCTCGTGGAACATCCACCGCCACGTCAGGGCCGAGACCACCTCGGAGAAGAGCCATGGCAGCAGCAGGACGGCCATGACAACGGCCTGCCTCTTGCCGCCCGACCCGTGCAGGTGCACGGCAACTCCCAGCCCCAACGACACCTCGAGCACGACCGAGGCAGCCGCGAGAACGCCGCTGTTCTTCAGGGAGATCCAGAACAGGGGGTCCAGCAGTATCCGGCCGAAGTTCGCCAGGCCCACGAACCGCGACTGTTCCGAACCGAGGTTGGTCTCCGTCAGGCTCAGCCAGACGGCATAAAGAGCCGGATACCCCCAAAAGAAGAACAGATAGCCGAGGCCCGGAAGAATCCAGAGGTACGGCACGACCCCACGGCTCTCATCTGCCACCCTCTCGCCAGAGGCGCGAGCTCTACCCTGCATCCGTCTCCCCCGCGTCCGCGAGCACGCGCTCCCCGGTATCCCTTCGAAAGAGCAGCATCCTTTCCGCTCGCAGCTTCAGGTAAGCAGGCACGCCCTCCCGCATGCCCTCAGGAAGGTGCGCGCAACGGGCCCTCAGGGACAGCCCTCCGCAGCTCACGACGAGGTGGCTCTCGAAGCCCATGTCCTGGATGAATTCGATCCGACCCACATATTCCGGAGGCGACTTCGAGCGCATCGAGACCAGCACGTCCTCGGGTCGTATCCCGATCCACACACTGCCCGAGGCATCCCGTGGAATACGCTCTATGAATTGGGTCTCGGCCCCCATCGGCCAGCGGAGCCGGTCCCGCCCCAGGAGGAGCTCCGCCGGAATCAGGTTGATGGAGGGGGACCCGAGGAACTCGGCGGCAAAGACGCAGCCCGGATTCTCGTAGACCGCTCTGGGCGTCCCGACCTGCAGCAGCCGCCCTCCCTGCAGGATGCCCATCCGGTCGCCCAGGGCCATGCCCTCTTCCTGGTCGTGCGTGACGTAGACCGTGGTGATCGCTGACTTCCGCTGGAGCCTGAGGATCTCCTCCCGGAGCCTCCGCCTGAGCGGCGCGTCCAGGTTGCTCAGCGGCTCGTCCAGCAGGAGCACGTCGGGCCGCCGGATCAGGGCCTTGCCCAGGGCCACCCGCTGCGCCTCTCCGCCGGAGAGCTGATGGGGCCAGGCCCCCAGCCTATCTTCTAGCCCGATGATTCCGGCCACCTCCGCCACCCGCTTCCGGATCTCCTCCTTCTTGAGCCGCTGCATCCGCAGGCCGAATCCGAGGTTGTCGGCAACCCGCATGTGCGGGTAGAGCGCATGATCCTGGAACACCATGGCGACGTTGCGGCGCCCGGGCGGCACTCCGTTCAGAGGCCGGCCGTCGAGAAAGACCTCCCCCTTGCTCGGCGATTCCAGGCCGGCCAGAAGCCTGAGCATCGTGGTCTTGCCGCACCCGGAAGGGCCCAGCAGGACGAACAGCTCCCCTCTGCGCAGGTCGAGGGTGAGATCATCGACGGCCACCTTGTCCTCGAAGGTGCGGCTCAGATGGACGGTCCTGAGGTAGCCTTCGCATGCAGCCGTCATCCGGAAACACCTTCGTCGGCGGGACCCTCCCTTGGAGGGTGTCGAAAAGTGAATCCCCGATCCCCTCTCCCCCGTGCACGGGGGAGAGGGCCAGGGTGAGGGGGAAACAGGAGCAGATTCACCCCTCATCCTCACCTTCTCCCCTCGCCGAGGGGAGAAGGAATGAAAGAATCCACACGCTCTCGAGAGCTGGCGTGACGCATTGTGCGGATTTGGTCAGGAATGGCAGTCCGCGCAGTTCACGGCAATCTCCAGCACCCCTTTCTTGACGTGGCACCCGTTGCAGGTGGCCGAGCTGTTGGGGTCGGACAGCCAGCCGGTACCCAACCCGTCGTCCACGAAAAGAGACGGTGCGGATTGCGGGACCGGCCTCAGCTCGATCCTGAGGATCGCCTTGGTCGAGTAACGTCCGCCGTAGTCGGACATCCCCGGATTCGCATCCGTGATGAAGCCCTGATTGGTCAAGGCGTTGAAGAACATGTCTTCGAGGTGATGGTGCCCGTAGGGGAAGTAAGTACCGAAGTCGTCGGATGCCCACACGTTGTAGTCGTAGAGCGTCTTGTCCGTGATGCCGGCGGCGTCCAGCACGTCGTCGAAAAAGACCACCTCCTCGATCGTCCCGTCGCCGAGATCTCTGGGTACGATCGGGAGGTCCTTCCAGTAGAAGGTCTGTTCCTGAACGCCGTCGTCCACGATGATCTTGCGGATCATCTCGATGGTGAAGAGATCCGCAACGGTGCAGCCTTCGATCCCGGTCACGGCAGGAAGCCCGCTCGTCATGTCGGCCTGTCCGGTCTGCAGCACGTCCCACGTGATCGTGCACTCCTGGGCGCCGTCGGAGGACACCAGCCGGTAGTCATAGAGGACCCGGATCTGCTCAGGGGAGAACGATCCGTCCATCGTGTAAACGCTCATGATGCGGTTGGGGACGAACTCGCTCAGGGCGATCTTGTGCTCGGCATCCGGGTCCGGCAGGTCCTCGAAGTTGACGGGATAATTCAGCCCGTTGACGGCCAGGTTCACGCCCTGGCCGTGGACGGCCTCCCCGGGCTCGGGCGCTCCGCTGTCCTCGATCGGATACAGCACGATCTCGGCCACGTCGTTCAGGTAGTAAATCTGAGAGAGCTCCATGCCGGCATAGAAGTCGCTGTTCACCACCTCTCCGTCCAGGTAGAGCATACCGCTCTTGAGCTGGTTGAACTGGAGCGAATCGAACGGCTGTCTTCCGTCTCGGGCAATGATCTTGTAGGCCCAGTCCTTGGGGTCACGCGCCACCTGGGGCACGATCAGGGAGTCGAGGGTGACGACCGGCTCGGCTCCCTCGCCGCGATCGTAGAGGGACTGCTGGAAGTCGCCCAGCGAAACGGTCACCGCATGCTCCGGATCGCCGGCCTTGTAGACCGACAGCTGGATGCCCGTGATGGCAGGGGGGGCCAGAGGGTTGATGTCCGTCAGGCCCCTCGGGTAGAGGATGCACGTGACCGCCCCCTGGTCCGTCTCCTCGCGGTGCAGAACACCGATGAGGTCAAAGGGGCCGGCCGGCACCGTGGATCCCGGGATGCCGGAACCGGGATAGAAGGCGACTTCGAGGGCGTTTACGTCCGGTCCCGTCTTGGCGAACAGATCGCTCGACTTCTGGCCGTAGAGGGGCCAGGCCGAGGCCGGGTCGACGGCCTCAATCGCAACACCGTTGACCCGCACCAGGTCTCCGACATGCGCGTATCCGTCTCCGTAGATCGCGTCCACGGAAGCGAAGAGGTACGGATCGGGCACCGTCTCCCCGCGCGACAGCACCGACACGTTGTACCCGGACACCGGATAGAACTCGACCATGCCGTCGTGGGAGCCGATCGTCCCCTTCAAGGCGACCCGATCCCCGGGGTAGATGTTGATACTCGAGAAGGTCGAGCCGTCATAGCCCTGGTCTGCCACGGTCGCCTGGGTGTCGGCGAACACGTAGATCCCGCCAGTCTCGTCCTGGATATGGAGCTTGAAGTAGCGCCCCGAGACCATGACGTCGGTGCCCATCGTGGCGATCCCTTCCACGTACACGGTCTCGCCCTCGTGGACCGGCACCGGGGTGTTCGTCTCCATGACGTAGGAGCATGCCGTCTTGTCCAGGACGGTCCAGTCCGGGCGGCTCACCACCGAGCCCGCCTCCAGGTTGTCGGGATAGAAGCACCCCGGCTTCTGTTCGTCCCAGACCAGGCGCAGCCCCCGGTCGTTCGCGCTGTCGTCGATGAAGAAGGCGTGCTGCAGGTCTTCATACCCGGGGAGCTGACCCGCATCCCCGCCCAGGCACTCGAGCAGCGTGTCGTCAGCGCCGTCGACGAAGTCGTAGAGGTAGCCCGACGCCTCCTGGCTGCCGACGATTTGATCCACCCAGTCCGAGACCCGCAGGGCCCAGCGCGTGCCGGAGGTCCCGTCCGCGTCCACGACCGAGACTTGAGCCGTCTGCCACTCGCTCAGGTCGGTCGGCACCTGGTTGAAGGACGCCGCAAGGGTAATGTCCGGCGGCACCGGAGGAGGGTTGTAGTCATCCTTGTCGGAGCAACCCCACGCCAGAACCGCCGCCGCCAGCGCGAACCACCCGATGACCCCGAGGCCCCGTGATCGACCCAGCCGGTTCATCTTCTCCTCCTTTGTCTGAAGTAGACGACGGAAGTGCTTACGCCATTCTTAAGAAAGGCCCAATCCTCCTCCCCTGGGCAAGAGAGGAAGAGGATTGGGACGCGAAGGGGGAGGCCGATCCCCCCGACTTCAAGGTCCGGAATGACAATGTGCACAGACTACCGGAATCAACATCGGATAAGGCTGCTTCCGTGCGCGCGGAGGAGCCGACGGGACGGCGCTCCCAAGGGAGTGCAAGCGGCGGGAAGACAAAAAAAGGCTTCCCGGCGAAGGGAAGCCTTGTTGGCGACCGGCCCCAATTTCTGAACAAGGGGGGGCCGGATTCCCAGCGCTTCTCCTTTCCGAGCACGGGGGGTAGAGCCGTTTCCAGCTATACCGTATGTCCATCCCTCAGGTGGGAGACTCGAGCTCCGGTAGAGGAAATGGATCGGAGAAACCGCGCGGCAGTATACGTACGCACGGGGCTCCTGTCAAATGCGTCACCCGCTGCAGGCGCAACCGCCCGCCCCTGCTGAACGCCGGAGCCTCAAGGGCGGCTGTCGCCGCCTGCCGGAAAAGACACGACGAGCTCCCGCGAGCCGTCCCAGTGAACGTGGGAGAGACGGACTTCGCCCGCGTCGACCTGAAACAGATTGTAGGTCTCGATCCCCGTGTGAAAGAAACTGAGATTGTCGCACCAGACATGCTGAGTGTCGCCCCACCTGACCTCTGCCGACTCGTGCTCGTGGCCGCTCAGAAAGGCGACGACCCCGTATGCGTCCAACAATTCGAGCAGAGGCCCCGCTGTCGGGAGAGCCTCGAAGCCGGCGCTCCCATCCAGGAGCGCCTTGTGGGCAAAGACGATCTCCGCCCCACCGATCTGCAACTCCCTTTCAAACCATTCACGCTGCCCCTGGTCGAGGGCAATCTCCGCGTTGTTGTCGACCCCGATGATCCGGTAACCCCGATAGGTGAACGAATAGCACTCCGCGCCCAGTTGCTCGCGGTAGCGACCCACATCTCCCTCGCCGTCCACGATGTCGTTGTCCCCCGGAACACAGTAGTACGGCACCGTCAACTCGGACAGGATATCCTTCAGAACGGCATACTCCTCCAACCCTCCGTTGTTCGTGAGATCCCCCGTGAGCAGAACAAAAGCAGGCAGCATTGCGTTCACCTGGTCGACGGCACGCCGCAGGTTCTCTTGCTCCTGCGGTGGCGACCTCCCGACGTGGACATCGGAGAGCTGCACGAACTCGAAGCCGGGGGCCGCCCCTTCGCCTTCAGGACCGTCTCCACTCGCGCCCCCGGAGCCCGACCCGCATGCAGCCACGCCCAGGGCGAGCACCAGCCCTGCCATCGGAAAGCTCGGCAGCTGTTTCCGGCACATTCGAGGTCACCCCTCAGGATCCGCGCCCCATCCTTCTGTAGGTCACGAGCACGCCGATTACAAGCGGCACGACCAGCATGCCGAGGGCGTTCACGGCCAGAGAAGCCCGGACACGGCTCCGAGGCTCTCCTGCAGGCAGAACCGTTGCACCGGTCCACGCCGGGGGCGTGGATCCCGGATTGAGCTCGTCGGCACCCATGTCGGCCACGGCCGTGCCGTTCTCGTCCCCGTCCAGGATCCTGGCTTCGCCGTCGATATCCTGGGCAGGCAGCGATGGGGCGGAATTGCTGCCCCGATCGATGCAGGGCGACGCGCTCGTGAGGTGCAGGTCGCTCGCCGAAACGAACAGAGGGGCCTGCCGGATGTTCCCGTTGCTCCCGGCGTATCCGTCCTGGTCCATGTCGCTGTAACGGACCGTCGGCAAGCCTCCGCTCCCGCCCACCGCGATCTCGTTCCCGCTGTCGCCCCAGAGGACGCTATTCGTGATCGCGAACTGGCTCGACGCACCCAAGGCTTTCAGGGTGTAAATCGCCCCCCCGCCACTCGAGGCGGTGTTCCCCGAAAAGGTGCAGTTTGTGACGATCACCGACCCCAGGAACCCCATGCTCCCGTTGATGCAGATGCCGCCGCCGTACCTCACCTCGTTGCCCGCGAACACGGAGCTGGCGACCGTGATCGTGTTGCCCGCGTCCCCATAGGTTGCGATCGTCCCATAGCGCGTGGCCGTGTTCCCGACGAAGCTGCACCCCGAGATCGTGGTGGTCGGATCGCACACGATGGCCGCGCCGTCGTTGCTGCCGGCGTCCGAGTAGGCCCGGTTTGCGGTGAAGCTGCAGCCGACGACCGAGTTCGGACCGCTTCCCGTCCCCCCCTTGAAGAAGAGCGCGCCGCCGCTCCCGGAGCTGTTCTGATCGAAGTCGCAGTGCGTGATGTCCGCGGTGCCGAAGGAGACCGATTCCGTGTAGTAGACGTAGACGGCGCCGCCTCGGTTGTCCGACGTGTTCCCCCGGAATGTGCAATCCGAGAGGTCCGCGTGTCCCCGCTGGACGTACATTCCCCCTCCGGAATCGTCCACGGAGCGGTTGTCCAGGAAGATGCAGTTCGCAACCGACACGCCCGCCGTGCCGGTCACGTTCATGCAGAGACCGCCTCCCCGGTCGACCCCTGTGGTTCTTCCTCTGGTTATCGTGAATCCGTCCACCGTGACGTTTCCGGATGTGACGAGAAAACACCGGACGGCGTTGTTCCCGTCCACGCGCGTCACGTTGAGAGTCCAGTTCCTCTGCTCCAGCGAAGTCTCGCTACCGTTGAAGCCGCCATACAGGGAGATTGCTTTGCCGACGGTAACCGTTGCGCCGAGCAGGTACGTTCCGCGCTTCACCCAGATCTCATCCCCGGATCCCGCAGCGTCTACGGCCTGCTGGATCGTCTTGAAGGCGCTCGCCCAACTCGTCCCTCCCCCACCCGGGGCGGCAGCGTCCACGTACCACACAGCTGCGAGGGTGAGGCTTGGTAGCACCAGCATCGTCATGAGGACGACGAAGAGGAAAATAACTCTCTTCATCTCTTTCTCCTTTGAAGGCAGGATCCTTCAGCAGCATGAGGAACGAGGGGCGGACCCTATTCCCCAAGAGCATAGGGCCCGCCTCATTCCACAGAACACGCCAGCGGCTCACCTTCTGCGGCGGGCAGCCTTCCACACGAGCACCGCGGCGCAAGGCACCAGCAGCACGACAAGGTAATTCAGTGCATTGGACCGGAGGCTTGGGGTTCCCACAACGGAACCGGGTCCCCAGGCAGGGCCGTTGCAGACGGGCTCGTCTGCGCAGGCCGGGTCGTCGCAGCAGGCATCTCTGTAGTCCGTTGCGTTGCAGGCGTGCTGGCAGTCTTCCACGGCGTCGCAGGTATCGTCCGTGCATTCGTTCGCATCGTCGCAAAAGCTGTCCTGAGGCGTGTTGACGCAGGACTGGGTGCCTTCGTCACAGGTGTCCTCCGTGCAGGCGACGCCGTCGTCGCACTGGCCGGGGTCCGTGCAGAACGCGCAGCTCAAGTCCGCAGCATCGGCCGTCCCATCGCAGTCGTTGTCCAGACCGTCCGAGCACGTCGGGTCGCCGAACGGACCCTCGAGGGCCCCGGGGTTCACGGCCAGCTCTCCGTCATCGCAGTCATCCCCGCCGCACTGCACGTCTGCGTACGTGTCGCTGTCCAGATCCCAGCAGTCCCCGCTGTACTCATCGGACCCCATGTCGAAGCCGCCGAGCAGAGGTCTGGTGTCGCCGTCCAGGTCACTATAGACCCCGGCGTCCGTGCCGGCGTTGACGCAGGGAGAACCGGCCGCCAGGTGGAAGTCCCCTCCCCCGACGAACAGCGGAGCCAAGCGAATGTTCCCGTTGACTCCCTCGTAGCCGTCCTGGTCCACGTCCGAGTAGCTCACCGTGGGTGCACCACCGGTTCCGACCGCAATCTCATTCACCGTGTCGCCCCAGAGGACGCTGTTCGTGATCGTGAACAGACTGTCGACACCCAGAGTCTTGCCCCGGTTGTAGATGCCTCCGCCGCTCATGCTTGCCGCGTTTCCGCTGAAGGTACAGTTCAAGACGATCACGCTCCCGAGATCTCCGGAAGATCCGTTGATGCACACTCCTCCACCGTACTGAACGCTGTTCCCCGAGAAGACCGAGTTCAGGATCGTTATGGTCTTTCCTGCGTCTCCGTAAGTCGCAACCGTACCGTACCGGACAGCCGTGTTGCCCTGGAAGGTGCACCCGGTGATCGTGGTATCCGAATCGCACACGATCGCGGCACCGTCACAGCTGGTGGACCCCGTCACGAACGCATGGTTCTCGACAAAGGCGGTATCCGCTATCGAGTTCGGACCCGTATCCCCGGTGAAATAGACTGCGCCGCCGCTCTTCCCGGTGTTTTGGAGGAACCTGCAGTCCGCAATGACCGTGGCGTATCCCGTTGCATAGCTCAGAACCGCCCCGCCGCGATTCATGGCCGTGTTTTCCTGGAAAACACAGTTGCGGACCGTCAGACCGCCCAGGTCGTTGAAGATCGCGCCGGCATGGTATCCGGACTTGTTCGCAACAAAGGTGCAGTTCGCAACCGTGGTGTTGCTCACGAGCGACGCATCAAACGAACCGTTCTGCATGCCGGCTCCGTTCACCACCACGGAGCCGTCCGTATACCCCCGCGTGATCACGAAGCCGTCCAGGGTCACGTTGTCCGCCGTCACCCACAGACACCGGACAGCGTCGTTTCCGTCAACGGTGGTCACGTTGGCCGCCCAGTTCCTCTCCTCACGGGCCGTTTCCGTGCCGGCGAAGCCTCCGTAGAGGGAGACCTGTTCGTCCACGTTGAGGGTCGCGGAAAGGAGGTAAGTCCCCGCCTTCACCCAGATCTCGTCGGTCGCGCCGGCGGCGTCGATCCCGGCCTGCACGGTCGTGAAAGCGGTCGCCCAGCTCGTTCCGTCACCACCGGGGCCCGCGTTTCCGTCCACGTACCAGACAGCAGCAAAGGCCTGCTGCGTGACAAGCAGCACCATAACCGTCATCAGCGTCGTGAGCATTCGCTTCTTCATGGCACCGACCTCTCTTGCCTCTGTCGTCATTGATTCCTCAAGGTCGCCGTCGTCGATGGGATCGATACACGTGCGCGGCGGGTATCACCTCCTTTCCGTGATCGCAAAGTCCTTTGCCAGGAACCGATCGGCCGGCCGGGGGGAGCGCGCAGGATCTTCCCGGCGCAGAAACGAAAAGCCGGCCCCCTGCAGAAAAAGGGGACCGGCCCTGTGTGGCCCAGACGGCCATGACCTTCTCCTTTCCGCAACGGGGGGGATCGTCCTTTCGGAAACGTCCCTATCGACCGCCCTTCATAGACACCAGGGTCCTTAGAAGCGGCGGTTCGGAGAGGCATTCGCAATCGGTTCGTCAGAGCGGCGGCTGCACGGCGATCGTCACTCCTCCCATGTAATGGGGGATCTCGTTGCCGGTCGTATCCAGCAACCTGAACGCAGGCACCAGGTAGAACGCGGTCGCCCCTGCGCCGGTCGGCACCTGAAAGGTTGCCGAGGCAACCTTCACTCTCGGCACGGAAAGTCCTCCGATGGCCTCCTCTCCGTACTGCAGCCTCCCGGGATCCGCCTCGGCCAGGTTCGAGACAACCGTGCCGCCCAGCTCCCCGGGTCGGATCTGCACGCCCGGGGACAGAGCATCCGCGTCGACCGCCTCGAGCCTCCCCTGGGGCTCCGTCCTGAAGTAGTCCATCGAAAAAGAGGCT
This sequence comes from bacterium, assembly GCA_040756235.1. Lineage (GTDB taxonomy): Bacteria > Desulfobacterota > DSWW01 > DSWW01 > DSWW01 > JBFLZG01. The sequence continues at coordinate 34,371 of JBFLZG010000003.1, read as the reverse complement.
TCCGCCAGATTCGCCACCCCCTCCAGATACAGCCCGACTTCGACTTGTTCTCCGGGATGCACCACCTCCCTGTCCGATTCGACCACAACGGAGGTTGCGACCTCGACGGCGACTCCCGACACCAACGAAACACGATCGAAAAGATTTCCCTCGGCGTCACAGGCGGCGATCTCGAGGGAGCGGTCCCGCACCTGGCAATGGAGGTAGTGGTGGGCCTTTGCCAGGGCCAGGGTCATCCCGGGAATGGGGAGCCCGGAGTCGTAAAGCGGTCCGCCTCCTCCGGCTGAAATCACGTAGTGGATGCCGTTGTGAAGGTGGTGCTGGTAGCCGTGCACGTCGCCGCTGAAGACCACATCGACCCCGTTGTCCTCGAAAACCGGGAGGAGCTTCTCCTGCAGATAGGCCATGCCGTTCGAGCCGGAGGTGGAGGAGAAGAAGACGGGAATGTGCTGGGTGACCACCGTGAAGTCCGCTCCCACATGCTCCGCCAGATCCTGTGCGAGCCAGGCCATCTGCTCTTCGCTTCCGCAATGGGCGCTGTTGGAGTCGAGCACCACGCAATGGACCCGGCCCCAGTCAAAGGAGTAGTTCGTGCCGTTGCCGCCGAGGGAGGAAAAGTAGCGGAAGTAGTAAGGCGAATCGAGGTCGTGGTTGCCCATCGCGGGGTACACGGGAAAGCGCAACAACCACTCTGAGAAAGGGGACCACCACTGCTCCTGCCAGTCGAGGAGGTCGTTTCCGTTGCTCACCAGATCGCCCGCGTGAAGGGAGAACGCGGCATCCGGGTGGGTCGCCACCATCGCGTCGGCCAGCTCGGCCGACACTTGCGAGTCGGACTGGGTATCCCCGACGACAAAGAAACTGAAGGGCTGCACCGCCCCTGGCCCGGGCACCGCGGGGGTCACGAAACGGCCGGCCCCGGCGGCGCCGTTGACCAGATAGGCGTACTCCGTTTCGGGCTCGAGATTGGCAAGAGGAATCTCGATGTGCTGGAGCTGCCCGTGCTCATCCTGTTCTTCCCAGGCGACGATCGCGGCATCGGTCGTGATCTTCAAGGAATAGGGCCCATACCCGATGGAGTGCGGCGGCATCTGAAAGGGCTCGAAGTCCTCCCCCTCCTTCGAAAGCTGTACAGGGCTCTCCACCGTGCTGATCTTGATGAACGGTGCGAAATCCCGCAGGTCCTGCGACTCTCGTGAAGCCACGTTCTGGTGGACATACGGCTCCTGATGCTCGTCCACGAAGCGCATCATCAGCCCGTACTTACGCACCTTCTCCAGGTTGTTCTGCAACAGGGGGGTGACATCGAAGCCCTGCAAATCCGGAGGCGGTTGCCGGTTCACGGCCTCGTTCCAGGTGGAACCTTCGGGGAGCACGGCTTCGGCGTGCACCGCATCGTCCCAGTCGCCCCCGTCGAGGGAGTACCAGGTGCTCGTCGCCTCATCGAATCCGATATTGAGCGCGTAAAACCCCACGCGACCGCTGTAACCGCCCTGGCAGTGGGAGCAGCCGGAATAGTAAATGGCAGCCTTCTTGACGTCCGAGGGAGCGAGCGTTTCCGGGATGTCAAAGGCGTAGAGCCCGCGCGAAATCCCGTGGTGGACGTTCTTGTTGGTGGCCAACAGAATCCGCGTTTCCGCGCTCAGGTTTTCGTACGGTTTCCACTCGTCGATCGCGAGGTCGGCCGTGCACGGGCAGACGATTTCGCTCGTCTCGGGAGGTGCGGGAGAAATATCGAATCCGGAGCCGGAGCCGGACCCGCAGCCGCAGCCCCAAAGTCCGCCCAAAAGAAGAAAAAACGGAAAAGCCGCCGGGACAGTCCGCAGGGATGAAAAAAGGCTTCCGAGGGAACGGAAGCCTGGGCAGGCCGAGCGTATCGGCATCACTTCTCCTTTCCGAGCACGGGGGGCATGGCCGTTTCCAGCCATACCGAATGTCCATTCCTCACATGGGGACCTCAAGGCCCCTTTAGAGAAGATGGATCGGAGAAAGTGAAATTGTTATACGTGATATTGTGATTCTCTGTCAAGCGGTTTCTTAGGGAGCCGCCTGCGACGTTCTTCGACTGATCTGGATGAAAGGCGCGAAATCCAGCGGGTCCTTCGATTCCCGTGAGGCGACGCTTTGATGAATAGATGGGTTCTGATGCTCGTCCGCGAAGCGCATCATGACGCCGTGCTTGCGTACCTTCTCCAGGTTCTTCTGCAGGAGCGGGGTAATATCGAATCCCCGCGCACCCGGAGGAGGCTGCCCGTCCGCAGCCTCGTTCCAGGCGGAGCCTTCCGGGAGCACGGCTTCCGCGTGGACCGACTCGTCCCAGTCGCCCCCGTTCAGGGAGTACCAGGTGCTCGTCCCCTCGTCGAACCCGATATTGAGTGCGTAAAAGCCCACGCGGCCGCTGTAGCCGGTCTGGCAGTGGGAGCACCCGGAGAAGTAGATGACGGCCTTCCGGATGTCCGAGGGAGCCAGTGTCTCGGGAATCTTGAAGGCAAAGAGCCCGCGGGAAATCCCATGGTGCACGTTCTTGTTGGTGGCCAGGAGAACCCGCGTCTTGCCGCTCTGGCTGTCGTACGGTTTCCACTCATCGATCGCGAGGTCCGCGGTGCACGGGCACACGATCTCTCCCGTCCCGCCCTCAGGCGAAGCAAGAGAGATGTGGGAACCGGGACCGGAGCCGGCCCGGCAGCTCAAAGGCCCGGCCAGCAGGAGGAAGAACACGAAAACAGGTCGCGGGGCAGTTCCCAGGACAGAAAACAGGCTTCGGAGGAATCGAAAACCCGGGCAGGCCGAACCTATGGGCATCGCTTTTCCTTTCCGAGCAGGTGGGGATACGGCCGTTTCCAACCATACCGAATTTCCATTCCCAGTAGGGCCTCAGGCCTCCTCTGGAAGGGATCGATCCGGGAAAGCGAAAATGTCTTGTACGCAGCATTGCACCCTCTGTCAAGTCTAACCGCGAATTCTCTGCAGACGAGGAGAAATCAGCTCTGCTGCCCGCCTGGTGTGGACCTCATGCCACACCCTCCCGCGCGCTCATTCTTGACACGCAACGCCGTCCGCCTCTACGCTTTTTACAGGAGCGTCGGCCTTGCGACGCAGGAGACTCCTGTTCTTCGATCAAGCTCCTTCGAAATGCCGTCCGCCACGGTCCCCAGGGTGGCTCTGCTTATTGAGGAGAAGACAATGAAACCAATCGCGAGACTTTTCCTGGTGACGGCTCTGCTTCTGGGAATCGGGGCTGCCCACGCTGAAGAGCGGTCCATCCTGCTCGCCACCACGACCAGCGTCGACGCCACCGGGTTGTTGGACGTGGTGTCCGACGAATTCAGGAAGGACACCGGCATCGTGCTCAAGTGGGTGGCGGTGGGCACCGGCCAGGCGCTGAAGCAGGCGCAGGACGGCAACGCGGATGTCGTCATCGTCCACGCCAAGAAACTCGAGAACAAGTTCCTGGAGGACGGCTACGGCGTGAACCGGCGGGTGATCGCACGCAACTATTTCATGCTCGTCGGCCCGGAGAACGATCCGGCGGGCGTGGGCAAGGCCAAGAACAGCAAGGAGGCCATGCAGCGGATCAAGGACGCGGGCGCCGCCTTTGCCAGCCGTGGGGACAAGTCCGGTACCCACACTCGGGAGTTGGAGCTCTGGGCTCTGGTCGGCGGCGCGCCGGACAAGAACTACATGGACGTCGGGCAGGGCATGGCGCAGACTCTGCGCGTGGCCATGGAGAAGCAGGCTTACACCTTGACCGACACGGCAACCTATTACGGCGTGTCCGGGATCAGCGGCCTCAAGCCCGTGTTCGAAGACGCGCCGGAGCTCGAGAATATCTACGCGGTGATCGCGCTCAGCCCCTTCAAGATCCCGGGTGCGAAGTACATGGACGCCATGACCTTTGCAGCCTGGCTGACCTCGCCCCGCGGCCAGAAGGTGATCGGCGATTTCAGGAAGAGCAACCGCGTGCTGTTCGAGCCCATGGCAGACAAGCCCGGGGTTGATCTCAGCAAATAATGATGGGGAGCTCGGAGGCCGAGGCCGGCGGAACCGCAAGGTTCCTTGCCGCCGTGCTCCGGCTCCGCTGACGTTGTCAACGCAACCCCTCTGCCGTACCTCACACCTCTCCGGAGCCCGCCAGGGAGCTCCCCACGCCGGAAACCAGGTGCAATCCTTTGCGTTTGCCCGCAGCGCTGAACGGGGAATACGGGCTGAGCGGGCTGTTCGTGTGCAGCAGTTGCACCCGCACCTTCTTTCCTGCCGTGAACGGCGCATCCTCCGGAGCCAGGATCATCAGGCCATCGGCCAGCACCATGGAGCGCAGCGCACCGGAGCTCTGGGTCCCCGTGGTGCGGGCCATGAGCTGCCCATCCTTTTCAAAGACTTGGCACCGCACCAGGTGGAGACGGGAGGTCTCCTTGGGAGCGTCGCCGGTGAGTGTGGCCTCGATCAGAGGCCGGAACAAATTCCGGTGGCCCATCATCTTGAGGAGCGCCGGCCGCACGAATTGTTCAAACGAGATCATCGCCGAGGTGGGGTTCCCCGGCAAGCCGAAGATCGGCTTGTGCCCGATGGTGCCGAAAACCAGCGGCTTGCCGGGCTTCATGGCCACCTTCCAGAACTTCACGCGCATCCCCAGTCGAGCGAGCGCGTCCTTGACCAGATCGTACTTGCCGAGCGAGACGCCGCCGGAGGTCACGATGGCATCAGCCCGCAGCCCTTCGGAGATCCTGACTCGCTGTTCTGCCTCGTCGTCCGAGACGGTCCCCAGAGACAGGGGAATGGCGCCGCACTCCATGACCTGCGCGGCCAGGCTGTACGTATTCGAGCACACGACCTTCCCTTCCGTGAACGGTTCGTCCAGGTCCACCAACTCGTCTCCGGTCGAGACGATCGCCACGATCGGGCGCTGATAGACGTGCACGTACGCGTGCCCCAGGGTGGCCAGCATCCCAATTTCCGGGGGCCGTACGATGCCTCCGCTGAAAAGCACGACTTCGTCCCGGCGAACGTCTTCTCCCCGCGGGCGGATGTGCGCCCCCTTGGCGGGTCTTGTCAACACGGTGACCACGGCCCCCTCCCGGGTCGTGTCCTCAACCATCACCACGGTGTCGGCGCCCGCGGGGACCAATCCCCCGGTCATGATCCAGGTGGCTTCTCCGGACCCCACTCGTCCCCCAAAGGGGGCACCGGCCGGCGCTTCGCCGATCAGCTTGAGCCTGGCCGGATGTTCCGCATCCGCTGCGCCCACGTCCTGGTATCGGCACGCATACCCGTCCATGGCGGAGTTGTCCGCTGCCGGCACATCACGTTTGGCTTTCACGTCATGGGCCAATACACGCCCCAGGGCCTCCAGTATATGGATCCTCTCGGTTCCCAGAACCGAGATCTCCTCCAGCACCTTCTCCTGAGCCTGACCGATCTCGAGCATGACCCTCTTCCCCTGAATGCGGCGGGCTATGATCGGGTGTTCCCTCTTCGCCGATAGATGGAAAAGCATATTGCAGGACTCGGGCGACTGCAACCGGGTGAACGCCACCTCCCGACCGGGGCCGCGGAATCCGCCGGACCTCAGCGTGCTTGCTGACGCCCAGGTCCTTTGCGCGGCTCGGGGGGGAAAGAGCATCCGCGCCACGCGCTCCGGCCCGGCACGTGCAGTCCCGATATTTTGACAAGGCATCGCATTCCGTGTACCCTTCCCCGATCCAAAGTCTCCGAGTCGACCCGCCCTAAGGCAGTGCACCTGCTAAGGAGGGCGACCATTCGGCTGAGAGGGAAACCTTGCAGCCCCCCATGCTTGGAAAGGAGACCCCGGTTGAGGCCGCCCTCTCCCTGCGTCTTGCTCCAGCCAGGCCTTGCGCCACAGCCCAACGTCCCGCACGTCGAGCCCCTCGGGGGACTTTCGTCTTCCCGACTCCTTCTTCCTGAAGCCTCCCTCTACGCGCCGGGTTTCCGCGCCAAGCGACATCGTCTCCGGAGCCTCATGCAACCGGCCAGCCGATCGTTCCTAGGACCGGCATCCATCCGTGAGCCCGCCTGAAGGCAACAGACTGAAAGGGAAGCCCGATGAGCAAGGAACTGACGATCACCATCGACGGACGGCGACTGCAGGCCCTGCAAGGAGAAACGATCCTGGAGGTGGCCAACCGGGCGGGCATACACATCCCGACGCTCTGTCATCACCCCAGGCTGGACGATACCGGCTCGTGCCGGGTCTGCGTGGTGGAGGTGGAAGGGTCCCGGACCCTCGTGGCCTCCTGCTCCGGCATCATCGACCGCGACGGCATGGTGGTCACGACCGCCAGCGACCGCGTGCTCCAGGCGCGCAGGCTCGTGGTGGAGCTCCTCCTGGCCAGCGGTAACCACGACTGCCCCAACTGCAGCTCGAACGGCCGCTGCGAGCTGCAGGATCTGGCTTACGAGCTCGATGTCGAGCACCCGCGGTTTCCGATCGAGTCCCCTCGAATCCCCTTTGATCACAGCAACCCGATGATCGTTCGCGATCTCAACAAGTGCGTGCTCTGCGGCCGTTGCGTCCGGGCCTGCAACGATGTCCAGGTCAACCAGGTCATCCACTTCGGATACAGGGGACCCCACGCGAAGATCGTAGCAGACGGCGACGTGGACTACTGGGAGTCGGGCTGCGTCTTCTGCGGCGAGTGCGTTCAGCTCTGCCCGGTGGGAGCTTTGTCTGAAAAACAGAGGATGCCCGTGGGCAAGGCATGGGAGGAGAAGGTCGTGCGATCGGTGTGCACCTACTGTGGCACGGGGTGCAACATCAACTTCCACCTCATAGGCGGCAAGATCGCCCGGGTCACCGGCACCGAGGATGCGAAGCCCAATCTCGGGCGCCTGTGCGTCAAGGGGCGCTTTGGAAACGATTTCGTCAACCATCCGGACCGGCTGAAGACGCCGCTCATCAAAGAAGACAGCCGCTTCAGGGAGGCTTCCTGGGACGAGGCTCTGGACCTGGTGGCTGCCCGCTTCCGTGATATCAAGCGAGAGCACGGCCCCGACTCCCTGACCTCCATCGCCTCGGGACGATGCACCAACGAGGCCAACTACATCATGGGCAAGTTCACGCGGGCGGTCTTCGGCAACAACCACGTGGACCACTGTGCCCGGGTCTGACACGCGCCCACGGTGGCCGGTCTGGCCGCAGCGTTCGGCAGTGGCGCGATGACCAACTCGATCGAGGAGTTTGAGAACGCGGACGTGATCTTCGTCGTGGGATCCAACACCACGGAGGCGCACCCCGTGATCTCCACCTTCATGAAGAGGGCCGTACGCTCGGGCAAGGCCAAGATGATCGTGGCCGACCCCCGGAAGATCGCTCTCGTCAAGCACGCCGAGATCTGGCTGCGCCAGAAGCCGGGCTCGGACGTGATCTGGCTCAACGGCATGATGAACTTCATCATCAGCGAAGGGCTTTACCACAGGGAATACGTGCAGGAGCGGACCGAGGGCTTCGAGGAGCTGAAAAGAAGGGTGGCCGGCTACACCCTGGAGAGAGTGGAGGCGATGGCCGGCATCCCCCGGGAGAGGCTCATGGCCGCAGCGCGTCTCTACGCCACGGCCGAGAAGGCTTCCATCGCGTACACCCTGGGCGTCACCGAGCATGTGAACGGGACAGATGCCGTCAAGTCGATCGCCAACCTGGCCATGCTTTGCGGCAAGGTGGGCAAGGAATCCTGCGGAGTCAATCCCCTGCGCGGTCAGAACAACGTCCAGGGCGCCTGCGACATGGGCGCTCTCCCCGCGGTCTACTCGGGGTACCAGGCAGTCACCGCCGAGGCGATCCGCACGAAGATGGAGGAGGCCTGGGGCGTCAAGGAGCTTTCTCTGAAGGCAGGGATGACGAAGATGACCGCCCTTCAAAAGGCCGCCGCCGGCGAAGTCAAGGGCATGTACATCATGGGGGAAAATACGGTCCTGAGCGACCCGGACATCGCCCACGTGGAGAAGGCCCTGAAGAGCCTGGAGCTTCTTGTCGTCCAGGACATCTTCATGACCGAGACCGCCCGACTAGCGCACGTGGTGCTGCCGGCGACCTGTTTCGCGGAGCACGACGGGACCTTCACCAGCACGGAGCGCCGCGTGCAGCGGGTGCGCAAGGTCGTCGACCCGCCCGGCGCGGCCCGACCGGACTGGGAAATCATTTGCGATCTTTCAACACGGATGGGCTTTCCCATGGCCTTCGCCGATTCCGGCTCGGTGTTCGACGAGATGGCGGCGCTCACCCCTTCCTATCAGGGAATCGACTACCAGCGACTGGAAAAGGGCGGTCTCCAGTGGCCCTGCCCCAACAAGGAGCATCCGGGGACCCGCTACCTCCACAAGGATCGTTTCACGCGCGGCAAGGGGCTGTTCCACGCGATCGAGTGGACGCCTCCTGCGGAGCCCACGGACGAGGACTATCCCCTGATCCTCATGACGGGACGCATCCTCTATCACTATCACACGGGCACCATGACCCGGCGCTCCGTGGGGCCCAACGCCCGCTACCCGGAGTGTCTGGTGCAGATCCATGAGACGGATGCGGCCAGGCTGGGAATCCGCGCAGGGGACCGGATCCGCTTGACCTCCCGGCGCGGCCAGATCGAGGCCAAGGCCTCTGTCGGCGACATCGTCGATCGGGGGACGGTCTACAGCACCTTTCATTTTTCCGAGTCTCCGATCAACCGCCTGACCATCAACGCTCTCGACCCGGTCACGCACACCCCCGAGTACAAGTTCTGTGCGGTACGGATCGAAAGAGCGCCCTGAAGATGCCCGTCAGATGAACCCGTTTGCGGGCCTTTTTTCTTTGGCTTTCTCAGGGCGGCGTTTTTCCTGTTGACAGCTCATGGCCGGCACCTTACCATCATCCCAATTCTCCGATCCATTCCCTCTAAAGGAGCAGAAAGGCTCCCATTCGAGAGGATGGACATTCGGTATGACTGGAAACGGTTATGCCCCCCGTGTTCGGAAAGGAGAAAACATGAGGATCTGCAAGTCTACTGCCCCGAAAAGATCCTTCCGGCTTCCTTTCAGGTGGAAGCCTTCTCTTTCCGCTGTTCTCCTGCTTCCGTCAGAGACCCGGGGGTCTGACTCTGTCGGCTAGGAGCCGAGATCTCTGAGCGCGGCTTCGAGCGACGCCGTTTCTCGCGCCGCAGGCGCTTCCTGCGTTCATGCGGCGGACACCGTGCGCCGAAAGCGCGTTGCGTCTGTCGATCCGGAGCCCCTGGTGCATTCCAGGTCCGGTCGGGACGAAGGGGCAAGTTCATGGCCCGTGCGGCGCAGCATGCTCCCGAGCGCCGCAGCCGGCTGCGCAGGAGGGAATGATGTCCATCATCGACGATCTGCTCGCCGACCTTCCGGGAGACGCGGCGGTGGACGAGGTCCGGGTCGGCGCCTTCTGGACCGTGGTGTCCACGGCACGAGGGGCCGGCATGGCTTCGACCCTCAGGGACGCTCATGCGCCGAACGGTCACGGGCTGATTCGGTGGGCCGGAAGCCTTACCGAGCACAGCGCCCTGGAGCTCGCGCAACTGCTCCGTTGCGAGGGCCCCATGGAGGCTTCCCTCGGCATGGCGGCGGTCAATGCCCTGGTCGACTCCGGCGGGCATGAAATGACGAACCGGAATGCGGTGGATGAGATCATCCGGCGCGGGCGGAGCAAGAGAGTCGCCATCATCGGCCACTTCCCGTTCATCCCCCGGGTCCGCGAGGCCGTGCGGCATCTCGACGTTCTGGAGATAGATCCGGACGAGGGCGAGCTGCCCACCGACTCTGCCGGGGAGGTGCTGCCCGGTGCGGACGTCGTGGCGATCACCGGCACATCCCTGGTGAACAAGACCTTCGGGGGCCTGGTGAAGCTCTGCAGGCCGGATGCCTTCGTGTGCGTCATCGGCCCGACGACCCCCCTGTCCCGGGTTCTCTTCGATTACGGAGTGGACCTCATCGCAGGGACAAGGGTGATCGATCCCAAGCTGGCCGTGCTCCTGGCGGGCCAGGGTGCCATTTTCTCGCAGATGCGGGGCGTTCGCCTCATGGTGATGGAAAGGAATTTGATTCAGGCAAAAGGAGGACGCACATGATTTCGAGGACCCTCGACGTGAACGGGGTTCGGCGGACACTGGTCGTGGACGCCGAGGCCACGCTGGCCGAGCTGCTCCGGGAGCAACTTCTGCTCACCGGCACCAAGCTGGGCTGCGGCCAGGGGCAATGCGGGGCCTGCAACGTGATCCTGGACGGCAAGCTCACTCGCTCCTGCGTGACGAAGATGAAGCGCGTACCGGATGGCGCCGCGGTCACGACCATCGAAGGGGTGGGCACGCCCGGGAAGCTGCACGCTCTCCAGCTCGCCTGGGCGGTCCACGGCGGCGCCCAGTGCGGCTTCTGCACGCCGGGGTTCATCGTTTCGGCCAAGGCCCTGCTGGACCTGAACGCGGCTCCGAGCCGGGAGCAGGTCCGGGAGTGGTTTCAGAAGAACCGCAACGCCTGCCGGTGCACCGGGTACAAACAGCTCGTGGATGCGGTCATGGATGCGGCCCGGGTGGTGCGAGGGGAGACGACGAGGGAGGAGCTTTCCTACAAGCTGCCCGCGGACGGCCGCATCTGGGGCGGAGCCTACCCCCGGCCGAGCGCGGTCGCGAAGGTCACCGGCACCTGCGATTACGGGGCCGACGCGGGGCTGAAGCTGCCTCCCGGCACGCTGCGGTTGGCGCTCGTACAGGCCGAGGTCTCCCACGCCCGGATCGTTTCCATGGACACCACGGAGGCGGAGGCGATGCCCGGGGTGTGCAAAGTGGTCACCCACAGGGACGTCAGGGGCAAGAACCGCGTGAGCGGCCTCATCACGTTTCCCTCCAACAAGGGGGACGGCTGGGACCGGCCGATCCTGTGCGACGAGAAGGTGTTCCAATACGGGGACGCCCTTGCGATCGTGTGCGCCGACACCGAGGCCCACGCAAAGGCCGCGGCCGCCCGGGTGCGGGTGGAGTTGGAGGCGCTGCCGCCCTATATGAGCGCGCCGGCGGCCATGGCCGAGGACGCGATCGAGATCCATCCGGGCACGCCCAACGTGTACTATGCCCAGAAGATCGCCAAGGGAAAGGACACACGGGAAGTCTTCGAAAGCGCGGCTCACGTGGTGGAGGACGAATTCTACGTGGGCCGGCAGCCCCACATGCCGATCGAGCCCGACGTGGGCTTCGCCTACCTCGATGACGAGGGGCGGCTCGTCATCTGCTCCAAGTCGATCGCGCTCCACATTCACTCGCTCATGATCGGCCCGGGTCTCGGCGTCGAGCCCGGCAAGATCGTCCTCGTCCAGAACCCGGCCGGAGGAACCTTCGGCTACAAATTCAGCCCCACCATGGAGGCGCTGCTGGGGGCGGCGTGCCTGGCCACGGGCAAGCCGGTCTCCCTGCGCTACGACTACCGCCAGCAGATGACCTACACGGGCAAGCGCTCTCCCTTCTTCGTGAAGATGCGCTTTGCCGCGGACCAGGACGGCAGGCTCCTGGGGATGGAGACGGACTGGTCGGTCGACCACGGTCCCTACTCCGAGTTCGGGGACCTTCTCACATTGCGGGGCGCTCAGTTCATGGGCGCGGGCTACGACATCCCGAACATCCGGGGCGAGGGACGGACCGTGTGCACCAATCACTCCTGGGGCTCGGCCTTCCGGGCCTACGGCGCCCCGCAGAGCGAGTTCTCCTCCGAGGTGCTCATGGACGAGCTGGCGGAGAAGATCGGCGTGGACCCGCTGGAGCTGCGCTACCTCAACGTGTACCGCCCCGGGGCCACGACCCCCACCGGCCAGAAGCCGGAAGTCTACAGTCTTCCCGAGATGATCGATCTCATCCGTCCTCGTTACCGGGCAGCTCTGGAGAGAGCCGGCAAGGAGTCCACGGCGGACAGGAAACGGGGTGTCGGCGTTTCCATCGGGATCTACGGGTGCGGCCTCGATGGTCCCGACGCCTCGGAGGCCTGGGCCGAGCTGATGCCGGACGGCACGGTCACCCTGTATACCTGCTGGGAGGATCACGGCCAGGGCGCGGACATGGGGGTTGTCGGCACCGCCCACGAGGCCCTGCGGCCTCTCGGCCTCGCACCGGGCAAGATCCGGCTCGTCATGAACGACACCGGCCGCGCCCCGAACAGCGGCCCCTCGGGAGGGAGCCGACAGCAGGTGGTGACCGGCCGGGCGATCCAGGCCGCCTGCGAGCTGCTCCTGGGCGCCATGCGGAAGAAGGAGGGCTCCTGGCGCACCTACGACGAGATGGTGGCCGAGAAAATCCCGGTCAGACACTCGGGAAAATGGACGACTCCCTGTACGGTCTGCGACGAAAACGCCCAGGGGGCTCCCTTCTGCGTTTACATGTACGGGGTGTTCCTGGCCGAGGTGGAGGTGGACCTGAAGACCGGGGCGGCCAGGGTCCTCAAGATGACGCTCGCGGCAGACATCGGCAAGGTCAACAACCGGCTCGTCACCGACGGGCAGATCTACGGCGGCATGGCCCAGGGGATCGGCCTCGCCCTTTCCGAAGACTTCGAGGACGTCAAGAAGCACTCGACCCTGGTCGGCGCCGGGTTCCCTTACGTCCGGCAGGTGCCGGACGACCTGGAGATTCTCTACGTGGAGACGCCGCGGGAGCACGGCCCCTTCGGCGCGGCCGGCGTGGGAGAGCTGCCGCTGACGAGTCCCCACGCCGCCATCATCAATGCGATTCACAACGCCTGCGGCGTGCGCATCACGCGCCTGCCGGCCCTTCCCGAAAAGGTCCTGGCAGGACTCCAATCCGTCCCATAACAGTCCCCGGCCGCCCTTTACGAGCCCCTTTGGGGACCGCACCCGTTCCGGGGGCTCATGCGGCCGTTCGGCGGTCTCGACAGGAAGGCAGCAGTTCGTGGAGCAGAAAGAGCTGCGGGAGCTGGAAAAGAGGTGCATCCAGGAGGAGCCTCCGTTCTGTACGGCTGCCTGTCCTCTTCACGTGGACGTGCGCCTCTTCGTCCGTCAGATCCGTGAAGGGAAGTGGGATGCCGCCTGCGCGACCTTGAAGAAAACGATGCCCTTTGCCGGGATCCTGGGCCGCATCTGCGATCATCCGTGCCAGCTCGAGTGCAAGCGCCGGGAAGTCGGAGACCCGATCGCGATCGGCGCCCTGGAGAGGGCCTGCGTGCAGCTGACCGGGCGGGGGGGCAAGGTCCGCTGCCTGCCCGGCAACGGCCGGGCCGTCGCAGTGGTAGGCAGCGGGATGAGCGGGATCGCAGCCGCATGGGACCTGGTCCGAAAGGGCTATGCAGTCACGGTTTTCTCCCGCACGGACGAGCTGGGGGGGTGGCTGCTGGGCTTGCCGGAGAAGCGACTTCCCAGGGAAGCGATCCTCGACCAGATCTCGGAGCTTCAGCAGCTCGGCGTCCGCTTCGACCTGCGGGAAGACGCGGCGGCGAATCTTCTCGAGACGGCCCTGCGCCGCTTCGAAGCCGTGTGTCTGGACCTGGGGGGAATCGACTACCCGGCCGACGGGCACGCTCTCGATCCCGACGGGGCATACGGCGTGAGGGCCAATCCTGTCACGCTGCAGTCGGCCCGGGAAGCGAGCCTGTTCCTCGCCGGGCTCGCATGCAAACGAGCACATCGCTCTCCGGTCCTCGAGGCGGCGCAAGGCCGCGCCGCGGCGGCTTCCATCGACCGCCATCTGCAGAGGGTATCGCTCACCGCCGCTCGGGAGGGGGAAGGACCTCGACCGACCCGGCTATACACGAGCCTCGCGGGCGTCGAGCCGCTTCCGGCCGCGGTCATGGCCGATCCGGAGGAAGGCTATTCCAAGGAGGAAGCCGTTCAGGAGGCGGGAAGGTGCCTCCACTGCGAGTGCCTGGAGTGCGTCAAGACCTGCCTCTACCTGGAGCGTTTCGCAGGATACCCGAAGAGATACGCCCGGCAAATCTACAACAACGAATCGATCGTCGCGGGTCACCGCACGGCCAACAAGCTGATCAACTCGTGCAGCCTCTGCCGGCTCTGCGAGATCGTCTGCCCCGAAGATTTCTCCATGGCGGACCTGTGTCGGCAGGCCCGCAAGAGCATGGTGGATCGAGGCAAGATGCCGCCATCGGCGCACGAGTTCGCTCTGGACGACCTGCGCTTCAGCACGAGCGAGCAGTTCGCCCTCGCGCGCAGCGAGCCGGGCCGGGACCCCAGCCGCTTCGCCTTCTTCCCGGGCTGCCAGCTGAGCGCTTCTCTCCCTGGTCGGGTCCAGCAGATCTACGAGCACCTCCGCGGCGCCCTGGGAGGCGGAGTGGGGCTCGTCCTTTACTGCTGCGGCGCGCCGGCCCTCTGGGCGGCCCGCGACGATCTCTGCCGGGATACGTGGCGCTGGCTGGAGGAACGCTGGCGTGCCCTGGGGGCTCCGACGCTGATCCTCGCCTGCCCGACCTGCACCCGGATGTTCAAGCAGCATGCCCCCCATATCCCGATCGAGTCTCTGTGGCAGATCCTGGAAAAGATCGGCCTGCCAGGGCCGGCAGCGGCCTCCGGGCCGCCGTGGTCGGGACGGTCGCCCCTCGCGGTGCACGATCCCTGCACCGCGCGGGGGGAGCGCGAGATGCGGCAGAGCGTGCGCAGGCTGCTCTCGAGGCTCGGCTGTGCGATCGAGGAGCTGCCGTACTCGGGGTTCCTGACCGAATGCTGCGGTTACGGGGGGCTCATGGCCGCCGCAAACCCCGCCCTGGCACGCGAGGTGGCCGCCCGGCGCGCCCGCCAGAGCCCTTCGGATTACGTGACCTACTGCGCCATGTGCAGGGACAGCCTCTCGGCTTCCGGCAAACGGGTCGTCCATATCCTGGACCTGATCTATCCCTCCCCGGGCGGCGAACCTCCTGCGCGCAAGGGCCCGGGGTGGTCTCAGAGACAGGAGAGCCGGGAGCGGCTCAAAACTGACATGCTCGCACGGCTCTGGGGAGAAAGGCCGCCGGAGATGGAGGAGCACCGCAAGATCGTCTTGGAGATTCCGCCTGAAGTGCGGGAGCTGATGGAAGAACGCCGCATCCTGGTGGAGGACATCCAGCGGGTGATCCACCATGCCGAGAAGGAGGGACGGCGCTTCTTCCAACCCTCAACCGGCCGCTGGCTCGCGTGCTTCAGGCCCGTGCGGGTCACGTTCTGGGTCGAGTATTCCCGGGGGGAGAAGGGTTTCCGCATTCACAGCGTTTACAGCCACCGGATGCAGATCCTCGCGGACACGAAGCCATGAAAGACGAGAACGCCCGTTCCACGGCTGCGGCCTGGGTCTGCGGAAAATGCGGGGCTCCCCTCTCGGAAGGAAAGGTCGTCCTGGCCTATGGAGGGAGCCACTTCACGACGAATTTGCCGAGGTGCGGCTCCTGCGGGCTGGTCCTCGTCCCGGAGGCCCTCGCCCTCGGCAAGATGGCGGAAGCCGAACAGATCCTTGAAGACAAATAGCTACCCGAGACCCCGATGAGCGCAAATGGTCCCGATCGCTATCCGCTGCCCTTGTACGAGCTGCCGGCCCTTCGGGGGATCGCGGGCCCGACGTTGCGCCCCGGCGGCCTCTCGCTGACGGAGCGGGCGCTCGCTTTAAGCGGCCTGCCGGCCGGAGCCCGGGTCCTCGACGTGGGCTGCGGCCTGGGTGCGACGGTGGAGCTTCTGCGGGCCCGCTATGGCCTCAGAGCAGCAGGGGTCGATCCGGCCTGGAAGCTCGTGCAGCAGGGCCGCAGAAGCTACCCTGCGTTGCCCCTTTCGGCCGGCCGGGCGGAGGCCCTCCCCTGTAAGGACGAGACGCTGGCTGCCCTGTTCTTCGAGTGTGTCCTCTCTCTCGTTCCAGACCCGGAGCGGGCCCTCCGGGAGGCGCGGCGCGCCCTTCTACCCGGCGGCCGCCTGCTCGTCGCGGACTTGTATTCCCGCGGTCCCGTACCAGGGCCTGGTTCGCGGGGGAGCTCGGTGCCGGGACCCTGCTGCGTCTCGGGGGCCATGTCGCGTGCATCCATCGAGAGCCGCCTCGAAAGGAACGGCTTTTCCGTCGAGATCTGGGAGGACCACTCGAGCGCCCTCAAGGAGCTCGCGGTGCAGGCAGTGTTTGCGTACGGATCCATGCGAGCGTTCTGGACCCGAGCGTTCCCGGCGTGCGATGCGGACACCCTCTGCCTGCACACGGCACGCCTCCGGCTCGGATACTATATCTTGATTGGGGTGAAGAGGTCCTGATGGCGTCGGACGACCTTTTCCGGATGCTCCAACTGGCGGCCAAAGGATATTGCTGCAGCCAGATCCTGCTCATTCTGGCCCTGGAGGAGCAGGGGAAGCAAAACCGGGATCTCATCCGAGCCCTCGGAGGTCTCTGCCAGGGCATGGGCGGCGGACCCGGCTGTTGCGGCGCGCTCAGCGGCGGGACCTGCCTGCTCGCGCTCTACGGAGGCAAAGGACGTGATGATGAGGAAAAGGACGAAAGGCTGCCCGTGATGCTCGAGGAGCTCACGGACTGGTTCCGCGACCGCTTCGGCGGCGCTCGCGGTGAGGTAAACTGCGGCGCCATTCTGGGAGAGGACGCAGGAGGCATACCCGACCCGGGCCGGTGCGGCGACCTGGTCGCGGAAACCTACGTGCAGGCCATGGAGATCCTTGCGAGTCACGGCATCGATGCGACCCGGGGGCGGGATGACCAGAGCGACTGAGGACGGCGCGCGCGTTCTTTCCCTGACCGAGAGCCTGTGCCCGACCTGTCTTGCCAGGGTGCCGGCCAGCGTCGTCCGCTGCGGCGAAGACGTCTACCTGTCCAAAGGCTGCGGCCTCCACGGAGAGGTCCGGACCGTCATCTGGCGCGGTCTGCCGGCTTACGAAGAGTGGATTCGGTCCAAAGTCCCACTCCGGCCTCCCCCCCATTTCACAGAGGTGGCGAAGGGCTGTCCCTTCGACTGCGGCCTGTGCGTCGAGCACAGGCAGCAGACCTGCACGGCCCTGTTCGAAGTCACCGGCCGCTGCGATCTCGGCTGCCGGGTCTGCTTCGCCCTCTCCGGGCCGCGCCTCCCTGCGGAGCCCAGCGTGCGCTCCCTCACGGAAGAATACCGGCGTCTCATGGACAGCCGTGGGGAGTGCAACATCCAGCTCTCCGGCGGCGAGCCCACCCTGCGGGACGACCTGCCGGCCCTGGTGGAAGGAGCCCGCCGCGTCGGGTTCTCGTTCGTCCAGCTCAATACCAACGGCATCCGGCTTGCCCGTTCCAGGAACTACGCGCAGACCCTCAAAGAGGCCGGTCTTTCGTCCGTTTTCCTCCAGTTCGACGGTACGGACGATGCGATCTACCGGTTTCTGCGGGGGCGGTCGCTCCTCCAAGAAAAAGAGATGGCGATCGAACAGTGCCGGGAGGCCGGCCTGGGGGTCGTGCTGGTGCCCACGGTCGTGCCTCGGATCAATGATGAAAACCTCGGCGCAATCGTGCGGTTCGCTCTGGATCGCATCCCCGTGGTTCGGGGGGTGCATTTCCAACCGGTGAGCTACTTCGGCCGGTATTCCGCATCCCCTTGTAACGAGGACCGCATCACGCTGCCGGAGATCATGACCACTGTGGAACGCCAGACTGCGGGCGTCTTCAAAGCGGCCGCTTTCGGGCCGCCCGCATGCGAGCACGCCCTGTGCTCCTTTCACCGCCATTTTGTGCACATGCCGGACGGCAGCCTGATCCCCATCGGCGCACCGCACGAGGGCCCCGAGTGTGAGGAGCCGCTCGACGCGGAGGAAGGATCGAAGCGGTCCGTGGCGGCCGTTGCCCGGCAATGGTCCGGGTCTCCTGCAGCCGCCGCACCGGCCTGCTGCTGCACGAAGCTCTCCCACGAGAGACCATCCGGCCAGGACGAGCTGGACCGGTTCCTGGACCGTGCCCGCACCCATACCTTCGCGTTGTCCGGGATGGCTTTTCAGGACGCGTGGACCCTGGATCTCGAGCGGCTCCGCAGCTGCTGCATCCACGTGGCCAGGCCCGGGGGCCGTCTGATCCCTTTCTGCGCCTTCAACCTGACGAGCAGCTGCGGCGTCTCCCTGTACCCGAGAGAGGCCTGATCCATGCGGCGTACTCCCCTCGAAGGCTGGATCCGGGAAAGAATCGCCTGCGGCGCCCCGCCCGCTGGCTTCGGACGGCAGGAAATCTCGCGCTACCAGGAGGGAAAGCTGCGCGAGGTCGTGGACAGAGTCGTATCACACAGCCCTTTCTACCGGGAGCGGCTCGCGGGATTTTCGGCAGACGATCTCCGCACGCTCGCAGACCTCGAACGCTTTCCCTTCACCACCGCTGCGGACCTGCGGGAGCAGGGCCCGCGGATGCTCTGCGTGTCCCAGGACGAGATCGCACGCGTCGTCACTTTGCAGAGCTCAGGGACCACGGCAGCATCCAAGAGGATCTTCTTTACGGAGTCCGACCTGGAGCTGACTCTGGATTTCTTTCACCACGGCATGTCAACGCTGGTGGAAGCCGGCCAGCGCGTGCTGGTCCTCATGCCGGGCGAGCGGCCCGGGAGCGTGGGAGACCTCTTGGTGAAGGCGCTCGAGCGGATGCGGGTGGAAGGTCTCGTGCACGGCCCGGTCGCGGATCCGGCGGGCACGATCTCCGAGATCCGCCGCCTGGGCATCGACTGCCTGGTGGGCCTGCCCACGCAGGTGCTTGCCCTGGCGAGACATCCGCAGGCACGAGAAGCGGGCATGGACAGGATCCGGAGCGTCCTGCTGTGCTCGGACTATGTTCCCACCGCGATCGTGCGCGAACTGCGGCGCGTCTGGAGTTGCCGGGTTTTCAGCCATTACGGGATGACGGAGATGGGGCTCGGAGGCGGGGTCGACTGCGACGCCGGGAAGGGGTATCACCTGCGGGAGGCTGACCTGTATTTCGAGATCGTCGACCCGGCCACGGGTCTTGCCCGGCCGGAGGGGGAGCACGGGGAGATCGTATTCACGACCCTGACCCGGACCGGCATGCCGCTCGTCCGGTATAGGACCGGGGACATGTCCCGGTTCCTGCCGAAGCCCTGCCCGTGCGGGACGGTCCTCAAGGGTCTGCACTGCGTCCGGGGGAGGCTCGAAGGAGGGGTGACCATCGGCCGACAGGATCTCACGATCGACATGGCCGCGCTGGACGAGGCCTTGTTTCCAGTGGATGGTCTCCTGGATTTCGAGGCTGTCGTCACGAGGGACGGGGTCCGCAACGTGCTCACCCTGACCCTCCGGGTGGCCGAGGACCGGACGCACACTGCTGCGGGAGAGATCCTGCCCAGGTTGACCGCAATCCCGGCAATCCGGCGAGCGATTCTCGAGGACTCTCTGATCCTCTCCAGGCCGAGACTCGCGCGGGACCCCTTGTTGTGCGCCGCCATGGCCAAAAGAAGGATCCTGGACGAAAGACAAGGGAATGGAGCCGATGCATAACATGTATGAGCTGATCTCGGACATGTGCAGCCTCCTTGAACATGGAGAAGGTTTCGTTCTGGCCACGATCCTGAGCCATGCAGGGTCGACACCCAGGACCGCGGGGGCCAAGATGGTTGTCCGCTCGGACGGAAGCATCATCGGGACGATCGGCGGAGGATGGGTGGAGGCGGAAGTCATTCGAGCCGCCATGGAGGTCTTCGGCGGGTCCGATGCCAGGCTGAGCGGGTTCGAGCTCGCCGGATCTTTGGAAAGCTCTACAGACCTCGTCTGCGGGGGCCGCCTGGAGGTTCTCATCGGCCCCATCGATGCGCACGAACCCAACCTGGCCCTGTTCCGTAACTTGCAGGTCCACCTGAAGGAACGCCGCCGGTGCCTGCTGGTGACCGATCTCGGGGCAGCCGGCGCCGGCCCTGGAAACATGCGGCTCTTCCTGATCGCGGCAGGGCAAGCGTTCTTGCCCGACTTCCCCTATCCTGCGCACTGGATGGAGGAGATCCGGAACAGGGCGAAAAAGGAGAGCACCCCTTTTCTGCAAATCCTCGATGGCCACCGCTTCTTCGTGGAGCCATGTGCCCTCCCCGGCACGGTCCTCCTCTTCGGAGCAGGGCACGTATCCCAGCAAGTGTCCTTTCTCACGGAGCGGGTCGGTTTTCGAACCGTCGTGATCGACGACCGGTCGGAGTTCGCCAACCGAGAACGATTCCCCGCAGCCGAGGAAGTGATCGTCCTCGACTCTTTCGAACAGGCTTTCTCGGGGCTGGAGGTCGGCCGGGACAGCTACGTCATCATCGCAACACGAGGACACAGCCATGACCGAACGGTGCTGGAGCAGGCCCTCAGGACCCGAGCCGGCTACATCGGCATGATGGGAAGCCGGCGGAAGCGGGACACCCTTTACGAAGCCTTGATCCGCTCGGGATTCAGGCGGGAGGACCTCGAGCGGGTTCACTGCCCCATCGGCCTCCCAATCGGGGCCGAGGGCCCGGAAGAGATCGCGGTCAGCATCGTCGCAGAGCTGATCCTCCTGCGGTCCAGGGCGCAGGCGTCTTGGAACGACCGGAACGGGCAATCCCACTGGGGATGATCAGGCCCGGCGTAGATCTCGCCCTGGCATCCACGGCGGGCGTCCTTTTACCGACAGACCCGCGGCGAATCGAACGCTCACGCACCCCCCAGCCTCAGGTAGTCCAAGGGGCAGGCCAGAACGCACTGGCCGCACCCCACGCAGGCTTTGGGCCTGGCAAGAACCGGAAGAGGCCGCTTTTCCCTGGACGCGGGCGTGATCTGCATTTCCAGACACTGGAACGGGCAGGCCTCCGCGCACTGGTTGCAGGAAACGCATCGTCTGCCGACCGCCTTGGGCTTGAGCCAAGCGGAGCGCTTGACCCGGGCACAGATTCTGCCGACTTCATCCTGCACCGCCCCGTAAGGGCAGATCCTCCCGCAGGTACCGCAATCGACGCAGTAGTCGGCCTGGATGACGTGCCGCTCCTTCCTGATGCCCGAGATCGCCGCAGTGGGGCAGGTCTGAGCGCATGCCGTGCAACCGGTGCAGCGGTCCGTTAGGAAATGTGCCACGCCATCAGCCTCCGGCCAACGGCGTAAAGATGGAAACGGTATCGCCGTGCGCAAGGCCGGCCCGTCTGCCCCGCCCCGTGGCGTCTTCCCCGTTGATCAGGATCCGCAGGGGCGGCTTGAGTGACTTGACGGCCGCATAGGTGGTCTCGTCCACGTGACCTCCTTCGAGCAGCGCCTTCAGCATGGTCTTCACGGTGGCTCCGCGCGCAAGCGACAGAGCCGTCACGACGGAGACGTAATTGCCGCCCAAGACACCCATGACCTTGGCTTCCACGCAGATCCGCTCTTGTTTCCCGAAAAGGCTCATTTGGGATAGAGGTCCTCGATGACTTCGGTCAGCTCCAGCTCTTCCAGCTTCTTGCGGGTCGGCTTGGCCTCCTCCGCAGTCCACCCCATGCCGGCCAGGAAATCCGCGTACAGGCGATCGATGGGCAGAGTTACGCCTTTCATCGGTCCCTTCTCCAGCGGCGGCTTGCCCCAGGCCCGTTCCGGCAGGGCGAAATCGCGTCGGACCACCACGCCGTGCTTGAAATTGAACGCCTGCCGCAGGTTCTGGATCCGCTCGCCGATCTTCAGGTAATGTTCGGGCTCGTGACTCCAGCCCAGTGCCGCGTTCAGGTAGGTCGGGATCGGCAGGTTGCCGCCCATCTGCACGCCGAAGAGGCAGCCGCCCACCGCGTTGACGAGCTGCATGTACTTGGACGCCGCGACCTGCAGGATCCACTTGCCTTTCGGGTCGTACTTGCTCTTCACCGCACTGATCGCCGGCGGGCTGGGCAGCCCCTTGAAGAGCCGATGCAGGGCGAACAGGTCGAGCCACTGGTACCCGTGGTTCGTATGGCGGCCCGGCGTCGGCTCCAGCGCATACGAGACGGCGAAGCCGGGATCGAAACGGCTGTCGTGCATCGGCAGCTCCTGCCCTCCCGCGTGCATGGCGATCTTTCCTGACCCCTTGCCGATCCTCTGAGCCGCCTTCTTGCATCCATCCGCGAACAGGTCGCCGCATCCCTCCCGGGAAATCATCTTCTTCACGAACTCGATGACCGCCTCGGAATTCCCCCAGTGCAGATCCAGCCCGTCCACGTCGCTCCTGCCGATCCCGTTCTGCTCCAGGCATTCGATGGCAAAGGCCACGGTAGCCCCTGCGGAAATGGTGTCCATGCCGGCCCGGTTGAGCAGATCATTGAGATAGAAGACGGTGTCCAGATCGTTGTTGAGAATAAGAGCCCCGAAGGCGCAGCACGTCTCGTACTCGGGTTTGTGGGTCTCCTCGAGCTTGTGCTTGCCCCGATCCACCTTCAGCACGCCGCCGCAACCCACGGGACACGAATAGCAGTGATATTTCGTTTGCTCGAAATCGACGATCTTCTGAGGATTGAGACGGTCCGCGTGCGTGGCAATCGGGAAGTCCGTAAATCCCACGCCCTTCCAGTTCTTCACCGGGGAGTCCCCGGTCTCCGACGAGAGCACGTTCGTGGCGATGGAGCCGAACTTGCTCATGACGATGTTGGCCATGTCTCCGGTCATGCCGAGGGCCACAGGGGATCGGCGCAGCATCCTCCCCATCAGATTGAGCCCTTTGCCAGAGAACGCGCCCTTGGCCACCTGGGAGCGGTCCAGGAATTCCACGAGCTTCCTGGACGCCGCGGCCACCCGGCCCGGATCGTGCGCGCGAATGGGGTCGCGGCCCGCCAGCGCAACGCCTTTGAGCTTCTTGCTCCCCATCACCGCACCCAGCCCCGAGCGTGCTGCGAGCCGCCCCCTGGCGTTGACGACGCCGGCGATCAGGGACAGCTTCTCACCGGCCGGACCGATCACGGCCACCCGGGTCCTGGGATCGGCCACCTCTTTCTGGATTTGTGTTTCCGCCTCCAAGGCGTCCATCCCCCAGAGATGCGACGCGTCGACCAGATCCGCCTTGCGGTGGACGACCCTCAGATACACCGGCCCGGGGCTGATTCCCGCAAAGAAAATCGCGTCGTAGCCGCAGCGCTTGATCGCCGGGCCCAGCGTCCCGCCGCAGTTGGCGTCGCCCCATCCGCCGGTAAGGGGAGATTTGCCTGCGACCATCCAGCGGCCCATAAAGAATGCGCCGGTCCCGCACAGAATGCCCGAAGTGAAGGCCAGGACGTTTTCAGGCCCCAGCGGGTCCGCCCCTGCCGGGATCCGGTCGTAGAGCATCCGGGCGGCAAGACCGACGCCGGTCAGATACCGTTCATAGATCCCCTTCTCGATCTTCTCTTCCCGCACCTCCCCCAAGGTCAGGTCCACCCACAGGATCTTCCCCATGTACCCGCAGCTCATCGCGCCTCCTGTCCGCGAGCAAAAAAAAGCCAGCACGAACCGTGCTGGCGGACAGACACAGAAAAAGCCGACCCGTGAGTGCAGATCGGCTTACGCCCTCTCCTTTCCTAGCACGGGAAGCACGGCCATTTCTCGCCGTACTCAATGTCCTCCCGCCATGGCGCATCGCTTTAGGCAAAGAGGATCGGAGAGACTCGCTGGATTTGAAAGATCACTCTAGTACCGGAAACAAGCAACTCCTATCGCAATTCACGACGAATGTCAAAGCGCCCGGGGTCGCCGTAAGGAGCGACTCAGTTGGGCGGTATCGCCATCCATTATCTTCCACGTGCGCCGGCTCAGCGATTTCGGCTGGCGTTGCGGTCCGTGCCAGGGGAAATTCGTCTGACCCCTCTAGGCGGTAGCCCCGAGATCTGGAAACTGCAGTGCGGTCCGTGGTAGAAAAGAGTTGTTCGAGGCTCCCGACCCGGCTCACTTCATCGCACGTAGCCAGCAGGACGTACCGTGACTTCCGTCGAAAGAAGGGCGCGGCTCCCCGTCGAAACGCAGGCGAAGACGGCATTGTGCCGCGCCTCTCTCCTGGCGTTGGCCACTGCTTTCGAGCTTGCCAGCGAGCGCGTCCCCGAGCTCAAGGCGGAGATGACGACATGGCGCGACGGCCTGCGCGTGACGATCGGGGTTCTCCCGGCAGGGCCATGCATGCATATCGAGAAGCGAGGCGACCGCATCCGCTACTTGGGCTCAAGGCCGGTTCGCTCCGATGTATCGATCCTGTTCAAGAACCTCGACTCCGCACTGCTCGTGTTTACGGCCAGGATCGGTGCACATCGCGCCGTGGCCGAGAACCGCGTCATCGTTTACGGCTCGACCCACGAGGCCCTGAGCGTGACGCGGGCCATGGCCGTGGTCCAGACCTACCTGTTCCCGGGGGCGTTTCTGAAGCGCACGTTCAAGCGCCCTCCCAAGCTCACTCCGGCGCAGATGGCCCGGAAGGCGCTCATCTTGGGCTTGCTGGTGCCGGCGCTCTCCAGGACCGCTCTCCGCTAGGAGCCTGTCCAAGAATTCGGCTCCGGGAGGCTGCTCAGAAATGTCCAGATGCAGGGCGCGCGACAATTCCGCAGGACAGCGGAATTGGGCGCATCATCCGTCAGGATGATGCGCCCGGAGGGCGAGCGCCATGGACGGCGCGAGTCAAATCCTCAGGAATGAGGCGTACATGGGAGTACGCCGCAGTGACCCCGGCCTTCGCCGGGGCAGGCTCCCCCGCCTCCATGCCGCGCCATGAGCGCAACGCCGCAGATGGGCGTTTATGGACAGTCTCCTAGCCAGGGTCAGCCCTTCATCCGAGGAGGCCACCATGCTGCCGGAGTATTACGAGTTCCATTGTCCGACCAAGATTCTGAGCGGCCGCAAGGCCCTGCCGAACATCCCGCACGAGCTCGCCCAGCGGGGCGCATCGAAGCCGATGGTCGTCACCGACAAGGGGATCGTGAAGGCCGGGTTGCTGGATCACCTCAAGGCCGCACTGGCTGGTTCCCGCATCGGGCTCGACACGATTTTCGACGCGGTCCCCGTGGACTCGAGCAACCGGGTCGTCAATCAGGCAGCCGAGGCCTTCCGTCAAGGCGGGTGCGACTCCTTCATCGCGGTGGGCGGCGGGAGCGTGATCGACACGGCCAAAGGCGCGAACATCGTGGTCTCGGAGGGCTCGAACGACCTGCTGGAGTTTCAGGGCGTGGACCGTCTGCGGGCGGACATGAAGCCCCTCGTCGTCGTCCCGACCACTGCGGGAACCGGCTCCGAGGTGACACCGGCGGCCATCATCTACAATGAGGAGACAGGGCTCAAGATGGCGTTCATGTCGGGCAGGCTCTCGCCGCACGTCGCGGTGATCGATCCGGTCATGACGCTGACGATGCCGGCCGGGATCACGGCCGCCACCGGCATGGATGCCCTGACCCACGCCATCGAAGCTTTCACGTGCCTGCAGAAGAACCCGGTTTCGGACGCCTTTGCGACCAAGGCCATCGAGCTCGTATTCCGGCACCTCGTGGACGCAGTGGAGACTCCCAAGGACCAGCGCGTGCGCCTCGGCATGGCCAACGCGGCGCTTCTCGCGGGCATCGCGTTCTCGAATTCCATGGTGGGGCTCGTCCACTCGCTGGCGCACGCGACCGGCGGGGTCTGCCACGTGCCGCACGGAGTCGCGAACGGCATCTTCCTTCCCTGGGTCATGGCGTACAACCTGGCGCGCATCCCGAACCTGCTCGCCCAGCTGGGCGCCCTCCTCGGAGCGGACGAGAAGGGGGCCGAATTGGAGCGCGCTCAGTTCGCCATCGAGAAGGTGCGGGACCTGCAGTTGCATCTCAAGCGTTTGACCGGATTGCCGACGAACCTCCGGGAGGCCGGGGTTTCCGAGGAAAAGCTCGAGGCGATCGCTGAAGCCGCCATGAACGATGGTGCCGTAACGTACAATCCCGAGGAAGCGGACCGCAACGACATGCTCAGCCTCCTCCGCAAGGCGTACTGAAGGCCCTCCGAATGCCTGGGCAGGCTCCTAGCGGTTCAGCGATCTTGCCCTGGCCTTCACGTGCCGCGCGTAGTCCTCGAACGCCTCGCGCGTCGTGTAACGGAATCGGAAGCCGGTCTCGCGCCTGAGCTTCTGGTTGCTCGCGATCCAGGAGTAGCGAAGAAGCGCCAGGGCCTGTGGCGGAAACTCGGTGAGCGCGCGGATGCGCAGCGCCCAGGCGGCTGCGGTCAGTGCCGTCACGACCGGCAGGGGGAGCAGGAGAGGATGGTTGCCCAGGGCCCGCACCATCTCCGGAAAGGAGATCGTGCCGTCGGCTGCGATGTTGTAGACGCCCGTTCGGCTCTGCTCGAGCACGGTGCGCACCGCTTCCACCAGGTCGTCCTCATGGACGTACTGGAGCGGCGCGTGCTCCCTCGGCACGACCACGGTCTTCTTCTCGAGATAGCGGGCCATGGGGTTGGCGAACCCCGGTCCGCACACGAAGCACGGCCGCAGCACCGTGAGCCCGATGCCGGGGTGGGATTCGTGGAAGTGCAAGCAGACTTCCTCGGCCTCCCGCTTGTTCTTGGAGTACGTGAACTCCGCATTCCCTCTGAGGGGGCTCTCCTCGGTCAGGACGCGCGGGTTGTCCGGATGAAACCCGTACGCCGTCGTGGAAGAGAAGTGCAGGATCCGCTCGACTCCGGCTTCGGCGCTCGACCGCAACACGTTGCGGGTGCCTTCCATGTTGACCGACTCCATGAGCTTCGAGTCGTGCAGCGGAGGCAGGATCCAGGCGGCGTGCAGCACCGTGTCGACCTTGTGCGCCCTCAGGATCTGAGCCAGGGGCTCGCGCACGTCCTTTTTGAAAAAAGTGAGCTTGCCGGTCCTCACCCTGGGCAGGCTGACGTCGACGCCCACCACCCGCTCGACCTCGCCGATTCTCTCCATGAGCGCGAGCAGCTTCGTTCCCAGGTAGCCTGACGCACCGCTGATGAACACGCGTCTCATGGGTCTCGCTGCCTCCCGGGCAGAAACGCCGCAATCGTTCGAGAAAAGGGGCTCGAGCGGCCGGCAGGCCGGCCGCCTCAGGCCGCCGGCGCGTGCTCACGCCTCGCCTCCCGGAAGCGCGCGAACCGCACGACTTCCGCGTAAGCGCGCAGGGCTCGCTCCGGGGTCGGGTAAACGGGAACACCGGCGTGATAGAGCGGCTCCAGCAGCGTCTCGTCGGTCAGATAACCCGGCAGGGTGACGGCAAGCACCGCCTTGCCCGACTTCCGCCGCAGATCGACCAGGCCCTGGATGTACGTCTCGGAAAGCTCCGCAGTGGCGCCTCCGCCCAGGACCGCCAAAACGTCCACCTCCCGGTCGGCCGCGAGGGCCTCCAGGCTGTCCAGGTACAGCCGCAGGTCGAAGGAAGCCGAAAGTCCCACGTCCACCGGGTTGCGAATGCTCGTTCCGGTCGGGGGCAGAACGGCGGCCAGCCTCGCCCGGGTTTCGCGGCCCAGGACCGCCATCTCGAGCCCGGCTCTCTCGGCCGCGTCCGCCGCCGAGACCGCAGGCCCGCCCGGCCCGGAGACCACGACCACCCGCCCCCGGGCGGAGAGCGGCACGTTGCAGAAAGCCGTCGTGAGGTCCAGCATGCCTTCGATGTCCTGGACGCGGCTCCATCCGCACTGGCGGAACAGAGATCGCCACAGCCTCGCCTGGCCTGACAACGATCCCGTGTGGGAGGCTGCGGCCCTCCGGCCTGCGGCCGTCTCGCCCGTCTTCCATATGATCACGGGCTTCCTTCCGGCCAGGCTGCGGCAGGCTGCGGCCAGGGCCCCCCCGTCGCGCACGCCCTCGCAATAGATGCAGAGGACGCCCACGTCCGGGTCCTCTCCCATCCAGGTGAGCAGATCCGGCAGGTCGACGTCACAGCCGTTTCCGTAGCTCACCGCGTGCCGGAAGTGGATGCCCCGGCTGGAGCACAGGCTGGTGAAGAGATTGGTCAGCGAACCGCTCTGGGAAAGCAAGCCGACCGGCCCGGGCGTGCGCGAGAGCCCGGGAAAATTGGCCAGGCCCGCGGCCGGGGAGTAGACTCCCATGCAATTGGGCCCGAGAAGACGGAAGCCTCCTTTGACCGCCAGCTCCTTCAGGCGCCGCTCTTCCCGACGACCCGCCTCATCGCCGCTCTCGCCGAATCCGGAGGTGTAGACCACCACGACCTTCACCCTCTTGGCCGCGCACTCCTCGAGAATGCCCGGGACCGTCTCCCGGGGCGCCATGACGATCACTTCGTCGAGCGGGTCCGGGACGTCCAGGATACGCGGGTACGCCCGCAGGCCATCGATCTCCGCAGCCTGCGGGTGCACCGGATAGATGGGACCTGCGAACTGCTGATCCAAGAGGCCCAAGAGAAAGACCTTGCCGGCCTTCATGCCGCGGGGCAGTCCGACCAGGGCGATCGATCGCGGATGAACCAGCGCATCGAGCTCACTCACGTGGCACGCCCCTCCCTCAACGAGGTTTCAGTCGTCACCTCCGAACCTCGTGTACCGTAGTGGTTTTCGAGAAGGCATGTCAATGCCGGAGAAGGTTTCAGCTATGTGGCCTCATACCTCCTACCTGACGCCTCTATCCCTCCAGGACGAGGCCGGACGGCAGAGACTCGCCGAACATCCACTCCTGCTCCCTTTCGCCGAGTGAACGTTCGGGCTCTTGCAGGACGGTCCGCAACCGGGCGCCCTGCGGCAGGGGCTCGAGCCAAGCGGAGAGTCTCTCACGGTCCTTCTCGGGCAGGTCCCGCTCCCGGTCGCCGGTGCGGCGGGCAAGCTGAACCAGGGTGCGCATCAACACGTCGGAAGGCTTGAGGGCGCACTCGAGGATGCGGTTCAGCCAGGAGGAAGCCTCCTTCCCCGGGATGACCCGATCCAGCGGCCCGTAAAGCGGGATGCGCGCGCCCAGGCGGCCGATGGTCCAGAGCTCCTTGGTCCTCACTCTTCCCTTTTCGAGATTGGAGATGAGACAGCGCCCGAGCTCGGTCTTCGCCCGCACCTCCAAGCGCTCGAAGTTCCCCAAGGCCATCCACAGCTCCATCTCCTCGTGGGCGTTGAGCCGAGCGGACGAGCCCTTGCCCTTCCTCTTCTCCCGGGACAGAGCGAGCGGGGCCGCCTGCTGGTAGAAATGCCCCTGCTGCCCCGCGGAAAGACCCCCTGCCACACGGCGCCAGAAGATCCACCACTCGGTGCGCCCCTGGACCTCCTTCGGAAACGCCGTGCCCTGGGGAAACACTTTCCAGACCTCCCGGATCCTCCAGTCATCCAGCGCGTAGCCGAATCCGGGCCGCAGGCAGAACCCGAGCAGGTTCAGCCACCTGGCCTGGTGCTGCGCGCTGACGAGCCGCCCGTCCCGGCACTCGATGAGCGTGTCCGCGAGCTTTCGCACCACCGAAGTAGGCCACCGCTCTTTGCCTTGCTCGAGCAGACCCGTAAGCTCCTTCAGCAGCCCCTCGGGCGCTGCGGCCGGTGAAGCGGCCGGCCGGCCGGCCGCGAAGACCGCCCGGATGCTCTCCTGCGCCCGTTCGACGACTCCCTGATCCACGGATTCGGACGGAGATGCGCGGGCCCGCCGTTCCTCCGCAGGCGCGTCCTGCCGGACATCGAATTGCAGCTGCCACCGATGGGAGGTCTTGTGCGAATGGCACCAAAGCTCCAGCGTGCCGACTTCGGTCAGCCGCACGGCCAGCTCGATCGGCAGGGGCTGGGCCGTCCCCTTCTTCCCGTACCGCAGCAGCGTGCGGATCGGCGGAAGCGCGCTCCGCTCGCCGCACGGCAAGGAGACCACCTCTCCCAGCCGGTCCCCCAGCCGGGTGCTCGAGCTGAGCAGTTGAAAGGACACGGGTTGGTTCGTGAGCACCTGAAAAGCGGGCCGTTCGAGCACGGTCTCGAATCCTTCCTCGGTGCCGCGCGGAACGACGCAGAGGGCCAGGCGTTCATCGCCCGTTCCCTGCTCCCCGCCAGGCGCCGGAGCCACCTCCACGTAATAACTTCTCGGGCTCCCGGCGCCCACCCGCACGCCGACCCCCGTGCGAACCCTTCCGTAGTAGGCAGCGCCCACCGCAACAGCCAGGTCGGGCCGCGGGTTCTCGAGCTCCTCAGGCATCCACTCCGGACCGGCCTCGCCTTCGAACCAGCGCCCGATCACGGCCCGCATGCGGCTTCGGATCGAGGCGGGCGTCAGCGCGCCTCCGTTGAACAACACGAAGTCCGGGAGCGGCGAGGGCCGGCCGGTCTCGCGCTCCAGGAGCGCCCGGTGCCGCTGCCAGAAGGCGCTCAGATGCCGGGTCACGGCCGGGTCCTGAGCGTAGGGCAGCCCGAATTCCGAAAGCCCGGTCCTCTGGCCGCCCCTCGGCTCTTCGCCGACAGCCGTGAAAGGGAAGAAGCCGTCCAGGATGAGCTCTTCCGCCTTTTCCCGCGTGAGCGCGGATTTGAGCGTCCCCGCGATGAGCTTTCCCCCTGAGCCGACCACCGTGATGTCCACCCTGCCGGCTCCCGACGCGCCGCTCAGCAGGTCCTCCTTGGCCTTGCGACACTGATGACAGAGCTGGTGCCATCGCTTGGTGTCCAGCCCCCCCGCACGCTGCGCGAATTGCGCCTCGATGTACCGGCCCAGGGTGAGATCCATGTTGTCGCCGCCGAGCATGAGATGGTCGCCCACGGCCAGTCGCTCGAAGCGCAGGCCCTGCTCGCCTGCGCGCACCGCCACCACCGTGAAGTCCGTGGTGCCGCCCCCCACGTCACATACCAGCACCAGCTGGCCGGCGTGCATCCTGGCCCGCCATTCCTGCTCGTGCCGGGAGAGCCAGGCGTAGAAAGCGGCCAGCGGCTCCTCCACCAGCGTCACCCTGCGGAAGCCGGCTTCTCCGGCCGCTGCGACCGTGAGCTCGCGGGCGACCTCGTCGAAGGAAGCCGGGACCGTCAGCAGGATCGTCTGCTCCTCGAAGCGGTCCTCGTTGCTGCCGCGCGCCACGACGTCGTTCCACGCCTCCCGGACGTGCTGCAGGTAGCGGGCGCTGGCCTCGACCGGAGACACCTTTTCCACATCCGAGTCCGCGCCCCAGGGGAGAATCCGTGCCTTGCGGTCCACCCCTCCGTGGCACAGCCAGCTCTTTGCGGACGAGACCACCCGGCCCGGCACCAGCGCGCCCTGCTCGCGCGCCATCTCGCCCACGGCGAACCCGCGCCCCGGGTCCCAGGGCAAGGCCGTGCTCCCCGGCGCCAGCTCGTAGGAGCCGGCCAGGTAGAGGAACGAGGGAAGCACGTTCCTGTGGGCGACCTCGCCGGGGGCGACCAACTGGGGCAACTCGAAGATGCGGATCGAGGGAGGCGCAGAGGACGAGGTGGCCCCGCCCGACCTTTCCACGTAGGCGACCGCGCTGTTGGTCGTCCCCAGATCGATGCCCACGATGAAACGAGGCGTCTCTTGCGCAGAATCGGCCCGTTCAGCCATGGTGCGACATCTCACTCGAATCGTTTCGGGACTGAGAATTACCGGTTTGGAGCCCGGGGAGCCCGGAGGGCCGAGGCGGGACCGCGTGCAGGGTCCCATGATGCAACTCGACTCCGGGGGACTCGTCAGATCACGCGGATTCCCTCAGGTCGAACTGGAGCTTCCAGCGCCTTTCTCCGCCGCTCGAAACGCACCAGAGCTCGAGCGTGCCGACTTCGGTGACCTTGCTCAGCAGCCACACCGGGACCAGCCCCATCCCCTCTCCCTCATGGGCCGGAGACAGCTCCGTCTCCATGGCCGTCACCTCGTCGATATCGCCCTTCCAGTCCTCCACGATTTCTCCGACCTCGTCCTTCTTGCGCACCGTCGACGCCAGCAGGTGAAAGGCCGCGGGCTCGCCCACGACCAGCCCGAACTCCCTGCCGCGAATCTCGGCCTCCGTGCCCTCCTCCATGCCGAAAGGCACGACGCAGAGCGCCTTGATGGGGGCCGGCACTCCCGGTACGGCGGGCATCGCCGTCTCGATGCCGATGTAGTAGGAGCGCGCGGTCCCGGCGCGGATCCGGATGCCGCGGCCCCGCCGCGCCAGACCGTAGTAAGCCGCGCCGCGGGCAGCGGCAAGCTCGAGATCGCCCGAGGCGAGCTCGCGGATCGGCCGGCCTGCCCAGCCGGCCATGGACTCCAGCACCCGCTGCCGGAGAGCCTGCGGCTTCATCACGCCCCCGTTGAACAGAACGGCCGACGGGAAGGCGACATCCTGGCCCGATCCATGGCTCCCGCCCGCATGCTTTCTCAGGAAGTGGGCCAGGTGCCGGGTGACGCCGGGCTCCGCCTCATATGGCAGACCGATCTCCTGAATGCCCACGCGGGTCCGCCGTGCCGGGAGCTCGTCCAGCCCGCACCGGGGGAAGAACCCGTCGAGCAGCACGGCTTCCAGCTCGGATCGGCTCATTTCGGTCTTCACGGTCCCCTTGATCAGGGAAGTCCCGCGGCCGAGGACCGCAACCGGCTCCCGCTCGAGCGCCGCATCCGACAGGAGCCTCTCCTTGGCCGTTCTGCAGCTCTGGGTGAGCCCTCTCGTTTGCCACGAATCCAGCGTGCTCCCCTCCTTCTGGGAAATCTTGGCGCGCAAGAAGTGGGCCAGGGCCAGGTCCATGTTGTCCCCGCCCAGCAGGATGTGCTCGCCCACCGCCATGCGCCGCAGGGTCAGCTCGCCCTGCTCCTCCGCCACCTGGATCAGGCTCAGGTCGGTGGTGCCGCCGCCCACGTCGCACACCAGGACCGATTCCCCGACCCGCACCTCCTTGCGCCAGCCATCGGCTTGCCACTGGATCCAGGCGTAAAAAGCGGCCTGCGGTTCCTCCAGGAGAGTGAGGTTCTCCAGTCTGGCAGCCCGCGCGGCCCGCACCGTCAGCTCCCGTGCGACCGCGTCGAAGGATGCGGGAACCGTAAGATAGATCTCCTGATCTTCGAGTCTGTCACCCGGGTCCCGCGCCGCCATCTCGTGGTTCCAGGCGTCCCGCAGGTGACCCAGCAGGCGCGCAGAAGCTTCGACCGGCGACATGCGCCTCGTACCGGGCGGGCTCTCCCAGGGAAGGATGGCCTCGGTCCGGTTCACGCCGCTGTGGCAGAGCCACGACTTCGCCGAGGAGACGAGCCGGTTGGGGATCTCCGCACCCCGGCTCCTTCCGAGCTCGCCCACCACGATGTCCGAGGACTCGTTCCAGGGGAGGCGGATGCCTCCGGCGGGCACGTCATGGGGGCCGGGCAGAAACAGAAAAGACGGGAGCAGCGGTTGGGCCTTCATCTCGCCCGGATTCCAGAGCTGGGGGACCGGAAAGATTCGGATCTCGCGCACCTCTCCCCCCGCGCGCGGCACCTCTGTCCAGGCCAGCACGCAGTGGGTGGTCCCCAGATCGATTCCGACGATGAACCTGGCTTCCTTCAACTCGAACCTCTGGCTCTCTCCGCACCGGCCCTGCTCGCGGCGCGGCGCTTCCGGCTCCTCTCCTAGCCGCTCACCTCGATTTCCACTTCCGCCGGAGCCAGAATGTTTTCTTCTCTGTCCCCCGATGTGCGCCTGGGCAGCTCCAGCCGCTCCACGCGCCAGCCGCGATGCCGCAGCACGCCCTTGAACGGCGGGGACCCCCTCACGTCTCCGATGAGCTGAATCGCCTCGGGATTGAACCCGGGCGGAACGTTCACCTCGGCTCCCTCTTCGCCCTCGACCACCGGTCGCAACGTGAGATGCTCGGTCAGCGCTTCCTTGCAGCCCTGGTGAATGCTCCGCACCGCAGCCCCGATCTGGGAATCGTCGTACGGCCCCAGGTCCTCCTGAAGAAAGTCGATGAACCGGCCCTTCCTCTGCAGGATCGACAAGATCTGCACAGCCGCATGCGGCTGACTCTGGACGTATCGCTTCCCCGGCCCCTCTGCCGGCCCTGCCTCCTCACGCCCGGCGGCCCCGCGCGCGCCAGAGCCGGAAGCTGCGGCTTCCTCTGCGCGAGCAACGGCGCTGCGCGCGGCGAGGTACAGGGCCGCCCCCTCCACAAGGCACGCCAACAAACCCAGCCCCGCCAGCACGGGCGCGAGCAACTCGTTCACACGGCCCAGGAGCCCCCGCATCTGCTCCAGCGACTGCCGGCCCTGCTCAGGCCACGCATCTGCCCCTGCCAGGGCCGGGTCCAGGAGGCGCCCCAGCTCTCCCAGGAACTGCCGGCCGAGAACGAACAAGACGCCCACGAGCAAAGCGTTCACGATGAAACAGACGGTCATCGACTGCAGCGTAAAGGTTTGCCGCGGACGCATGTCTCCTCCTGCGAGAGGCCGCCCCGATCCGCATACGGCCGTTCGGTTCGCTCCGAATCGGATACCTGAAGCTTTTGCCTCTCCCGGGCCTGTCTTCTTTCGATGCTCCTCCAGCCGGCCGGAGACCGGATCCTGAGGAGCGGGCTCGAATTCCAGAGGCTTTTCAAAACCCCCGGACGCAAGGCGCACGATGATTCCTCAAGTGTACAGCGGAATCGGGCGCCTCATCCGCCGGGCTGATGCGCCCGCAGGGCCAGGGCCCTGG
>JBFLZG010000002.1:182500-224368 GCA_040756235.1 bacterium | reverse complement strand
CTCTCCCCCGTGCACGGGGGAGAGGGAGTTCATTTTGCGACACCCCTACGGTGGCGAAGCTTGCCCGGCCCGAGGGCGACCGCCGGCCGCCCCTACAAGAGCCCGAACCAGCGGGCGCGGCAAACAGCACCCCCACAGGTGTGAACCGGGGGGGAACGTGTCCCTCGCGCAGTTTCCCGTTGCGCGACGTTACGGTCCGCGCGCCCTACCCGAGGCGGGCCGCGATTCTGCCGGTTTCCTCGACCTCGTAACCGCCCATCGCGAGGACCGCCGACTGGAACCCCTCTGACCGTATGATCTCCAGCACCAGCTCGATCTTGGGGTCTGAAAGGAACGCGCTCGGGATCACGAGGTCGTAGCGCTCCCGGGTCGTCGGGAGGAATTCCAGTCCCAGGGCCCTGGCAGCCGCGTGGATGCCGAGCCCGGCATCGGCGGCGCCAGAGGCCACGGCGACCGCCACGTTCATGTGCGTATACTCTTCGTTCCGGTATCCGCTCACCTGCTCCGGAGCGATTCCCGCCTTCTCCAACTCGTAATCCAGCAGGATCCGGGTTCCGGAGCCGGCCTGGCGGTTGACGAAGGTGACGTCGGCTCTCGCGAGGTCCCGGATATCCCGGATGCCCTTCGGGTTCCCGGGCGTCAGCATGAGTCCCTGCCAGCGATGGACCAGAGTGACCAGAGTGATCGCAACGCCTTTCAGATGCTGCCGGATATAGGAAACGTTGTACTCCCCTGTCCGGGTGTCCAGCAGGTGAGAGCCTGCGAGGTGGGCCGTCTGCTTTCTCAGAGCGATCAGGCCGCCCAGGCTTCCCACGTTGCTCGAGGAGAGCTGCATGCTGCCGCCGGTCCGTTCCTCGACATGACTGGCGACCAGATCGAGCGTCATGTCGTGCGAGCCGATCGCCAGGATGTTGTTGTCCACGATGCCGATCGGCTTGAGCAGCTCGACTTCGGCGCGCTCGCCTTCGGAAAGGCCGCTCAGCTCCTGAGGCACCCTGAGGATGCCGTCGGCCCGCACCAGAGAAGAGATGACGCCGGCGCCGCCTCCGATCGGGATCGCGACCACTCGATCGCCCACGCGGCCCAGAATCACGCGCACGTGCTCCTCCAGGCCCAGCTTGGACGGCAGCTTCCGGCCCATCAGCGCGCTCACTCTTTCCGGCTCCGGCGGAGCCAGCCCCTGGAGCGTGTACAACAGAGGGCGAATGAACTCGCGGGCCGAGACGATCGCTGACACCGGGTATCCCGGCACCCCCACGACGGGCCGGCCGCCGGCTGCGGCCACCACCGTGGGCTTTCCCGGCATGACCGTCACCCCGTGCACCAGCAGCTCACCCGCTTCACCGAGCAGGCGCGGCGTGTAGTCGGCCGAGCCCGTCGAAGAGCCGGCGATGATCAGAATCAGGTCGTACCCGTCGGAGAGCCCCGTCGAAAGCGCCTTTCGCAGCGCTTCGATATCGTCCGGAACCGGCCTCATCAGGCACGGCTCGGCACCGCACTCCACGACCATGGAGGCGAGCATCTGGCCGTTGAACTCCAGCAGCGCCCCCTTGGGCAGCGGGTCGCAGGCCTCCTCCGGCAGGATGATCTCGTCCCCCGTGGGAATGATGAGCACCCGCGGCCTGCGAAACACCTCGACCGAGAGCACGCCTGCAGCCAGCAGGGCGCCCTGATCATAGGGCCGGATGCGGCGCCTGGCCGGAAGCAGGATGTCGCCCGCGACAATGTCTTCCCCGACCTTCCGCACGTTCTGCCACGGGTACACCGCCTCCCGGATTTCCCAGCCATCGCCGGCCTCCTCGGCCTTTTCGATCATCACCACGGAGTCGGCCTCTTCCGGGAGAGGGTCCCCGGTGTCCACGTAGGTGGCCAGGGGCCCCTTGGGGAGGACCGTGGGGCGTTCGGGGAGCGTGCCGAACGTGGCCGACGCCTTCAGGGCGATGCCGTCCATGGCGGCAGCGTGATAGGCCGGCACCGATCTCTGCGCCTTGACCGGTCCGGCGAGCACCCGGTCCAGGGCTTGCCGCACCGCCACCGTTTCGGTCCCGCTCGTCTGGCCGCCGAACCGGCTCTTCAGGATCTGCTTGACCTCCGTCACCGTCTTCAGATGACGGTAGATCTCCTGCTTCTTTCTCATCCGAATGTCCTCAAGAGTCGCCGGTCATAACGTGCCGTCATTCCCGCAGACGCGGCTGTGTCATAACGCCTTCATCCCCGGCCAAGGCCGCATTGAGCAGGCGGAGCGAGGACACGAAGTGTTGCGGATATTGCGAGGAGCCACAGGCGACCGAAGCAACCCCCAGAGCCACGGAGGTTGCTTCACTACGCTCGCAATCTCCCGTTCCCTTCAAGCCGCCAAGACGGGCGGCTCTGTCTCTCAGAAAAGCGTGACCTCCACTTCCTCCCCGCGCGCCACCCCTTCCGCGTGCAGGGGCACGCGCACCAGTCCGTCCGACCGCACCAAGGTGGAGAGCATCCCCGACCTGCCGAACACGGGATGCGCGTACCACACGTCGTCCCGAACCTCGAGCCGCACCCGCACGTACTCCTCCCGGCCCTGTACCGACGCCACGGAAGTCGCCAGCACCGCCTTGACCTTTCGGCCCGAAAGCCCGGCGACCAGATCTTCTCCTCCGATGTACCGGAGAAAAGGAAGAAGAAAGACCTGCGCAACGACCGTGGCCGACACCGGGTGCCCGGGCAGACCGATGAGCGCCTTGCCGGCCACGTCGGCCAGCAGCATGGGCTTGCCGGGGCTGATCGCCACGCCGTGCGCGAGAACCCTCGCCCCGGGAAGCGCTCCGACGACCTCCACCAGGAGATCCCGCTCCCCCACCGAGCTGCCGCCGGACAGGACCATCACGTCGCCCTCGGCGGTTCCTCTGCGGATCGCTTCCTCCAGGAGAGCCGCCTCGTCCTGGACGATGCCCAGCCGCAGCGGCTCCCCTCCGGCGGCTTTCACGAGACTCCCCACGCTGTAGCTATTGGCATCCCGGATCTGTCCGGGCGCGGGGACCTGCGTCATGGGGACGATTTCGTTCCCGGTGGAACAGATGGCCACACGAGGGCGCCGGAAAACCTCGACATCTGCCATTCCGAGGGCCGCCATGAGGCCGGCGTCCTGGGGCCGGACACGGCGGCCGGGCCGGAGCAGGATTTCCCCTCTGGCCACGTCCTCGCCGCGGCCCATGACGTTCTCACCCGCGGTGACCGGCCGGGTCACCTCGAGGCTGCCGTCACCGGCCGGGTTGGTGTACTCGATCATCACCACCGCGTCCGCGCCAGCCGGCAGAAAGCCGCCCGTAGGGATCCCGGCAGCCTGGCCGGGCCGGATCTCGAACCCCGGCATCTTGCCCATCTCCACGCGGCCCGAGACGCTCAGCAAGCCGGGGAGCGCATCCGTTGCACCGAAGGTGTCGGCGGCCTTCACCGCGTATCCGTCCATGGTCGATCTGGGCCAGGGAGGCTGATCCTCACCGGAGGCGACCTCGGAGGCCAGGACCCTTGCCCCGGCATCCTCGAGCCGCACCCGCTCGGTGCCGACCCGGCGGAACGAGGCGAGCTGCTCGAAGATCTCGTCCGGTGTCACGACCCGGAAGAATTCGGTCAAATCCCTTCTCCTATCTCGCGTTCGGCTCGCCCTTGCCCGGGGTCCCGCACTCCCCGGCATCTCCCCTCAGGATCTCGATGCCGTGGCGGAGAGCCGGAAGCAGCACCTCCAGCGATTCCTCGACCGCTCTCTGGCTTCCGGGCAGGTTCACGATCAGGGTCCTGCCGCGGATGCCGGCAGCTCCTCTGGAAAGGATCGCGTGCGGGGTCTTCTTCCAGCCTTCTGCCCGAATGGCCTCGCTCAGGCCCGGCGTCGGCCGCTCGATCACTTCGGCCGTGGCTTCCGGGGTGACGTCCCTCGGCGAGAACCCGGTCCCGCCCGTGGTGACGATGAGGTCCAGCCGGTCCTGGTCGGCCCACTTCCTCAGGGTCTCACGAATGGCAGGGATCTCGTCGGGAACGATCGCATAGCGGACGATCTCGGCTTCGAGCCTCGCGAGCATCCTGCGGATCGCTTCCCCGCTTCTGTCTTCCCTCTCCCCTTTGGATCCCTTGTCGCTCACCGTGAGTACGCCTGCGCGGACCATGGTTCGCCCTACCCTCCGATCTGGCACATGGGTTTTCGGATCTGGTCGAAGGGGGCTTCCGTCAGGCGGCTCTTGCGAGCGATCGCCGCGCGCAGAACGGAGAGCAGCTCCCCGTCCGAAGCACCTGCCCGAAGCAGGCCCTTGAGGTCGCAGCTCTCTTCGCGGAAGAGGCAGTTTCTGAGACCGCCCTCCGGGGTGAGCCGGACGCGCGTGCAAGAGTCGCAGAACGGCGTCGTCACGGCGCTGATGACCCCCACCCGTCCGTTGCCGCCCGGAAGCCGGTAGAGCCGGGCCGGGCCAGGGACCGGAACCGCCGGCGGAGCCGGCTCCAGGGCGCCGAAAGCCTTGCGGATCCTCTCCAGCACCTCTTTCGCGGAAACCGTCTCCCCTCCCCAGTCCCCGCAGCTCTTCCTGCTGTCCGGATGGCCGACCGGCATCCTCTCGATGAACCGCACCTCCAATGGATGGGACAGGCTCAGGCGGGCGAAATCCA
Source organism: bacterium (assembly GCA_040756235.1). GTDB lineage: Bacteria > Desulfobacterota > DSWW01 > DSWW01 > DSWW01 > JBFLZG01. The sequence continues at coordinate 219,739 of JBFLZG010000002.1, read as the reverse complement.
CGACTTCGTCGTCGTTCAGGCCACGAATCAGCACCACGTTGATCTTGACCGGCGACAGCCCGCCTTCGAGGGACGCACGGATTCCCGAGAGCACCTCCTCAAGGCGGTCCGAGCCGGTGATGTCCCGGTAGCGCCCGGTCTGGAGGCTGTCCAGGCTGACCGTGACGCGACGGAGCCCTGCCCGCCGGAAGGCCGGAACGAACCGCTCCAGCAGCACCCCGTTCGTGGTCATGCACAGGTCCTGGATCCCGTCGACCCGGGAAAGGGACTCCACGAGCTCCACGACCCCTTTGCGAACGAGCGGCTCGCCCCCCGTGACCCGGAGCTTTCTCACGCCCAGCCGGGCACAGGCCCGAACGACGCGCAGGATTTCCTCATAGCTCAAGATCTCCGCGTGCGGGATCCACGGGACCCCCTCCGCGGGCATGCAGTACCGGCAGCGAAGGTTGCAGCGGTCGGTGATCGAGATCCGCAGCGTATCGACCGGCTTGCTAGCCGCTGACTCTTTCAATCGTGTCTCCCTTCCGTACGCGCCCGCCCTTGAGGACTTCGCAGAAGATCCCCTGACGCGGCATGATGCAATCGCCGACCTGCCGAAAGATCACGCATCCGTGGTGACATTCCTTGCCGATCTTGCTGACCCTCAGGACGACCCCGGAACCCACTTGGAGAAGAGAGCCGATCTCCAGGGGCGACAGGTCGATCCCCTCGGTCGTCAGGTTCTCGGCGAACACACCCGGCACGAGGGAAACCGACGCCCGCCGCGCACGCTCCTCCAGGTGGGTCCGTGCCCTCTCGATGCTCTCCGCCGAAAGCAGGCTCACCTGCCGGATGCCCGGCTCGGCGTGGGCGTCCCCCTCCAAGCCGAGGTTCTCGACGAGCACGGCCTCCTCGACCGGAGTCTTGGGGGTGCCCTTCTTCTCACTCAAATTGATCGAACGTATTCTTCCCATGTTGCGCTAAGACTCCTTCCTGCGGCTCCAGACGCCGCTCCTGCCACCGGACTTGTGCTCCAGCCGGATGTCGGATATGACCATGCCCTTTTCCACCGACTTGGCCATGTCGTAGATGGTCAGGGCGGCAACCGCCGCGGCCGTCAGCGCTTCCATTTCGACGCCGGTCCTGGCCTCTACCGAGACCTCCGTCCAGACCCTCACCCCCTCGGGCTCGGGCCTGAACGAGACCTGCACGTAGTCCAAAGACAGCGGGTGCGTCAGCGGAATCAGCTCGTGAACGCGCTTTGCGGCCAGGATCCCGGCGATGCGGGCCGTGTTGAAGACGTCTCCCTTGGGCAGGTTGCCCTCGAGAACCGCTTCCCTGGTCCCGGGCGCCATCCGCACCAAGGCCGAGGCGGCCGCGATCCGGCGCGTCACCGGCTTTTCGCCTACGTCGACCATCCTTGCAGACCCTTCCGGGTCCAGATGGCTCAGCTCCTTGAGGTCACTCATGAGTCAGGGGGCCCTCCTCGCGCATCTAGGAGCCTGTCCAAGAATTCGGCTCCGGGAGGCTGTTCAGAAATTGAGGCGTACATGGGAGTACGCCGCAATGACCCCGGCCTTCGCCGGGGCAGGCTCCCCCGCCTCCATGCCGCGCCATGAGCGCAACGCCGCAGATGGGCATTTATGGACAGCCTCCTTGAATCCGGCCTTCGGCGAGCAAAAGGACCTGATCCGCCAGGCGCTCGGCCTGATTCCGATTGTGAGTGGAAAAGACAATGGTCGTCCCGTGCCGCTCCCGCAAGTCCTCGAGGAGCCGCTCGATTCTCGGGATCTTGGCAGCGTCCACGCTCGCCGTCGGCTCGTCCAGCAGCAGCACCTTCGGCCGGGTGACCAGCGCCCGTGCCAGGGCGGCCCGTTGGGTTTCCCCTGCGCTCAGCCCGTGAGCAGGCCGGCCGAGCAGACCCTCCAGCTCGAGCGTCTCGACAAACCTCTGCACGCTGGAAGCCCAGAGCCGCTTGGGAACTCCGCGCGTCCTCAGCCCGAAGACGACGTTGTCGTACACCGTGCCGTGAAAAAGATAGGGGTTCTGCTCCACCAGCGTGACTTCACGGCGCACTCGAGCACGCAGGCTGCCGGAGCCGTTGAGGACCGAGCCCCGGTACAGGAGCCTGCCCCTCGTCGGCTCCTCCAGGAGAGCGAGCAGGCGCAGCAGCGTGGATTTCCCGGATCCGTTCTCGCCCACCAGGGAGCAGATCGTACCGGGAAGCACCCGCAGGCCGGGGATGTCCAGGACGAGCCTTTCGCCGTATACCTTGGCCAACCCATCCAGCCGGTACAGATCTCCCTCTCCGGCCAATTCAGGATCTCCTCTTCAGGCTGCTGCGCACGAACACGTTGATCGAGAGGGCCAGGGCGAGCAGCAGCACGCCCAGCAGCAGGGCTTGAGCGAACTCGCCTTTGCTCGTCTCCAGGGCGATCGCGGTCGTCATCGTGCGGGTGTACCCCCGAATGTTGCCTCCGACCATGAGGGCAGAGCCCACCTCGGAGACTACGCGCGCGAAGCCTGCCGCCACTGCTGCGAGCAGGGCGTAGCGCGCCTCCCGCACCATGACCCAGGAGGAATGCCACAGGTTCGCGCCGAGGGTGAGCGCGGTGCGTCTCACCCGCGGATCCAGGCCCTCGAACGCCGCGTGGGTCAGGGCCGTGATGATCGGCAGGGCCATGATGACTTCGCCGATCACGATCGCCTCAGGCGTGTAGAGCAACCCCAGACTGCCGAGAGGCCCCTGGCGGGAAAGCACGCCGTACACCAGGAGCCCGACCACCACTGTCGGCATGGCCATGAGGGCGTTGACCACCTGCAGCACAAGAGACTTCCCCGGGAAACGGCCGAGGAAGAGCAGCAAACCTGCAGGAACGCTCAGCAGGGACGCCACGAGAGTGGAGGCGGTAGAGACCCGGAAAGACAGCCCGATGATCTCCAGCACCTCCCGCTCGCCGGCAGCGAACCCGCGCACGGCATCCGGCAAGGACTGGGCAAGAACCTCCATGTCAGCTCGCCCCCGGTCCCCCCAAAAAGAACAACCGACCTCCGGTGCTCTGGAGATCGGCTAGCCCCGCCCTCACATCCCCTTTCCAAGCACGGGAGGCCCTGCCGTTTCCAGCAGAACCCAACGGCCCTGTGCCCGAGCGCAGCAACCGGGCAACGGGGCTCGGAGATCCCCTTGCGATCAGGGTCTTACCAGATTAGAAGAGGGTCAAGCAGGTGTCAATGGCAGACCGGGGCCGGCCTCAGGTTTGCAGGATCCCGGTAGTGCGGAGGCTCGGGGTGCGCCTTCTCTACGAAACGCGTGTCGAAGATCGCCGTGCGATCGAGGGAACGCCCGAGATAGCCCAGCCGCATCAGGACCGGCAGGAAATCCAGGCTGGACCTGATGTAAGCCTCCGGCAGGGCCGCGCAGTAACCCGGTGACAACCGGTACGTCTCCCGAACGAACCGCTCGTCCAGCCCCGGCATGGAGCGCACCGTAATCCGGGCCGCCTCCTCGGGGGCGCGGCGAACCAGGTTGCAGCTCTCCTCGTGCAGGCCAAGGAAGCCTTCGAGAAAAGGGCCTTCCTCCGAGAGCAGCGCGCGGGCGGCGACGATCCCATAGCTCGGGCTGAAGGGCCACAGAGCGTTTGCGGGGATCAGCACCCGGGCGCCGGTCTCCCGCCCGCACAGGACGGCGAGCGGCGGCGTGCCCACTGCCGCCCGCACCTCTCCCTTGCTGATCCCGTAGGGAATGAGGTCCGCCCAGCTATAATTCCGGATCTCGATGCAGCGACCGGGATATCGCGCCAGGAGCTCGCGGAAGATCACGTCGTGGATCGAACCCCTGGCCGGGATGCCGATGTGGGCCCGGTCGAACTGCATGAGGAAGGGCTCGAAACCACCGCACTCTTCCAGGCTCCGATAGCCTGGCGGGCCCGCCATCACCGTTCCCTCGATGTGCCCGCCTGCAATGCACACGACCTCCGTGCCTGCGGCGATCCCGATGAGCACCGGGGGCAGGCCGATGTAGCCGAGATCCAGCTCCCCTTTGCCGAAAGCCCCCATCATCTCCGGACCGGTCCCGAACAGCCGCCAGCGGCAGTCGCGGCCCAGTCTGTGCTCCACCTGCTGCCGTTCCCGAATGAGATGCGACGTGTGGTAGAGGGTGGACAGGAAGCCGATCTGGAGCGGATGGCCCATGCTCAGCCTCCGGCGATGGGCAGGAACAGAAAAACGGTCTCGTCCCCGGCGAGATCAGGATCGGCCCCCTGGACGTCCACGCCATCGATCAGGATCTTGAGGAACGGATTGCGCCGGTCTTTCCCGCACGGGTCGAACAGGCACTGGCAGAAAGCCTCCCCGTAGCGATCCCCCAGCTTCTCCAGGAGGGCGGACAGGCTCCCGCAATAGTGCATCCGGAGCTCGTGTTTGCCCACGAACTCCTTGAGGCCCGAGAGGAAATGGATGGTGATCATCTTCGCGATCGATGCGCGCGCCCGCCGGGGCTGGAAAATGGCTCTGCACCGGGGTAGCATGGCACGAACTCTACAGGCTGGCAAGTGGCGGCCGGCCCCCCGGTGAATCTGCATGGAGCCACGAGGAGCGGGCGCGTGCGAAGGAAGAAGAAAAGGGCTTCAACCCTGCGCAAGGGCAAGCTCCGTCGTCTTTTTCTTCTTGCGGCTCTGCTTCTCGCAGCCGGGGGCGCATGGCAGGTGCTCGCCTGGCCCGCGGTGGAAGAGGTGGCGACCCGGAACCCCAAGACCACGGCGTTCATCGAGCAGTACAAGAAGGAGCGCATGAAGACCGGCCGCGGCCCCCCCCTCTCCTGGAAATGGGTGCCCTACGGCAGCATCTCGCCTTCCCTCAAGCAGGCCGTGCTCGTAGGGGAGGACATTCGTTTCTTTGTCCACAATGGTTTCGACTACGGAGAGATCCAGAACAGCCTGAAAGAAACGCTCCAGGACGGCGAACCCCCACGCGGCGCCTCGACCATCACGCAGCAGCTCGCCAAGAACCTGTGGCTGTCTCCGTCCAGGAACCCGGTCCGCAAAATCAAAGAAGCCATCCTCACGTACCAGTTGGAGAAGCACTTGCGGAAGCGGCGCATCCTCGAGATTTACCTGAACGTGGTGGAGTTCGGTCGGGGAATTTACGGCGCAGAAGCGGCGGCGCTCCACTATTTCGGCAAGCATGCATCCGCGCTGGACACGCACGAGTCGGCGCTGCTGGCCGCCAGCCTTCCGCGGCCTTCCTCCTGGAACCCGCAGAGCCGGAGCACTTATTACAGGAAGCACGTGCAGCGCATCACCCGGCGGATGTCAAGAGCTACATTTCTGCTGAGCTATATCTGACGGGCAGGTCTTCAGGGAAGGCAGGGATTCTGCTCTCGGTAGACCGACCATTCCTCGAGACCGCCCTGGAGGTTCCAGACCCGGTCGAAGCCCTTGCTCCTCAGAAAGCGCACCGCATGGCGGCTCTTGACTCCGAAAAGGCAGCAGACCACGATCGGGCGCTGCTGATAGGCTTTCAGCGACTCCCAGCGGGACTTGAGCTCTCCCAGAGGAATTTGCACCCCTTGCGCGAGAGGATAAAGGGCCCGCTCCCAATCGTCCCGCACGTCCAGGAAGACCACCGGCTCGCCTTTCTCGAGCATCCTGCCGAGGTCCACGACGCGCAGGGCCTGCACGGATTCCCCGCCGGCGGCCTCGGGCGGTGTTCCGGCCGGGGGGCGAAGCCCGCAGAACAGCTCGTAGTCGATGAGCTCCCGGATGGCCGGACGCTCGCCGCACGCCGGGCACTTGGGATCTCGCCGAATGCCGATTTCCTGGAAGGACATGGCAAGGGCATCGCAGAAGAGCAGTCTGCCGATGAGCAACTTGCCCTTTCCCAGGATCAGCTTCATCACCTCGCTGGCCTGGATCATCCCGATCAGACCGGGCAGGACACCCATCACTCCGGCTTCGGCACAGGTCGGCACGGCATCCGGCGGGGGCGGAGCCGGAAACAGACAGCGGTAGCAGGGACCGCCCCGGGCCGGATGAAAAACCGTCGCCTGCCCCTCGAACCGGTAGATCGCGCCGTGCACCAACGGCTTTCCGAGCATCACGCAGGCGTCGTTGAGCAGGTATCGAGCCGGGAAATTGTCGGTGCAGTCCACGATGACGTCGTAGCCGGCCAGGATCTCCAGCGCGTTCTCGGAGCCGATCCGGAGCCTGTGCTTCCTGACCTTCACCTCCGGATTGATCGCCAGGATGCGCCTCTCGGCGGAATCCACCTTGGGGTTGCCCACCTCGGTGGTCGCATGGATGATCTGCCGGTGCAGGTTCGTGAGGTCCACCAGGTCGCCGTCGAGCAATCCGAGGGTGCCCACCCCGGCCGCCGCCAGATACAGGGCCTGGGGCGACCCGAGGCCTCCCAGCCCGACCAGCAGGACGCTCGCTTCGAGAATTCGCTGCTGGCCTTGCCACTGGACCTCCGGCAGGATCAGTTGGCGGCTGTAGCGGATGAATTGATCTCGCGTCGGTTGCATGATCGTTTCCGTCGACCAGAGGCAGCGGGCCGGCGGCGGAGCGCCGCGCGGCCCGTTGCGCGCACGCCCCATCATGTCAGGAACATCAGGAGATTACAATTCCGGGTCAGGCGCTTCCGGGTCATGCGCTCGATCGGATGAATCTAATTTTCGTGGGCAACAGGAGCCCGCCATGAAAGCCGTGTTGCGACTGGCCAGACTGGCGGCCCGGGAGGCGGGCCGCATCGTGCTCGGGAAGCATGCGGAGCTTTCTGTCATGCACAAGGGAAACGCCTCTCACAACCTGGTCACCACAGCGGACCTGGAGGCCGAGGAAGCGATCCTGGAAAGGGTACGGCGGCGCTTTCCCGGCCATGCCTTTCTGACCGAAGAGCAGCACCCGGAATTCACGCGCGAGGCGCCCGACCTCTGGATCGTCGACCCGCTGGACGGAACGAACAACTACGCCCACCGCTTCCCTCACTTCTGCGTCTCGATCGCGTATGCCCGCCACGGAGAAGTCCTGGCGGGTGCCGTGTTCGACCCGGTTCGCAAGGAGATGTTCACCGCCCTGCACGGAGGGGGGGCCTTCCTCAACGGCAAGAAGATCGAGACCTCTTCCTGCGCCGACCTCGCGCATGCCCTGGTCACGACCGGGTTCTACTACGACAGAGGCGAGGTCATGGAGCGAACCCTCGGGGGGATCCGGGCGCTCTTTCACGCAGGCGTGCAGGGCATCCGCCGGACCGGAAGCGCTGCGCTGGACCTGTGCTGGCTCGCCTGCGGCCGGATGGATGCCTACTTCGAGTACGAGCTATCGGTCTGGGACTATGCGGCCGGCATGCTAATCGTGCGCGAAGCAGGCGGCACCTGCGCCGACCGAGCGGGCCGCCCTCTTGACCTGCACGCCCGCAGCGTCATCGCATCCAACGGCCGACTGCAGGATGAGCTCCTTGCGGTGGTGCGGTGGGCGCCGGGCTGCTAGGGGCTTTCCCCAGACGCCCATCTCGTCCCTTTGTTGACGCCGGGCCCGCTCGATCATTATCCTTAAGCGTGAACGCTTCAGCAGGCATGCTTACGGAAACCGATTCTCGAGCTCGATTCTTGCCCGCCCCACGAAAACCCCAGCTCCAAGCCGATCTCCTGCGCTGGTATCGTGCCAGCAGGAGGGACTTGCCCTGGCGCCGCACCGCCGATCCCTACCGGATCTGGGTTTCCGAGGTCCTGCTGCAGCAGACACGGGTCGAGACGGCCACCGCTTATTACGAACGTTTTCTCGAGCGGTTCCCTTCGCTCGCACACCTCGCGCGCGCTTCGATCGAAGAAGTGCTCCTGGTCTGGCAGGGCCTGGGATACTACGGCCGGGCGCGCAGCCTGCACCGCGCCGCGCGCATCGTCATGACCCGACATGGAGGGAAGATCCCTCGGGATGCGGGGGACCTGGAGCGCCTTCCCGGAATCGGTCCGTACACCGCACGGGCCGTCTCGAGCATCGCGTTCGGCAGGGCCGTCGCGGCCCTCGACGGTAACGCCATGCGCGTCCTCTGCCGCTTGCTGGGCCTCAGCGAGGACCCGCGCAGGCCCCAGGTGCGGACCGGGCTCCAGAGGACAGCGGACAGCCTGCTCCCGCGCGGCGATCCATCCGCCTTCAACCAGGCCATGATGGAGCTTGGCGCTCTGGTGTGCACGCCGGCGCGGCCGCGCTGTCCGATCTGCCCTCTGCGGACGGTCTGCCAGGCCCTGCACCGGGACCAGGTGCTCGTGCTGCCCACGCGCGCGCGCAAGCCGAAGACGCCGCTGCGACACGCGGTGGTGGCGGCCGCCTGGTACCGCGGACGGCTGCTGTTTCGCAAGCGGCCTCCGGAAGGGCTCCTGGCCGGGCTCTGGGAGCTGCCAGGTACGGAGCTCGATCACCGCAAGAAGGGCGGCAGCGGGGCTTTCCAGAGCCTGTGGGACAGCCTGCGCGGATTCGTTTCTCTCGAGCGCATTCCCTGCAGGAGCGCTCTCACGGTGCGCCACTCGTATACTCACTTTCGGGAAGAGCTGGAGGTCATCCCCTGCCGGGCGCAGCCGGTTCAGAACGTCCGATCTCCCCGCGGGGAACTCGGTTACCGCTGGATTCATCCAAATCATTTACATCTCTACCCGATGACAGGGGCCACTCGGAAGATCCTGAAGCTACTTGGGACATGAACGGGGGTAGCATGCGTTCTCACCTGATCGCCCGCCCCACGGCGGAGGTATCGAACCTGCCCTGTTGCCGTAATCCCCGCGGGCCCCGGATCAAGGTCCGGGACAAGCGCGGGGAACCCGTCCATCAGGACCCCGGCTCGCGGCCGCTGTGCGCCCCTGGCCGGGACGAGGTGCTACCGGAGAGCCACCCGCTCGGGGCGGGCTGTGCTCGAGAGAGGTCCCGCCGCGGGCGCATCCTCCTCGCCGCGAGTCCGATCGTGTTCCTGGCTCTTCTGATCTGCTGTCAACAAGGCGTGGCCGACGCTGCGCCGATCCGCCGTGTCCTTCCAAACGGCATGACCGTGATCCTGAAGCCCAATTCCGCGGCACCGGTCGTGTCCATCCAGGTCTGGGTCAAAACGGGCAGCACGGACGAGCAGGACGGAGAAGCGGGAATCGCCCACCTGCATGAACACATGCTCTTCAAGGGCACCACCAGCCGAGGGGTCGGCCAGATCGCCAGGGAGGTCGAGGCCGCAGGCGGCGAGATCAACGCCTACACCTCCTGGGAGAACACGGTGTACTTCATCAACATGGCCTCGCGTTTCATGGACGCGGGAGTCGACATCCTGGCCGACATCATCCACAACGCAAGCTTCCATCCTGCCGAGCTGGAAAAGGAAAAGGAAGTCGTGCTCGAGGAGATCCGCCGGTCCAAGGATGTGCCGGAAAGTCGATTGGCCGAAGCATTCCTGGCCAAGGCCTACACCGTGCACCCTTACGGGAGGCCCGTGATCGGTCTGGAGGAGACGGTCCGGAAGGTCACCCGAGAGGACATCTTGCGCTTCTACGGGAAGTGGTACATTCCGGAAAACATGGTCTGGGTCATGACCGGAGATTTCGACGCCGATCGTCTCCTTCCTCGGCTCGAAGCCCGGCTCGGCAAGATCCCGGCGCGGAAGCTTCCTGTCAGCGCGCACCTCCAGGAGCCGTCCCAGAACCGTCCGAGGGCGGTCCTGCTCAGGGGTGAGGCCAAACAGGCTCACCTGGAGCTCGGCTTCCATATCCCTCAGCTCACTCACGAGGACGTGCCCGCGCTCGACGTTCTCGCACAAGTCCTCGGGCACGGGAGGAGCTCCAGGCTTTATCGGGCGTTGCGCATGAACAAGAGAATCGTGAGCTCCGTGCAGGCTTACTCGATGACGCCCAAGGACCCTGGCATGATGCTGGTGTCGTCCGATATGGACACGGAAGATCTGGGCGAAGCTCTCCATACGATCCTGAAGGAGCTGTATCAGACCGCCCGTCAGCCTCTCGGCGACGAAGAGCTCCGCAGGGCGCGGCTGCAGATCGAAAGCGACTTCATCTATCAGCAGGAAACCGTAGGCGGCCAGGCCAGGGAGCTGGGCTACTACGAGGCGATTGCCGGAGACCTGGATTTCGGCCAGAAGTATTTGGCCGCACTGCGAGCGGTGCGCGGTGAAGATGTTCTCCGGGTGGCAAGAAAATACCTGGAGCCGAGCAACATCACGATCGGCGTCCTCCTGCCCCATGCCGCCCAGGACCGTGCGTTGACCGAAACGGCGCTCCTGGAATCGGCGGCCCGAGCGTACTCCGAGGTCCAAGCGCTCTTCGCGGACCAACGACCTCTTCAAGGTCAGGCAGAAGACGCCATCCGGCGAGTCGAGCTTCCCGGCGGCGCACGCCTTCTCGTCAAGGAGGATCACGCCGTGCCCCTGGTCTCTCTGCGCGCGGTCTTTCTGGGAGGGCTTCTCACGGAGAACGAAGAGACGAACGGGATCAGCAACTTCACCGGCAGCATGCTGACCATGGGGACCTCTTCCCGCTCTGCCGCCCGCATCGCAAACGAAATCGAATCGCTGGCCGGCTCTCTGTCCGGGTTCTCCGGGAGGGACAGCCTGGGCCTGAGCGCGGAGTCGCTGAGCTCCAATTTCCTGCCCGCCTTCGAGCTGTTTGCGGACGTCCTGTTGCACCCCAGTTTCCCGCAAGAGGAGCTCGAGAAAAAGCGAAAGGATATCCTGTCCGCGATCCGGACGCGGGAGGACAACCTGGCAGGGCTCGTCTTCCAGCTTTTCTGGAAGGGGCTTTATCCTCGCTGTCCGTACGGCATGGACCCTCTCGGTACGGCCGAGACGATCGGGAAGATGACCCGAGAGGATCTGGCGGCCTATTACCGGCGGCATGCCGTCTCAGACAATCTCGTCCTGGCGATCGTGGGGGACGTATCGACGCAAGAAGGGGTGGAGACGGCCAAGCGGCTCCTGGCTGAAATGCCCCGCGCGTCCTTTCAGCGCCCTGCGGAGAGCTGGGACGGCTGCAAGGGCGGGCCGACACCGGATCTCAAGCGGGAGGTCTCCGCGGAGAAGCTCCAGGCCCATCTGGTCCTGGGCGGGCGGGGTGCGGTCCATGCGGACCCGGACCGATACAGCCTGTCCGTCATGGATGCGATCCTTTCCGGGCAGGGGGGCCGTCTCTTTCTTCAGCTTCGCGACGAGCAGAGTCTTGCTTATTCCGTCTCGTCCTTCACGCGCGAAGGGATGGAGCCGGGCGCTGTAGGAGTCTACATTGCGACCAGCCCGAGCAAGAGGGATGTCGCAATCCGGGGCATCAAAAGCCAGTTGCTGAGACTCCGTGAAACGGAGGTGCCGGCCGAGGAGCTCGAGAGGGCCAAGCGCTATCTGACCGGAACCTTCGAACTGGGTCTCCAGACCCACTCCGCTCAGGCTGCCGTCATCGCCTTCGACGAGCTCTACGGTCTCGGATACGACTCGTACAAGCACTATGCGGCAAGAATTCAGGCGGTTACCGCTCAGGACGTGCGCCGGGTAGCGCGCAAGTATTTGGACCCGGATCGCATGGTCGAAGCGGTGGTCCTTCCGCAGGCGCCCTCCCATGCAGCCGGGCACGAGGCGACTCCCGTATCTTCACCCGTCCAGGCACATTGAGAACCAAAAGAAAGACGTAGGGGCGAAAAATGTTTCGCCCCTACAAGTTCTTCCTGGTAACAGGGGGGCCGCGGATGCGCCTTTTTCGACGGCCCGTTGAGCGCGCGGGCGCTGACAGCAGCCACGCCAGCGCGGAGGCAGACTCACCCTTGGGGGCTCAAGCAGCCTGGAGTCCCCTCTGCAGCTGCTTTTTGAATAGGGTGACGTCCCTCTTCCTGAAGCGCCACTGCCGGCCGACCTTGGACGCAGGGAGCCTGCGGCAGCGGGCCAGGCTGTTGACCAGATCCGGGCTCATGTCGAGCTCGACGGCTGCCTCTCGGCTGGTAAGGAGCGTGTAGTTGAATCTCCTCTTGTGCATTCTCCACTCCATGCCTTTCTTCCGCGTTCGAGGAATCCACGCGGGGTCAACCTAACACAGCGCGTCATTGGCAGTCAACCAGCCGGCGGTGGAGAGGAGCCCGAAGCCACCAGAGGCAGGAAGAATGAGAATTGCCGCGTGCGGAGCCGCCCGGGTGCACGTGCGGCCAGGGCAGTCGACAACAACGGGCGCGGCCCTTTGTGCCAAAGGAAGGCTGACGGCAGCGGTCCCGCGCCGGGTTCAGACGGGCGGTTTCATCGTTTCCGACGCTTCCGGGTCCTTCTCGCTCCGGGCGGCGCCGTTGGACGGCGATACAGGGCGTTCAATCCGACAGGACAGGAGCTGGCATCGCTTCTGGATCCCCTCGATTCTCTCCCTGAGCTGAGCCAGCTTTTTTTCGAACGGAAGCGGAATATTCTCGAGGGCCTTGCGGATGCGCTGCTCGATCCACTTCTCCAGCCCTTCCCGCCTCTCCTCCGTCTTGGGCATGACCTTCAGGCCCTCTCTTCGGCAAGAGGTCGAATCGGTTCTCTCCACCCACCCCACGGCCGCAGCGTACAAATGAGATCGGCCTGCTTGGCTCGACCGGCCGAACTCCAAGCTAATGCTTCGCTTGCGGGAAATCAACTCGGCGTTCCCCGGTGACCCGAAGCCTGCTCCTCTGCGATGATCCGCTTGCCGCGGCCTATACGGTTTCCGGCTCGCCTGTAATGCAACAAGGCGCCGGAGGAGGGGATCCAGAGGGCCGAATGTCCACGAGACGAAGACGCATCTGCGATTTTCCCTGCCACTCGTCCTGCTCCGGGGTGAAGGCGATATCCCATGTGCATCCCGCTTGCCTCGTCAGAGGCCCGTTCGCCATCCCGAACCCGATTGCCTCGAAGCGGCACGCCGGGTCGCCCACGCTCAGCCTCAAGTGGTTCTCTCCGACCGCTCGGCAATCAAAGAATGACACCCTCTCCATCCCGAAAACCGGCTCGTCATTGCCGCTGCCGAAAGGAGCCATCTGTCCCAATTCCGCGACGATCCGTTCGTTCAGCTGCTTCGGCTCCTTCAGCCACAGATCGAGCAAGAGTCGATGCGCCCGGATCTTTCCCCTGCCCCGCAGCGCCTGGATCGCTTCTGCAAAAGCCCGACGGAATCTCTCCATGTGGCGCCTCTGCAGCCGGATGCCCGCGGCCGAGCGGTGGCCTCCGAACTCCTCCAGGTGCTCGCGGCAGGAAAGCAGAGCAGCCAGGATGTCCAACCCTTCAACGGTCCGCACCGACCCCTTGCCAAGATCGCCGTCGAAAGACAGGAGCACGACAGGACGCTGGAAATCCTCAACCAGTCGAGAAGCGACGATCCCCAGAATGCCCTTGTGCCACTTCTCCGAACCGAGCACGAGGACCGGCTGCTCGGCGATGCCGAGATGCTTCTCGGCCAGACGGAAGGCCTCCTGGTAAACCGCCTCCTCGATCGATTTTCTCTGGTGGTTGCGGTCCTCGATACCCCTGGCCATGCGCTTCGCTTGCTCCAGGTCCTCGCAAAGCAGCATCTCCAATCCTTCCAGGGCGCTCCCCAGCCGCCCGGGAGCGTTGATCCGCGGGATCATCCGGTAGACGATCGGCCGCGCGTGAAAGACGTGGCCTCTGATTCCCGACTGCTCCTTGAGCACGGAGACCCCGGGCCGCCGGGCGGCCGAAATTTCCCCCAACCCGTGCTTGACGAACAGGCGGTTCTCCTGTTGCAGGGGGACCATGTCGGCCAGCGTGCCCAACGCCACGAGGTCGAGATAGTCACGCAGCACCGGCTCGGGTTTTCTCTCCCACAGCCCGCATTCTCTCAGACGCGTGCGCAAGGCCACGACCAGATAGAAGGCGACGCCCACGCCGGCGAGGTCCCGAAACGGGAACCCCTCGCGAGGCTGCTTGGGGTTGACCACGGCCAGAGCAGGGGGGATCCGGCCCTGGCATTCGTGATGGTCCGTGACAACCACATCGATGCCGAGGGACTGCGCGAGCCCAACCGCCTCGTGGGCCGAGACGCCGCAATCCACGGTGATGATGAGTTGCACGCCTTCGTTGTGGAAGCGGCGCACCCATTCCGGGTGAAAGCCGTACCCCTCGCTCAAGCGATCGGGAACATAGTAGAAGGGCTGCAGGCCGGCGTAGCGGAGAAAGTGGACCAGAATGGCCGTGGCCGTGATGCCGTCCACATCGTAGTCACCATAGACCAGCACCCTTTCCCTGCGCAGCACCGCGCGCATGACGCGCTCGACCGCCTGCTCCATGGAGCGCAGCAGGAAAGGCGAACGCATCCCCTTCAGGGAAGTCGCGAGAAACCGCGCTCCGTCTTCCGAGGTGCGCAAACCGCGGTGATAGAGGATGTGGGCAGCCTGAGCGGAGACATTCCAGCTCGAGGCCAGGGAGGCGCACAAATCGGAATCCGCAGCCCGCAGGACCCATTCATACAACGGAAGGCAGACATCCTTGCGCATCTGTCACCGTACCATGCTGCGGCGAGCCGTATTTTTCGACAAAGCCCTTGAGAGGCTGTTGAGAAATGGCCAGATGCAAGGCGCGCGACCATTCCGCAGGACAGCGGAATTGGGCGCATCATCCGCGAGGATGATGCGCCCGTAGGGCGAGGGCCATGGACGGCCCGAGTCAAATCCTGAGGAACGAGCCGGGAGTCACGGTGGATTCCGGCCTTCGCCGGGGCAGGCTCCCCCGCCTCCATGCCCCACGAGCGCAACGCCGCAGATGGCCGTTTATCGACAGCCTCTCAAAGGAGAGTGACGGCGATCCACACCACCATGCCCACGGCAATTGCTACCTTGGTGATCATCCCCATCACCCTTCCGAGGAAGTTTCCCCAGCCGCTCCTCAATGCCTGTCGCCACTGGCCGCAGCCGTAGGAGAACAGCTCATAGAGAACGGCCCCGGCGAAAGCGCCGGCAAAGGCACCCAGGACCGCCCCCAACCCGAACAGAAAAGGGGCACCGATCACCGCTCCGACCAAACCTCCTGCGATGGAGAAAGCGATTCCGCCCCCCGAGGACCCGTAGCGCCTGGCTCCAAGGATCCCAAAGAGGTAGTCCGAGATTTCTCCAAACAGCGTGAGCGCGGCGAGGACCAGCAGCATGCCGCCGGTGATCTCCCGAAAGCCGCTCGCCCATGCCCACACCGCGGCCGCCAGCAGGATGATCACGGTACCCGGCAGCCCGAAGAGAAGCGAGGCGATCCCGAAAAGAAGGACAAGAAAGAAGAGAAGGGTCCCGAGCAGCGTCATCGTCCCCTCACTCTCGAAATCCCCTCTCCCCCGCGCTCGAGGGAGAGGGACAGGGTGAGGGGGACGCCAACACGAGCAGCATCAGCTCCACCCCTCATCCTGACCTTCTCCCCTCGGCGAGGGGGAGAAGGTAGAAGAAACGACATTCTCTCCAGAATGGGGACGTTGCATATTCGCGGTCGGTAATTTGTGGGTAATGGGCAGACCTAGCGTGCCAGCTTCTTTGCCGCAGGCCGAGCCGACTTCGTCTTCATGGTCCTCTCTTTGACGTAGCCCCACAAGAGGACGATCGGGCTCGCGATATAAACGGTCGAATAAGTGCCGACGATACACCCGACGAGCATGGCCAGGGCGAAGTTGTGAATGACCGGGCCCCCGAAGAAGAAAAGAACGATGACGACCACGAGCACCGTCAGAGAAGTCAGGATCGTGCGGCTCAGCGTCTCGTTGATGCTCGTGTTCAGGACTTTCTCCAGGGCCTGCTTGCGGATCTTCCGCAAGTTCTCACGCACCCGGTCGAACAAGACAATCGTATCGTTCACGGAGTAGCCGATGATCGTGAGGATCGCGGCGACCTCGGGAAGGTCGATTTCTCTGTTCAGAAGCGAGAACACGCCTATCGTGATGAGGGCGTCATGCACCACGGCCAGAACCGTCCCGAGCGCGTACCGAAACTCGAAACGGAAAGTCAGGTAGATCAAGATTCCGATGTTGGAGTAGAGGACTGCCAGGAGACCCTTCTTGCGAAGCTCCGCTCCGACCTTGGGCCCCACGATTTCCGTCCGTCTCACCTCGGTGCTGTCGGGCCCGAAACGCTCCTTCAGGGCCGTCTCGATCCTCTGGGAAAGGGCGTTCAGGTCCGTCTCCGTCTGCTCGACCCGGACCAGGTATTCATTATCCGCCTTGGCCCCGAAGCGCTGCACGAGCAGGTGGCGGAGACCCAGGTCCCCGAGGGCCTCCCTTACCTCTCCTGCGCTGACCTCATTCTTGAACTTCAGCTGAACCAGGATGCCTCCGCTGAAGTCGATCCCGTAGTTCGGACCGCCGCGGATCCATAGGGAAATGAGTGTTGCCAGAATGAGCAGTCCGGAAAAGATGGGAGCGATGATCTTCCATCGCAGAAAATCGTAATTCGTATTCGGCTTGATCAGTTGCATGAGAGCCTCTCCGTACGACGACGAATGCCCGAGCAGGCAGCCCCCCGTCAGATTGCGACCGTCTTGACCCGTCTCACGAGGACCAGGTAGTCAAAGATCTCGCGGGTGAAGAAAATTGCGAGCACGACCGTCCAGAACACGCCGATGCTCAGTGTGACGGCAAAGCCCTTCACGGGACCGGTGCCGAACTGAAAAAGCACGAGCGCGGCAACCAGCGTGGTGATGTTCGAGTCCAGGATGACCAGCATGGCGCGCTTGAAGCCGGCATCCACCGCGGCCCTCATGTTCTTGCCGACGCGCAATTCCTCGCGCATCCTCTCGTAGATCAGGACATTGGCATCGACCGCCATGCCCAGGGTCAGCACGATCCCCGCCACTCCCGGAAGAGTCAGGGTGGCGCCGAGCACCGCCAGGCTCGCCAGGATCATCACCAGGTTGACAATCAGGGACAGATCGGCGACGAGCCCGGCCGTCCTGTAGTAGACTGCCATGAACAGGATGACCAGCAGCCCGCCGACGAGAATGGAGATAACCCCCTGACGGATGGAATCCGACCCCAGAGAAGGCCCCACGGCTCTCTTCTCGGCGATCTCCACCGGCGCCGGAAGGGACCCCGCCCTGAGCACGATGGCCAGGTCGTGCGCCTCTTCCGTCGTGAAGTTGCCCTCGATCACGGCCTGACCGCCGTAGCGTTCCTGCTTGATCACCGGAGCGGAATAGACGCTGTTATCCAGGATGATCGCCAGCCGTTTGCCCACGTTCTCCGCGGCAATCTGATCGAACAGCCTGGAGCCGCGCGAATTGAGGCGGATCGCCACGTGCGGCTGGTTGAACTGCCGGCTCATCTCCACGCGGGCTTCCGAAATGACGTCGCCCGTCATGAGAGTCCGCTTCTTGACGAGCAGAGGGATCTTCTTCGTCCGGTTCGTCTCGGGCTCGTAGACGCGTTCGTAGAGGATCTCGCTCCCCTCCGGAACGTTTCCTTTGAGCGCATCGTCGAGGCTGTGCTCCTCGTCCACGATCTTGAATTCCAGCACAGCCGTCTGTCCGATCAGCTTGATCGCCCGATCCGGGTCCTTGACGCCGGGCAGCTGCACGAGGATCCGGTTGTCGCTCTGCCGCTGGATCGTCGGTTCCGCGACGCCATACTGGTCGATCCGGTTCTGGATCGTCTCCAGAGCCTGGTCGACGGCCCCCTCCTCGATCTGGCGGCTCTCCCTGTCCGTCAGCCCCATGACGTAGCGGACGCCCCGGTCACCCGGAGTCGTGGAAAATAGCTTGAGGTTCCCGAACTGTTCGGCCAAGATGGCGTCGAACCGCTCCCGGTCCGAAAGGCTTACCCCTTCGATCACCATCTGGCTCGACCCCTGTCTCTCGATCCGATCGTAGAAGATGTCCTTCTTTCGGAGGGCCTCCTTCATGTCGTCGATGCTTCTCTCGGTCGTGTTCTCCACCGCCTTCTGGGCCTCTACCTCCAGGACCAGGTGGATGCCTCCCTGCAGGTCGAGCCCGAGCTGCACCTTCTCGGCGGGGAGATGACTCTTCCACCATTCCGGCAGTCGATCGGTAAGGGTGGGTGCGAGGAAAAAGGCCGCGCCGAGCAGCACGACTCCGGTGAGCACGAACTTCCATTTCAAGCTCTTGGTCATCGTCTCGTCCAACCATCAGCGAAAGAGGGTCGAAAGGTCTCCCTCGATTTCCGCCTCGGCCGTCGACGACAGGGGCGGAGCCTCGAGGGCCCGGCCGGCATCGTTCATTCCGTCTTCTCGGAAGCGGACTTCGGCTTCAAGCCGGAGATATTGCCTCTCTGAACCTTGATGCGGACCTTGTCCGCCACTTCCAGGGTCACGACGCCTTCGGTGAGCCCGGTGATCTTGCCGTGGATGCCGCCGCTCGTGATCACCTCGTCGCCTCGCTTGAGCGCGTCCAGCAGCTCTCTGTGCTGGCGGCTTCTCCTCTGCTGAGGGCGGATGAGAAGAAAGTAGAACACGACGAACATCAGCAGGAGGGGCACCAAAGCCCCGGCCAACCCTCCACCTCCTGCTGCTCCGCCCCCACCTCCAGCTCCGGGTCCCATAGCGTACGCAAAATCCATCACCTTCATACCTCCTTGCGGCTTGAGTTGTCGTCGATCCAGGATCGTCGGCTGTCGTCGATTCCCGCCCGCGGCCCGGCCTCGAGGGCTTCGGGCTCGTCCTCTTCCACACGGGTTAGATTCTCAAGAAACTCCCGCCGGAACGCGGCGAACAGGTCGTTGCGAATGGCTTCGCGCATCCTTTCCATCAGATCCTGGTAATAGAAGAGGTTGTGAATGCTGTTGAACCGATAGACGGAAAGCTCTCTGGACAGAAACAGGTGGCGGAGATAGGCACGACTGTAGCTCCTGCAGGTAGAGCAGCCGCAGCCGGGCTCGATCGGCCGCTCGTCCAGCGCATACCGGCTATTCCGGATGTGGATTCTTCCGAAGCGCGTGAACAGGGTGCCGTTTCTCGCGTTGCGCGTCGGCAGCACGCAATCGAACATGTCGATGCCGAGGGCCACGGCCTCGACCAGGTCCTCCGGGGTCCCCATGCCCATCAGATATCGGGGCGCGTGCGGCGGCAGGCATTCCACGGTGCGCTCGACCGTAGAGAAGGTCGCCTCCTTCTCCTCTCCCACCCCGAGCCCACCCAGGGCGTATCCTGAGAAATCCAGCTCGGCAAGGGCCTTGGCGCAGGCCGACCTCAGCTCCGGGAAGACCCCGCCCTGAACGATGCCGAACAGGGCCGGAGACCCTTCCCTGCTCGACTCGCGGCACCTTTTCGCCCAGTCCAGAGTCCTTTCCATGGCCGCCTTCGCCGCGGCCCGCGTGTATGGAAAGGCGATGCACACGTCGAGCGCCATCGCGATGTCGGCACCGAGCAGCTCCTGCACCTCGGTCGCCTTTTCAGGCGTCAGCAGATGCATCGACCCGTCCAGGTGCGACCGGAACAGCACCCCCTCGTCCGACAGCGTCCGCAGCGCCCCGAGGCTCAGTACCTGGTATCCTCCGCTGTCCGTCAAGATCGGCCCGGGCCAGCTCATGAAGCGATGCAGACCACCGAGAGCGTGCACGGCCTCGTGTCCGGGCCTCAGATACAGGTGATACGTGTTGGCCAGGATCATGCCGACCTTGTGCTCGACGAGATCCTCCGTGCTGCACGCCTTCACCGAGCCGTGCGTCCCTACGGGCATGAAGACCGGCGTCTCCACCGCACCGTGGCCGGTCGTCAGCCGCCCGCAGCGCGGGCCGCTCGCGCCTCCGGCCGTCACGTCGAACGAGATCATCGTGTGCAGCTGTCCGCTTCGATGAGCATGCAGTCGCCGTAGCTGTAAAACCGATATTCCTTCAAGACCGCCTCGCGATACGCGGCGCGGATCCGTTCCCATCCTGCAAAGGCAGCCACCAGAACGAGCAGCGTGCTCCGAGGCAGATGAAAATTGGTCAGCAGGGCATCCACCCACCGGAAACGGTGCCCCGGCAGGATGAAAGCCGTGGCCCAACCCTCCTGCGCCTCGTAGGCGTCCCCTTCCGCTGCAAGAGACTCCAGGCACCTTGCCACCGTGGTGCCGACGGCCACCACGCGAGATCCCCCCTGTCGGGCGTCTCGAATTGCCTCCGCCGATTCCCCGGATATCGAAAACCGTTCGGGCCAGAGCCTGTGCTGCCGGACGTCGGCGGCCCGAATGGGCAGGAACGTCGAATGCCCCACGTGCAAGGTGATCTCGCAGATGCGAATTCCCGAGCCTCGCAGCTCGTCGAGCAGCCTGTCCGTGAAATGAAAGCCCGCAGTCGGCGCCGCCACGGACCCGGCCGTCTTGGCGAAAACCGTCTGATAGCGCACTCGATCGGTCGAGGAGTCCGCCGGCCACTGAGTGTCCCTCTTGATGTAGACCGGCAGCGGGACCTGACCGGCCTTGTCGAGCCACGCGTAAAACTCGGGCCCGCTCCGATCGAAGCGCAACCTCCAAAGCCCCTCTTCGTGAGGGCCGATCGCCTCGCCCCGAACGCCATCCGGAAAATCGAGAACCTGCCCGGGCTGCAAACGGCCCGAGCACCGGATCAGGCACAGCCATTCTCCGGCGTCTCGGCCGGCCGGCTCGGCCTGATCGGAAGACCTCGGCGAGACCGACGCAGGGCGGATGAGGAGCGCCTCCACCCTTCCGCCGGAGAGCTTCCTGCCCAGGATACGCGCAGGAAAGACTCTGGAATTATTCACGACCAGCAGGTCGCCTTCCCGGAGGTGCTGCCGGATCTGATCGAAGCGAGCGTGGAGGGACTCGCCGCCTCGACGCCTGAGAACCATCAGGCGCGACTGGTCCCGCTCCTCCAGGGGACTCTGCGCGATCAGATGGCGCGGCAGCTCGTAGCTGTAACGCTCGGTCCGGAACACCTCTTCCGCGGCGCCGTCTTTCTGCGAGAAACCTGCACGATCCGCCGAGAGCTCTTTGTCTGCCTGGTGAGTTGCCGCGGAGTCCATCGAAATCTTCTGAAAGGGCTTGAAATATTCGGACAAAGCTAACGGACCCCGCTCCGAAAGTCAATTTCCGGACCAGGAAGACGCATGGTCGCTCCTCTTGCGGTCGGCCAGCATTTCGACAAAAGCCGATAGCCGGGTCGTGGTCCTGGCATCCAACGGCTCCGGCATGTCCCCTTCGAGCGTCAGCATGGGTCGATCCAGGTAACGGCGGAGGATCCTGTCCTCCATCTGCCGGAAGCAGAAGGCCTGTACGTAATGGATGAAACCGTCGATCCGCCTGCGGGCCGCCTCTCTGCGGATGTCCGCAAGGCGGAAGAAGACGTCGTACGGGTAGGTGAAAGCCAGGTACTGCGCGACCAGGTCGCCGGCAAAGCCCGGCATGCTGAACTGCCTCTGGATCTCGTTGTAGACCACGCGGGCGCCCTGTCGCTCGGTCCGGGCGTAGAGGTCCTTCCAGATAGGCGGCACCCCCAGGAAGCCGAGTCGGATTTCGTTTCGGAAGGGCCTTCTTTGCCTGGCCTCTGCGAGGAAAACATCGAGCTCCGCTTCGAACCGATCCGGGTCTCCGTTCATGTCGCTGCTGCACACCAGAAACCGGTGGTTTTCCTCGCCACGCACACGGTCGTGTTCCCAGGAGAGGCGATCCAGGTCCGCGAGCTTTGCGCGAATCCGGTCCAGGCGCTCTTTCGCCCTCTCCACGGCATCGATCTCCACCCCGTACCGATCCATCAGGTTCCTGATTTCCATCTCCATCGCAGCGGCAGACCGATCGTACGGATAGGCGAAGGGATGGACCGGCATCCCCTCCATCTGCAGAATTTCCATGAGCCCCTGGGTCTGGCTGCAGTCGCCCCGCACGACTGCAATCACTTCGTCCACGCCCACTTCAGAGAGCGCGGCGTAAATCCCCTTCATCCAGGCGCAGCAGGTCGTGGGAAAGCCGTGCGCCTCCGCACTCCGGGCCAGGCGCAACGGCTCAGGATGGCTGATAAAGCGATTGTTCAAATCCACGGGCTGGTGAGAAGCCGCAAGCAGCACTTCGATCGGGATCGAAGTCGTGAACCCAATCCTGGACATTCTCGGAACCTCATGGAACGGCCCCCGGCATCCCGAGCGGCTAACCTGTCTTGCGCATGAACGGCGAGAGCAGGTCGATGGGGATCGGAAAGATCGTCGTGGAGTTGTTCTCCGCAGCGATTTCGGTCAGGGTCTGCAGGTACCGCAACTGCAGGGCGATCGGCTGCGTCCCCATGATGGCCGCCGCTTCCTGGAGTCTCGCAGCGGCCTGGAATTCGCCCTCGGCGGCGATGACCTTGGCCCTTCGAATCCGCTCCGCCTCGGCCTGCCTGGCGATCGCCCGCTGCATTTCCTGCGGAAGATCGATGTGCTTCACTTCCACCGTGGTGACCTTGATGCCCCAAGGATCGGTGTGTCGATCCAGGATCTCCTGCAGGCGGTCGTTGACCTTGTCGCGCTCCGCCAGGAGCTCGTCGAGCTCCACCTGGCCCAGGACGCTCCGCAAGGTCGTCTGGGCAAGCTGTGAGGTGGCGTAGAGATAGTTCTCGACCTCGACGATCGCCTTGTTCGAGTCCATGACCCGGAAGTAGATGACCGCGTTCACCTTGACGGAGACGTTGTCCCTGGTGATCACGTCCTGGGGCGGCACGTCAAGGGTCACCAGCCGCAGGCTGACCTTCTGCATCTTGTCGACCACCGGAATCAACAAGATCAGACCGGGCCCCTTGGCGCCGATGAGCCTGCCCAGCCGGAAAATCACGCCTCTTTCATATTCCCTCAAAACACGGATCGCGCTTGCCAGGATCAGTCCCAGGATGATCAGCACGGCCAACAACGATACGGACATTTCCGCTCCTCCTCTGCTTCAGTTTCGTTGATTCGTCTACGACGCCTTCCTCGAAAGCCGCCTCACCCTCAGCATCAAGTCCGAGACTCCGACGACTTCGACCGCCTCGTCCTTGTCGATTTCCTCTTCGCTGTGGGCATTCCAGAACTCGCCGTGCACGAACACCTTGCCCTCCGGTCTCAAAGGCACCACGACGCGGCCGTGCATACCGATGAGCCCTTCCTGGCCCGTGGTGGGTTTGGCCATCTGCGCCTTCAGGGCGAAGGAGAGAGCGAAGACGAAGAAGGCGGCCGTCGTCGCCACGGTGGGAAGAATGATGTACCAGGAGACTCTCAGATAAGGCTCCGGCGATTCAAAGAGCATGAGAGAGCCCAGGACCATCGCCACGATCCCGCCCAGCGTCAGCACGCCGTAACTGGTCACCTTGATTTCGGCGATGAACAAGAGGATTGCCAGCAGGATCAGCAGGACCCCTGCATAATTCACCGGCAGGGTCTGCAGGGCAAAGAAGGCCAGAATGAGGCAGATGGCGCCGAACACCCCGGGGAAAATGACGCCGGGACTGGACAGCTCGAAGAACAGGCCGTAGAAGCCCAACACCATCAGAATGTAGGCGATGTTCGGGTTGCTCAGCGTGTCCAGAAGCCGAAATCGCCAGTTCATTTCCTTCTTTCGAATCGGAAGGTCCTTCAGCTCGAGCTTCTGAACGCCCGCAACCGTTTTCACTTCACGACCGTCGATCCTGCGGATCAGGTCCGTCAGGTCAGGTGCGATCAGGTCGATCACCTTCAACTCGAGTGCCTTTTCGGCCGATATGGAGTCGCTCTCGCGAACGGCTTTCACGGCCCAATCGGCGTTCCTGCCCCTCTGTTCGGCCAGGCTCCTCGCGTAAGCGGCCGCGTCGTTCTCGACTTTCTTGAGCATCGTCTCGTCCGTTTGACCGCCGCCGAGGCCTACGGGGTGCGCTGCCCCTATGTTTGTCCCCGGAGCCATGGCCGCGATGTGGCTCGCCAGGGTGATCAAGACGCCCGCCGAGGCGGCGCGGGCGCCGCTGGGAGCCACATAGACCACGACCGGCACGGGCGAGTTGAGCTCGTCTTGTACGATGTCGCGCATGGCCGTATCGAGACCGCCCGGAGTGTCCATCTGCAGGATGATGCATGCGGCCCCTTCCCGGGCAGCCTCTTCGATCGTCTTGCCGACGAAGTTGCTGATGCCCGGGTTGATGGTGCTGCGGATGTCGGTAACCAGAACGAACCGGTCGGCCGAATGTCCGGCGGACGAACCCCACAGCCGCCAAGCCCCTGCCGCCAGAAGGGCGAGCAAAAGAATGCGGCGGACGGTCCCGGCCCTCTTGTGACGGGGGCGCCTCACGAATGCTCTCTTCATCGGGATGAGCTCCCTCGGTCAGGCGGCCTTTACAGACCCGGTAAAGGCGCCTAAAATGGTCGCGGACGAATGGATGGACGATATGGGAACCTAATGGAATGTACTGGAAAACGGCGGCCGCTTCAAGTGCATCCCGGATCCAGCTTACGCGCATCTTCCTGAAAAGACGATAGAAATAGTTTGCGGATTCTCTTCTTATCTCCACTCCTTGTGGTTATTCTGCTCTTCCTGGACCCGCCCAGAGCCCTTGCGTGGGGGCCAGCCACCCATCTCCAGATGGGGCTGGACACGTTGCGGAGCCTGGGTCTTCTCGGACACGGGCTCCGCATGCTGATCGAAAGCTTTCCTTACGACTATCTCTACGGCTGCATCGGCGCCGACATCATCTTCGCCAAGGGTCTGGCCAAGCTCCACGAGCACTCCCACAGCTGGGAGGTCGGCTGGAGCGTTCTGCAGGAAGCTTCGTCACCCGCCCAGGAAGCTTTTGCCTACGGATATCTCAGCCATCTTGCTGCGGACACCGTCGCGCACAATCACTTCATACCGGAATGCCTGGTCCGGACCTACCCGGCCAAAACTTTTCGTCACATCTACTGGGAGATCCGCTTCGATGCGTTCGTCCGCAGAGAGCTCTGGGACCTGGCCAAGGAGATTGCAGGGCTTCCCCTGGCCGAAGACGACGACCTCATGGAGAAGGTGGTCAAGAGGACCCTTTTCTCGTTCCGCACGGACAAGCGGATTTTCCACAGTCTCATCATGATCAACCGCATGCACCAGTGGCAGCGGATGCTCCAGAACCATTCGGGAAAATCGGTTTGGAAGCTCCACGGCAGGGATTTCACCCGCTACCGAAATCTCTCCTCTCGCGTCAATCTGGACTTCCTTGTCCATTTGGACAGGGCTGCCTGTCTCAGGCAGGATCCGATCGGCAAGCAGGCGCTGCATTCTGCGAAGTGGCTGAAGAAGACCCTGAGGGCTCTGCAGAAAAAAGGGGAATTGGAGCCGGGCGTCTACCAGCGGATCCTGCTCTCTTTCCAGCCCGACAAGGACGGATTTCCCTCTCCCCTGCTGACGAAATCTTGAGAGGGCACCTGTCGGTGCGGCTTGCGCCGACAGAGGATGACTCGATCCTCCCCGGTCGGGTCTACGTGCCGGCAGTCGTGGCGGAACACCGGATCAGCGGAATCTGGTCCAGGATCCGATGGGCCAGCGCTTCCTTGGGCTGAAGCGGGAGGTCCGTGACCCTGCCTTGCCCATCGATGAAGTGGACCTGGTTGTTGTCGGACTCGAATCCGATGTCCCGGCGGGATACGTCATTCACAACGATCAGGTCGAGCTTCTTTTTCTTTCTCTTTTCCTCGGCATGACCGATAAGAGACTCGGTCTCCGCTGCGAATCCGATGAGAACCCTGTCGCCTTTTTGGCGGCTCAGCTCCAGCAGGATGTCCGGAGTCCTCTCGAGGCGGAGCGTCAGAGGACCTTCGTGCTTCTTGATCTTGTGCGCCGCCTTGTCCGCCGGCCGGTAATCCGACACGGCCGCCGCCATGACAACCGCCGTGCAGTCGGAAAAGGCGTTCAAGACCGCGGCCCTCATCTCCTCGGCGCTCTTCACCGGAACGAAGCACACCCGCTCCGGGACCACGCATGGGCTCGGCCCGCTGACGAGCGTTACCGACGCGCCCCTCTGACTGGCGGCCCGGGCGATCGCATAGCCCATCTTCCCAGACGAGCGGTTCGTCAGAAAGCGCACCGGGTCGATTTCCTCCTGCGTGGGGCCGGCCGTCACCAGGATCCGCTCGCTGCCGAGGTCTTTGGGCCCGAGCAGGCGGAGGACCGCTTCTACGATCACGCACGGGTCGGCAAGCCTTCCGACTCCTTCGTACCCGCAGGCAAGCTCGCCCGCGTCGGGTTCGATGAAATGATACCCGAACTGCCTCAGCTTCCGGATGTTTTCCTGAGTGATGGGGTTCTGATACATGTGGACATTCATGGAGGGAGCGAAGACCACGGGAACCCGGGTCGCGGCACAGATCATGGTTGTCAGCAGATCGTCGGCAATCCCGCTTGCCGCCTTGCCCAGCACGTTTGCGGTGGCCGGAGCCACCAGGAGAAGGCCGCACCTATCGACCAGCCGGATATGCCCGATTTGCTGCTCATTCGTGAGTTGAAAGGTATCGGTCCAGACCGGGTTCCCGGACAACGCCTGCAAGGTCAGCGGCTTCAGGAACTCCTGCGCGTTGCGCGTCATCACGGCATGGACGTCCAGGCCTCTCTTCCTGAGGAGCCGCACGATCTCCGCAGCCTTGTAGGCGGCAATCCCCCCCGTGACACCCAGCAGGATCTTCGAGGAGCCCAATTCGCGCTCTGCCTCCCCGGAACCAACCCTACGCTCTCCCATGAGACGACTCCATGGTGTGAAACGCCGCCGGATTTCCTTGAAAGGAACGCTCTCTTCAGGCTGACAGGACTCTGCCCGAGGCCCCACAGAGCTTTTCTCGCAGTCGTTTCTCAACCCGCTCCGGCACCATGTCCCGGGCCGGGCCACCCAGGGCGACAATCTCCTTGATGATGGAGGAACTGTAGTAGAGATACTTTCCCTCGGTCATCATGAAGACCTGTTCCACTTCAGGGTTGAGGGACTTGTTGGCCAGGGCCATCTGGAACTCGTAGTCGAAATCCGTGACCGTCCGGATGCCGCGCAGGATGGCTTGCGCCCTGCGCTCTCTCGCGTAGTCGACGAGCAGGCCATGGAAAGAGTCCACCTCCACCTGAGACTCGTCTCGGAAGATCTCCCGGATCATCTCGAGCCGTTCCCCTTCCGTGAAGGTCGTCTTCTTGCTGGTGTTCACGGCGACTGCAACGATGATCCTGTCGAAGATCTTCAGCGCCCGTTTCACGATATTGATGTGGCCGTAAGTGATCGGATCGAACGACCCGGGGTAGATCGCACAACTCGTGATCTTAGGCTTCTTTGCATTCGCCATGTTCGTTCTTCGCCCCTGGTCCATAAGTCAGGAAAGTCAGGATGGAGTCGCCGTACCGCCGCTCGGATTCGATCCCGAGCTCCTTGGGAAATACGCAGGCGTGCTGCCGCTTTCGGCCCTGTTCGCAGACGATCCTAGCACTTTCCCTGAGCAAAGAGAAACGGACCAGGCCCTCCAAGGCCTGCCGTTCCATGCCGGAACCATAGGGCGGGTCCAGAAAGACCAGGTCAAATGCGTGGGGCGGCCCTGGGCCTGCGCCGGAGGGGGGGCCGCTCTCCCTGCAGGCCTGCCGGATCTGGGGCCAGTCTTCTGGGATGTTCCCGCGTACCACCGCCGCACGCTCCAGGAGACCGCACGCCTGCAGATTCTCGCGGACCGCACGGATGCAGGCGGGATCGCCATCGACAAAGAGGGCAAAGGCTGCACCTCGGCTCAGAGCTTCGATCCCGAGAGCTCCGCTTCCGGCGAACAGGTCCAGCACACGGCTTCCTTGCACCTCGTCCCCCAGGATGTCGAACAGAGCTTCCCGGACACGTCCCAGCGTGGGCCGCACGCCTGCCCTTTTGGGCGACTTCAGCCGGCGGCCTCTCGCCACCCCCGCAACGACGCGCATGTTGCATCACCCTCAGAAAGGCTGCGGAAAACGGCATCTGCCGTATTTGCGCTGGTTTTCGACTACCGGCCGCTGTCCGTTCGCCGGCTGCCGGCTACAAGACTCCTCAGTATTAAAAAAATGTATCGGAGCCTTTTGTCACCTGACTCCTAACCGGACGTACCCTCCCCGCTCCGCTTCTTCTCTTGGGTCAGCCCCTCGAGCGCATTCAGGATATGGCGCCGGTGCGTACCCCCCCAGTAGATCTTTCGGCAACGGCAGCAGACATGGAATCGGGTCTGGGTACCCAATACGTAGTCCGGAATTCTTCCTCTGGCCTCATCCGCGGACAGCCCGCTCAGGACTCCGTTGCAGACCACACAGCGGGTCAGGATCCTGCCGGCGTCAATCCTCAAAGCCAGCGCTCTCAGCACCTCGAGGATCTGATTTTGCCAATGATCATCGCGGATCA
This sequence comes from bacterium, assembly GCA_040756235.1. GTDB lineage: Bacteria > Desulfobacterota > DSWW01 > DSWW01 > DSWW01 > JBFLZG01. The sequence goes on along the minus strand of JBFLZG010000002.1, from coordinate 191,535 downwards.
AGACGGCAGCGCCGATTCCAGGGCTGCGGACGAGCCGCGTATCTCTCGTGAGAAGGACACGACCGGAGGTCCGGTGGAGATCCAGAAGCTCGGCATCAGAGATCTCCCGAAAATACCAGGTGTCCCAACCCAGGATCCTCAGCCAGCGGGCCAGCCGCCCGAGCATGCAATCCGCAACGAACCGAGGGGTGTCCAAGAGCCCGCCTTCGGCTTGCTTCTCTTGAAAGACTGTCTTTCTCGTTTCCTTTGACTCGCCTGACTACCTGTGTTAGCTTCCCGTTCCGGCTTGCAGCCCTGAGATAAAGATATTCTAAGTGGGAAGGGACGTTTCGACAATGGCGCCTCTTCGGAGTGAGCCGCGACCCACCCTTTGCGGGGAGGCGGGTGTTCTTCTGGTCACGCTCCTATTTCTTCTTCTGGGGTGGCCGCCATCGGCAGGCCGATGTGCATCCGAGGAAGAGAAGTTCCCCGATCCTTTTCATCTTCTGGAAGGTCAGTGGACCTCGCAGGACCCGGCGCAAGCCGTCGACTTTCGCGCCTATGCCCGGGAGAAGACGGAGGGACCGGAAGAAGCTTTGCCGCTGACCCTCAAGGAGGCCGTTCGGCTGGCTGTTCTGGGCAATTACGACATGCGCGCAGAAGGCTATACGCCTCGCATCGCCGAGCTCGAGATCACTCGATCGCAAGGCGTGTTCGATACAGTGCTGAATTCGTCCTACCTGCACGACTATGTCAGCGAGCTGACTTCCAGCCAACTTCAGGGCACCGAAGCGGACGTGTCGAACCTGTTGAAAGTGCGGACGATCACCTCGGAAGTCGGCCTGGAGAAGATGGTGGAAACCGGGGCGAAGCTCGGCCTGCGGCTGGACGTGGTTCGATTTGGGAGCAACTCCACGTTCTTGACGCTGAACCCCTCCTACTCCTCTCATCTCAGCTTTTCCGTCGCCCAGCCTCTCTTGAAGAATGCCGGCCTCGGGTTTCAGAGGGCGCCCATTCGGATGGCGGAGAACCGCTATTGGATCAGCGAGGAGCAATGGAAAGGATTTGCCGCCGATATCGTGGCTCAGGTGATCCAAGCGTACTGGGATCTCGTATTCGCGCTCCAAACCCGGGGTGTCCGCCAGAGCTCCCTCGACCTGGCCAGGCAGCTGCTGCGGGAGAACGAGAGGCGTGTTCATCTCGGAACACTGGCTCCCGTTGAGCTTCTGCAATCGCAAACAGGAGTTGCCTTGCGCCAGGAGGAGCTGCTGGACGCAGACGCCGTGCTGCATGGCGCCCAGGACCGGCTCAAGGGCCTGCTCCAGTGGGATGAGGCGCCCGTCCGCTCTTCCGTGACGATCGCACCCGTGGACGTACCGCCGGATGTGCCTGTGGAAGAACGGATCGATCTGCAGGGTGCGGTTGACGTCGCCCTGAAAAGTCGTCCAGAATACCGTTCAGCCCGCAAAGATCTCGAAAACAAGAATCTTCAAATCAAGGTGGCGCAGAATCAACTGCTGCCCAGCCTCGACCTGACCGGAGTCCTGGGCCTGAACGGTCTCGGAGGCACGTCGGTCGAGTCGACCGACTTCTTTGCTCTTTCGCAGCTCACGGACGTGGAGAGGCTCCTGGTCGCCCTGGGTCTGCTCGAGGTGCCTCGAAGCGAGAGCCCTCTGGATGGCGGCCTCGAGAGAAGCTTCAGGGAGCTCTTCGACACCCAGACCTACCAGTGGACCTTTGGAGTTCGCCTGCAGATACCTCTGGAGAACCGTGCGGCCAAGAGCGAATATCTTCAATCCAAGATGGACGCCTACAAGTCGTTATGGAGTCTCAGGAGCGTGGAGGAAAAGATCTCTCTGGAGGTGAAAGGGGCCTGGAGGGATCTGCAGACCGAACGCGAGAAGGTTCGAACCTCCGATGCCACCCAGTCGTTTGCCAGACAGCAGTTCGAGGCCGAGCAGAAGAAGCTCGCCCTGGGGCTGTCGACAAACTATCAGTTGCTGAAAATGGAGGAGGACCTGAGAAACGCTCAGGTCAATCATCTGAGATCCATGATCGAGTATTGGAAGGCCCGGGTGCGGTTCGAGAAGGCCAAGGGATCCCTCTTGGAGAGCGAAGGTGTGCGACTGGAAGACGTGACACCCGCGAGGAGAGGATGACATGATCGGGCGCCGGATCTGTCTTGTTGCCGTGTTCCTTTCAACTCCGTTCCTTGCCGCGATGGGGATCATGGGTGAGCCTTCGCCCTTGAAGCGTGTCCCGGAGACCCCCAAGGCCGTGAGTGCCGTCCTGGTAGACGCCGATGGGATCACCACAAAAGTCGATTCCTTCAGCTACGATGGAGAGCTCTACCTGCCCGCGTACCGCGGCAGAGGGCTGGTCGTCCTGCCATTCGATGAGATCGCAGCCGTCCACTTCGGCGAGATCCACCAGGGGCGACGGGAAGCGACGGTGCGGTTCCGGAACCAAGAGGAGGAGTCGTTCTTGGTCGAAGACAAGTTGCTGTTCGTGGGCAAGGTGTCCTACGGAACCTTTCAGATCCAGGTCAAGGATCTGAGAAGCATCCGCCTGGTTGACGGCCCCTCGGAGTGAACGCCCTTCCGTGTCCGTCGTGTGAGCAGCCCATCCATGGCCATGCCGCAGGGAGCTCGTTCAGGACGTGCCCCCAATCCTTTCCTTCGGGGAATGGTCCTGTCCATGCCGTTGTTCTGGGGTTGCACCTTCATCGCTGACAGGGACCCCCAAGGATTCCAGGTGGCGACCTTGGAGAAGGCGGGATCTCTTCTCTTCGTGGGTCTCTCCTGCGCCCTCATCGCTCACGTGGTCCTGAGTCTGCATCGGGCGTTTCGCGAGTGGTCGCGCTGGCGGGAAATGCCGGATACCCGATCCGCCTCCCGAAGAACGGAGCATGCTTTTTTCTCAGGACATCCGACCGCCGCAGTCGTCCGCCTTCTGGTCGAGGTGATGGAAAGGAATTTCCACCGCTTCTACGCTTTTCACGTCGATCGTGTCGATCATGTCACTTACTCCTATTTTGCCAAGAAAGGGTCCGCGTCCTTGCTTGCGCTACCGTGCGTGGAGTTCGGGTTGTCTCTCCTCTTTCTTGCCTGCGGCCTGCACTTCCGGGAGAGCTTCTCGACGCGCGAATGGCTCGTGTTGTCAAGCATCGTCTTGGCCGTTTTCTGGATACCCGGGCTGATCTTGCGGAGCTTCTTCCCGTACCAGAAGATATGGATCTCCTTCACGGGGGCGGACACTCGGACTTGGATCACTGTCGAGTGTTCCTCTTGCTCCCACTCCGCAAGACTGCAGCGACTGGCGACCTGTCTGGTTCGCCAGATCAGAGAATCCTCTCAGGAGTTGTCGAGGACTCCAGAGAAAGAACCGAATGGGTAATCCGCCAGGCCCGGACAGCTACGATTCCCCAAACGGGGCGCTGCCCGACACGGTTTCTGATTCGATCCAGCTGAGGTACGGATCCCAACCCTGCCGCAGGGGCAGCGAGATGATTTCAGGGACTTCGTAGCTGTGGAGTGCTTTTGTCCTTTCTGCCAGTCGAGAAAAGAGAGACTCGCGGGTCTTGCACAGAAGGAGCGTTTCCTGGTCTTCGTTCAACCGGCCCTGCCACCAGTAGAGCGACCGGACTTTGGGGATCCAGTTGGCGCAGGCAATCAGGCGCTCCTCGAGGAGGGCTCGCGCGATCCTCTCCGCCTCTTCTTCCGATCCCGTGGTGATGAGAACAACGATCTTACCCGCCTTCATGTTCCGACCTCCGTTGTTTCCCTTCTTTCCCTCGAGCTCCAGGCGACCGGCCCCTCGATGCGGACAGTCGCCTGGCCAAAGAAGACCCGTGGAGCCCAGGGAAGGGGACCGCCTCGTGGGACCCGCTGTGCAATCGAGCATTCCATTCCCGTCATCCACTTCAAAAGAAAGTACACCGGCGCAGCTTCTCTCTCTCCGCCTGCATCGAGGCAGCCATGATCAAGAACGACAACTGGTTGTTAGAGCGAGCGAGCCAGATCATCGATCCGTTCGAGCCTTCCTTGGTGGCCCAGGGGAAGATCTCCTACGGAGTCTCCAGTTTCGGATACGACTTCCGCCTGGCGGACGAGTTCCGGTCGTTCGAGCCTCCGATCGAAACTCCGTGCGTGGATCCGAAACAACTCCGGGAGGCGTTCTTCCACACGGAACGGAGCATGGACTGGATGGTGCCGCCCCATGGCTTCATTCTGGCGAGGTCCCTGGAGTATTTCCGAATACCGCGAAACGTTCTCGGATTCTGCACCGGCAAATCGACTTATTCGCGCTGCGGAGTCTTTGTCACCATTACCCCGCTGGAGCCCGAATGGGAGGGGCACGTGACCTTTCCGATCTGCAATCTCACCCCCTTTCCGGTTCGCATCTATGCGGGAGAGGGCATCGCCCAGGTCGTGTTCCTAGAAGGAGCCCCACCCCGCACTTCCTACGCCGATCGCAAAGGGAAATACCAGCGCCAGACGGCCGTCACGCTATCCAAGGTGTGAATCCGCAGGAACTTCGTGCTCGCGTGGCAGGGCGCGATCCTGGTTCGAATCGACCGGGGAGGAAGCCGGCGGTTTCCCTCTCGCTCTCGAGGCATGAATCCCTAGAAAAAATGCTGCAACCAGGAGGTAGTTCAGGGCATATCCGCGCGCCGTTCCCCATCCGATCGCGGGCAGCACGCCGCCGGGGGTGATCTCGAAGGCATGGATCAACCCGAACCAGGCGCATACCGCGGCCACCAACGCCCACAGAGCTGCCCTGAGAAAATCCTTCTCGATGAGCTGAACCGCCAGGGCAGCGAGAATCATGGAGGTGAATAGGAATCCCTGGCTCAGAGAAAGGATGCCGTGCAGGGGCAACAGGCCCGCCGGCTGAGGGCCTTGCTGGAGAGCATGGAAGCTCGAACCCGCGGCTTGCAGCCCACTCTCCATCAGCGTGCCTCCCCAGGCCGCCAGGCAAGGGAAGAACCCGAAGGCCACCGCCGGTGCATGGTGCTTCGGAGTCGCCTGGAATGCCTGCGCACAGATGATGATTCCGATCCACAGGAGGATCCCGATCCCGGACTCCAGCGGCACGTGCCGGATCACCCATCCCATGGTCCCGGTGATACAGACGACTGTGACAAAGACCCCGCTCAGAGTGGAATAGCCCGCGCGAGCGCCGAGGGCCTTCCAGCCCGGGTGGCCGATATAGATGGTCGTCGGAAAACAGCTTCCGAAGAGCGATGCGGCCAGGCTCCCCAAACCGTTTACGGAAAGCGAAGTGACCGTGGAGTAGGAGTCACCGCTCGCCTCTGCACTCTCGATGTTCTGCAGGGAGCCGACAACGTTCAGCAGACCCATGGGCACGATGATCGACAGGTGCCGAAGAAGATGCTCGCTCTTCAGCACCTCCCACAGCTCCGTTGCGGACAGCCGCGGAGCGGCCAAGGCGAAAGCCCCTGAGCTTCCGTTGATTGCGGGGGGGAGCGCACTCTGCGGCGCGACCGCCCAGAACAGAACGCTCCCAACCAAGACCGCGAGCAGCCCTCCCGGGACCCCGAACGGATATCGTGCCTGTGAGAAATACTGCGCCAGGATGATCACCATGGGGACCATCGCGATCCATGGTTGTTGATAGATTCTGAAGACGAATTCCATGGAGATGAAGGTCATCGCGATGCCGGCCAAGGCACTGAGCAGGGCTGCACGTGGGGTCAATCTCCGGATCCGCTCGGCCACGAGGGCGCCGGCCAGCTCGATCAGGCCGGAAAGAAAACATGCCAGGAGCCCGACCTTCCAGGCAAGATCGGCACTTCCGGTCTGTTGATAGACCGGCCGCATGATAAAGAAGATGTAGGCTATCAACGTTACGGTGTTGATGCCATAGGGCAGCGCGGTCACATCGTCCCTGCCCGTCCTGGCCGCCAGTCGCCTCGCCTGCCAGGCATAGAACATATTCCCAAAAAGGATGGACAAGGCCGCTCCGGGGAAGATCCGAGAAAGCACCAGCTCCGCCGGCATTCCCAGGACTCCTTGACAAAGGGTCCCGATCAGGATGAATTGGATCAGGTTGTCGAGCCCAAGCCCAAAAAATCCGTCGATGTCCCGTCTCACGAACCAGGTTGCTCGACTCGCTGGAGTCATGTGGTCCTCCATCCGAAAGCTGTCACCATCAGGACCGTCCGGGCGGCCTGCGCTTTGAGGATATCACCCCGGACCTTCTCGAGAGAGGCCAAGCGAATGCCCGGCTGGATGGACGCTTCCGGTTCACACCCCTTCAGCGAAGGTATCGAGGCATGCGCGCACTCTGGATAGCCGATGCCCATCTGTCAGATCCCTTCTCACCGGTGTACGTCAGCCTGGAAGCGCTGATCGATCGACTGCTTCCCGAAATGGACAGCCTGATCATCCTGGGCGATCTCTTTGAGATCTGGCTCGGAGACAATGCCATCCTGGTGGCTAAGCATGCCTCACTGCTCGATCTGCTGTTCAAGGTGCGAAGTCAGGGAAAGGACATCTTTTACCTCAAGGGGAATCACGATTTCATCATCGGAGACATCCTCTCCAAGGATATCGGTGCTTTTATATTTGAGGAGGAGGCCCTTTTTCAATGGGATGGGCGACGGATCCTCGCCAGCCACGGAGATCAGATCAACAAGAAGGATTACGGGTACCAGATCTTGAAATCGGTGCTGCGGAGCTCCCCCATGGAGAAGGCCATCCGAGGATTCGGAGACCACCTCTCCTACGGGATCGCTCAAAAGCTGGCCAAGATCGCCAGAGGAAGGCCCTCCAAGAAGAAACAGCGCGATCTGGAATCCTTCTCTCTGCGATATGCAATAGACAAGTTGCAGGAGAACGACGCCGTCATCCTAGGCCATTCCCACGTGGTGAAATGGCAGGTCTTTACGAAGGGGGATCGAAGGCGGATCTACCTCAACCCGGGCAGTTGGTCAGAATCCCGCACCTACTTATGGTACAACGGAGGGCGGTTCGACCTCTACCAGCAGGGGCTCGCCCACCCGAGGCAGCCGAAAAAGATATTTGACTTCGATCTCTCGGGCGACTAGTTTGGTTCGCGCACAACAACCTCGAAGTCTGGAGGATCCGGTGGGAAGTGTAAACAAAGTCATTCTGGTGGGAAACCTGGGAAGGGATCCGGAAGTGCGCTATACGGCGGCTGGAGCACCTATTGCCAGCTTCTCCCTCGCTACTAACGAAATCCGCAACACCAAGGATGGACAAAAAGAGACCAAGACCGAATGGCACAAGATCATCGCCTTCGGAAAATTGGCCGACATATGCAGTCAGTATTTGAGCAAGGGAAAACAGGTGTACGTGGAGGGAAGACTGCAGACCCGCTCATGGGAAGACAAGGAAGGCAACAAGAGATCCACTACAGAAATTGTAGCAAACAACATGGTCATGCTGGGACGGGCGGGAGAAGCGTCTGCCGATTCGTCTTTCGCGCCTCCCGTCGAAGCGGATTCGATGAGCGGGTCCGGCCCAGTGACACCGGAAGATGACATCCCCTTCTAAGTAAGACCGATCCGCCGCTTTACTTACGGTCGTCGTTGGTATTGCCTTTTTTTACATGGCAGGGTCTCGTCGTAGATGGCCTTGATCGTAGAAGCTGTAATATGTCTCGTGGCCAATGATCACGTGATCCAGGACGCGGATCCCCAACAGCCCACCCGCATCCACCAATCTCCTGGTCAATTGCCGATCTTCCTCACTCGGTGCGGGATCTCCACTTGGATGATTATGGACGAATAGCACCGATGCGGCACAAGCCCGTATCGCGGGGTTGTACACCTCCCTCGGATGCACGATCGAGCAGGTCAGCGAACCCAAAGAAATACGCTCCTCCCGTATCAATCGGTTCTTGCTGTCCATGAGCAAGACCAGGAAGACCTCTCTGTTTTCATCCCTGAGACCCGCCGCAAAAGAATCGAATACCTCCTGGCTTTTCTGATACCTAGATCCTTTGCACATCTTTTCCGCAGACGACCTTTTGGCCAGCTCGAACGCTGCCTGGATCCTTGCCGATTTCACCAGCCCGATGCCGGGGAACTGACACAACTCGTTCGATGTCGCTTTCCCAAGCTCCCTCAGGCTGGAATAACTCTTCAGGATCAACCGGCAACAAGCTACGGCCGAGATCTCCCCATGAGCCGATCCGGTCGAAAGAAGAATGGCCAGCAACTCGGCGTCGGACAGATACTGAGGACCCCACTTTTGGAGCTTCTCTACGGGCCGCTCCTCTATGGGCCAGTCTTTTATGGACATATCGAGGGTTTACCTGCTAGAGGAAGTGATCGTGACTGTAAGAGCGAGCCAGCAAGAATCAGGCCGTACAGCATCACCTCTGATTTTCGGATTCAATTCAAGAACCTGCATTCGAAAATGTAGCCAATCTGGTACACAACCGCGTCTTCGCGCGGCACAGCTCCACTCCGGCGGTCCGCATCATGATCGAAGGCCATAAAAAAAGAGAGAGGATCCGTCGGTTGGATCCTCTCCCCTTGAATATAAATTTCCTGGCAGCGACCTACTCTCCCACAAGGTCACCCTTGCAGTACCATCGGCGCTGGAGAGCTTAACGGCCGTGTTCGGTATGGAAACGGGTGTTTCCTCTCCGCTATGGCCACCAGGAAAACTGAACAGAAGAAAAGAAATATAAGGCTATGATCAAGTCTCACGGTTCATTAGTACCGGTCAGCTAAACACATTACTGTGCTTACACCTCCGGCCTATCAACCTCGTCTTCTCCGAGGAACCTTCAGTCTTCGGCTTTCACCGAAGAGGGATATCTCATCCTGGGGCAGGCTTCCCGCTTAGATGCTTTCAGCGGTTATCCCTTCCAAACGTGGCTACCCAGCAATGCCACTGGCGTGACAACTGGAACACCAGAGGTTTGTCCATCCCGGTCCTCTCGTACTAGGGACAGGCCCCCTCAAATATCCTGCGCCCGCGGCAGATAGGGACCGAACTGTCTCACGACGTTCTAAACCCAGCTCGCGTACCACTTTAATCGGCGAACAGCCGAACCCT
>JBFLZG010000002.1:0-177500 GCA_040756235.1 bacterium | reverse complement strand
CCGAAAGGAAACCTGTCCCCTTGGGGAACACCCTCTCGTCTGCCGTTTGAACGTGAGTATGCGTCCCGATCACGGCCGACACTCTTCCATCCAAGTACCAGCCAAGGGCCGCTTTTTCAGAAGTCGCTTCGGCATGGAAATCAACGATACGAATCCGGACTCCCAGGTTGGCGAGGCGACTCACGAGCGCGTCGCTCGTGCGAAAAGGGCACTCGACCGGTTCCATGAAGATCCGCCCCAGGAGGTTGATGACTCCGACCTTAAGTCCCAGATTCGTTTCCCAAATTGCCATTCCGCGGCCGGGAACGCCGGGAGGATAGTTCCCGGGCCGGAGCAGAAAAGATTCTGTTTTAAACAGGTCATCGAATCCTGGTTTTTTCCAAACGTGGTTTCCGGAAGTCATGACCTGAACCCCGGCGTTCTTCACTTCCGCCAGCGAATCCCTGGTTACTCCCATACCCCCGGCCACGTTCTCGACGTTCCCGATCACCAGATCCACAAACTCCTTATCGAGAATGGGCGGCAAGAGGCACCTGAGCGCTTTCCGCCCTCCCTTGCCCAGGATATCGCCCACAACCAGGATTTTCATGCATTCAGCTTGTGCTTACTTGGCATACTCGACCGCCCGGGTCTCCCGGATTACGGTGACCTTGATCTGGCCTGGATAGCTCAGCTCGGATTCGATTTTCCTGGCGATGTCCCTGCACAGGACCACCGCATCATCGTCGGAGACCACAGCATTCTCGACGATGATGCGGATCTCCCTTCCGGCTTGGATCGCGTACGACTTCTCAACCCCCGCGAAAGAAGAGGAAATCCTCTCCAGGTCTTCCAGTCTCTTCACATAGGTTTCAAGCATCTCCTTTCGCGCTCCCGGTCGAGCTCCGGAGAGCGCGTCGGCTGCCTGCACCAGGAGAGGCAACACGGACTCGGGCCTCACCTCCTCATGATGTGCCGCAATGGCATTGATGATGGTCTCGCTCTCGCCGTACTTCCTGGCGAGGTCAGCTCCGATGATCGCGTGCGATCCCTCCACCTCATGATCGACGGCCTTTCCAATATCATGCAGAAGAGCCGCCCTCTTCGCCTCTTTCACATCGAGACCCAGCTCCGCAGCCATGATGCCGCACAGGAACGCGCCCTCGATCGAGTGCTGGAGCACGTTTTGTCCGAAGCTGGTCCGGTATTTCAACCGGCCCAACAACTTGATCAGTTCCAAATGGATACCGTGCACGCCCACGTCAAACGTCGCCTGCTCTCCGATTTCCCGAATGGTCTCCTCCATCTCTTCTTCAACTTTTTTGACGACCTCTTCAATTCGTGCCGGGTGGATTCTTCCATCGGAAATCAGTCTTTCCAGGCTGATTTTGGCCACCTCTCTCCTCAGGGGGTTGTGTGCGGACAAGATGACTGCTTCCGGCGTATCATCTATGATCAGGTCGACTCCAGTAATCGCCTCGAGGGCTCGAATGTTCCTGCCTTCCCGACCTATAATGCGCCCCTTCATCTCGTCATTGGGGAGGTTCACGATGGAAACCGTGCGCTCTGCCACATAGTCTCCGCCGTAGCGTTGAATCGCCAAGGCCAGGATCTCCTTGGCCTTCTTGTCTGCAATCTCCTTGGTTCGTTCCTCTATCTGCTTGATCTGCCTTGCAGATTCATGCTTCACTTCTTCGATCAGGGAATCCATCAGAAGATTTTTGGCTTCCTCCTTGCTGATCCCCGCGATTCTTTCAAGCTTCACTCGTGCTTCTTCCTGCATCTTCTGAAGCTGGATCAGCTTCTCCTCGACCGTCTTCTCCAGCTTGAAGGCCCTCTTTTCCTTCTTACTAGCCTCGAACTCTCTCTTGTCGAGCAGATCAATCTTCTTATCGAGGTTCTCTTCCTTCTGTAGGAGCCTCTTCTCCATGCGCTGAAGCTCAGCGCGACGCTCCTTGGATTCCTGTTCGAATTCCGTCTGCGCCTTGAAGATCTCGTCTTTAGCAAGAATCTTCGCTTCTTTGCGTATGTTTTCGGCTTCTTGCTTGGCATTCTCGAGGAGCTTCCTGGAGAGTTCCTCCGCGGAAGCCATCCGCGACTCATAAGCCTTCTTACGATACAAGTTGCCTGCGTAAAAACCGCCAACCCCACCGGCCGCAAGTGCGAGCAATATCGATATGAGCATTGAGAACAAGGCGATCACCTCCTCCGTGTAAGTGCGCAGGTGGCTCCAGAAGCAGGATCAGGCCCAGGAAGGATAGATCGAAAGGCTTTTTCGAGGAAGGAATACTCGTCAGGACCGAAGGCAGGGCCAGCTAGAATGCCCTCAAGCACGATCTCCGATGGTCGCTGGCTCCTGTACCTTCATGGTGGATGATGTCGCCGCGCCAAGAGTAGCCCAAAGAGCCCTCGTAAAGACGGTCTCCCCCAGCATCCGAAGCCGCCCGAGATCGTGGTTCATTCCTCGCTGAGGGCCCGCGACTCCCAAGCGCTCCCTCTTCGGATCTTCCGGCCGCGCGCAGCACAGCCCTCGCGCTTACAGTTCGGCCGTCGCCATCACATCCGCTATTCCCGGTTGGGCTGGTCGTCTCTCCTGGCAAACCCAACAAAAGTCCCATTAGCCACTGATCGACCAAGTGGCAAATAAAACACACAACAAGACTCCTGATCCTCGCGAAAGCCGTCCCTTTCATGTCGTCCTGTCAAGCTCCTCCTTCTGGACTTCCTATCAGCCACCTTCTTCAAGCAAAGCAGCTTGCTGGTCAATGAAATGGATCAATTTTCTTGCTTTGTCTTCGACTTCCTTCCTGACACTCTCCTTTTCTCTGATCGCAGTAAAGTATTCGTCTGCGATCGTGAGCAGGCCTCGGATGGCCAACTGCAAATTAGAACCGGCCTTTGGGTCGGCCTCCTGCATCCGGATTCTCTCGTTGACGAAGCTCTCAAGTTGCCGGATGTATTCCTCATCTTCGTGTCGGATTCGAACATTCTGTCCGAGAACTTGCACATCGATTGTTTTTTTCAAAAGACCCCCCGTGGACGGGCCAATCTTTGCCACCCCACTCAGGTCCCGGATTGAACCCTCAGAAACTCCAACCTCTTGAGAATGTTCTCTATCTTCGTGTGCATACGGGCTTTGACCTGGTTGAACTCGTTCACCCTTTCGCTCAACTCTTCTATCTTCTTCTCCTTTTCCCCGAGATCCACGAGTGCTTTCTGATGATCCTGCCTCAAGTTGATGAATTTGGTCGTCAGCTCTTCGATGCGCTCTTCCAACTGCTGTAAGCTCTCGAAATCCATGGCAGATATTCCCCTTGCCCCAAGAAGATAACCATAGAAATAATAGGAATTTTGTGGATCCATGTCAACTTTTCGGCGCTTCGATCAGAAATCATGGTTCTCGAGGGCATCCACATGCGAGTCACTGTACCTTCTGCTTCCCGCTCTCATTGAAGAGAGCCTCCACAAAGACCATCGGTTCGAACGGTTTCAGATCATCCAAGCCCTCTCCGATGCCTATAAAACGAATGGGAATGTTGAGCTCCGCCGTGATCCCGATGATGACCCCTCCTTTGGAGGTGCCGTCCATCTTGGTCAGCACGATCCCGCCCACCCCCAAGGCCTCATGAAAGGCCTTGGATTGAACGATCGCATTCTGGCCCCCGGTCGCATCCAACACAAGCAAAATTTCATGAGGTGCCCCCGCGCACTCCCTGGCCAAAATGCGCTTTACCTTCTTCAGCTCTTCCATGAGATTGGCCTTGGTGTGCAACCGGCCTGCGGTATCCAGGATCACGACATCCGTCTTCCTTGAAATCGCAGCATGCACGCCGTCATAGGCGACAGCGGACGGGTCTGCGCCGGATTTATGCTTGACGAGATCGGCGCCTACCCGATGGCTCCAGATCTCCAACTGCTCTATGGCAGCGGCTCGAAAAGTGTCCGCAGCCACAAACATGACTTTCTTCCCCTGACTCCCGAACAGGGCTCCCAACTTCCCGATCGTCGTTGTCTTCCCAACCCCATTGACTCCCACGACCATGACGATGAACGGCTTCAAACGATCGGGATCAAGCGGAGCAGACTCGACCGTGAGCAACCGCAAGAGGCCACCCTTGATGACTTCCTTCATTCGATCCGGGCTGCTTGCGCCATTCTTCAGCTCACTTTCCATCTCAGACAGGAGCTGATAAGTGGTCTTCACACCGATATCTGCGGAAAGAAGGACCTCTTCGAGCTCTTCCAGGTCCACACGTTCAACAGAGCCTCTTCTAAACAGCACCTGATCCAGGCGGCCGATGAGTTGTTCGCGCGTCTTGCCCAGGCCGGTCCTGAGTCGCTCCAGAAAGGTCTCTTCCCTCCTGGGCTCCGGTGTCGGCGCGACCGGTGCGGGGAGTAGATCCGGTTGGGCTATCGCGGCTGTCGCCCCAGGTCGGACGGAGGTCGCCTCCTCAGGTCCTCGTTCCATCACCCGGAGGCGTGACTCTTCCTCCGGCTCCCGTTCGGTGGCCCGGACCTGTCCGGCTTTCGCAACCCTCTTGGCCCTGCGCCGCACGGCACAAGCGCGGAAGAACCACCCGAGAACGATCAGGCTGATGAAGAGGGCGATGAGGGCCGCGACCCAGGGATGCTCGTGCACGAAGAGGCGCAAGGTCGGTCTTGCGGACTCGACATATGCCCACGCACGGTCCAAGGAAGCAGACCTCCTGCGGCCGGGCGCCGCTATCAGTATTCCCCTGACGTGCCCCTAGGCCGCTTTCTTGGAACGGATGTCTTACCTTAAGGAATTTGGGAAGGGGCAGAGCAAGAGAGAGCGAGAGATCAGTTCAATCTTACGGATACGATGCCCGACACTCCGGGCGATTGCATCGTGACGCCGTAAAGGCTGTCGGCCGTCTCCATCGTCTGCTTGTTGTGAGTGATCACAATGAACTGGGCCACTTTTGCGATTTCCCGCAAGATCTCGTTGAAACGATTCACATTGACGTCGTCAAGGGCCGCATCCACCTCGTCCAGAATGCAGAACGGACTTGGTTTGAACTGGAAGATGGCCAGTATCAAAGAGAGCGCAGCCAAGCTCTTCTCGCCCCCCGACAGCAGGTTGATGTTCTGCAACTTCTTGCCAGGAGGTTGCGCTACAATCTCGACTCCGGCTTCCAGGGGGCTCTTGTCTTCCTCCAATCTCAGGAAGGCTTTACCGCCGTTGAAAAGCTTCGGAAAGACCTGCTGGAATCGCTGGTTGATTCCTTCGAAAGCCTCTAGGAATCGAGACCGTGTGATCCGGTTGATCCGTTGAATCAATCGCTGCAGCGAGTCCAGAGAGGCCCTCAAGTCTTCGTGCTGGTCCTGGTAGAAGGCATGCCGGGCCTGCAATTCCTCAAATTCCTCGATCGCCGCCGGATCCACCTCACCCAGGCTTTCCAGAGCGGCATGGAGGCCGTCCAGCTTCTGGCGGACCTCAGCCTCGCAGAGATCCCCGGCTGCGGCGTCGCACTCCTGCGCGACATCGATCCGGTACTTTTCCCAAATCTGCTCTTGGATGTTCTTTCTTCTCAGCCCCACTTCAACCAGCTTCAGCTGAATCTCGTCTCTGGCGGCTCGCAGCTCCTCCGCCGATTTACCCAAAGAGCGGACCCCGTGCTCTCTCGACTGCACGGAGGAGGTCTCGGCCGCGATGGTTTCCGCAAGTCGACTCAACACCTCCTCCAACTGCCTGCTCAGCGCTTCGATCCGGAGGAGCTCTCGCTCGTTCTCCTGTGACTCTTCCGCGAAGGTCGCACGCCGCAGCAGGTCTTCCTCGCAGCGCTTCTCCCTCTGCAGGGACGCATTCCGCAACTGCTCGACTCTCTGCTCCAACTCGGTATGGCGAGCAGCCAAACTCAACCATCTCTCACGAAGCAACTGTGCCTCGACATTCAGTCGGCTCAGATCCTCCCTCTTTTCCTCCTTTTCGCGCGCCAGGATCGCAGCGGCTTCTGACAATTCGGACAATCTCCTCTCTTCGCACGCTTCTTGCTGGATGAGCTCCTCCTGCTCCTGCACGCTGCTCGTCTCCTGAAAAGTCCATTGAACGGCTTCCTGCTGAAAATCGCGGCTCTCCGCCGCGAGAACGGTCAGCTTCTGAGCATTCCTCTTATGGGAGTCGTCAGCCTGCTGGAAGTCCTTCTCGGCTTTCAAGATCTCCATGTCCAGCGCGTAGAGTCCCTGCTGTAGCTGACCCAGATCGGACTCGCAGACCTTCACCTTCCGCAGCGTAAGGTCGAACGAGTCCTTCTTGCGGCGAAGCTGCTCGTCCAGCTCCTCCACTTCCTTCTTCAGATCCCGGATCTCCCTCCTGGTCTTGAACAGTGTGGCCGCGGCGTCGCCGTTTGCCTTGCCTCCTGAGATCACACCCCAGGGATCGATCATGTCTCCGTCGCGGGTAACGATTCGATCATGGCGCCCGTTCTTTCTCCACAACTGAAGCCCTGCCTGGAGGTCCGGAACCAACACGACGTCTCCCAACAGGTAATCAGCCACCTTGTCATAACCGTCCTTCACCCGAATCACGTCCATCATCGGAAAAGCCATCGCTTCTGCGTCTGCGACGTCTTTTCGGGGCAACTGCCCCCTCAGCTCGAGCGGGATGAAACTGCCTCGCCCCAGGGTCCCTCGCTTCAGATACTCGACCGCCTCCAGGCCCCTCTCTTGCTCTTCCACGATGATGTATTGGAGACGGTCGCCGAGCGCCGACTCCAGGGCGGTTTCGAACTCGGGCTCTGTCTCGATGACATCGGCAACCATGCCGAGGACCCCTGGATGGCACTCTCCGCTCCCTTCTCGCCTCTGCATGATCGCCCGGACCCCGTCCTGACAGCCCTCGTAAGTCCGCTGAAGGTCCTCAAGCGACAGGAGACGGGATGCCTTCCTGTGCAGAACCGTCTGCAACCCCTCGACCTCGCGTGTCAACGCTTCGACCTCGAGGCGGAGCTCTCGCTGGAAATTCTCCAGCGCGGCTCGCTGCAGGAGCAAGAACGCTCTCTGCCGCTTCAGGCTTTGGCACAGGGCACTCACCTCTTGCTGCTTCCGGGAGAGCCCCTCGTTCTCCTCCTGCAGGACCTCCATCTCGCGGACAGTCCTCTCCATACGCTGCGCCAAGTGCCTGCTCTTCTCCTGCAGCGAAACCTGCTTGTTGTGGATCTCCGCTTTCCGCGACAGGCAGCTGAAGAGTGACACCTTGACGGTTTCCAGGTCCTCCAACAACTCCCTCTCCCGGGAAACGAGCTCATCGTAGCTCTGTCTTGAGCAGCTCAGCTCCCCCTCGATGCTGGCCGATTTCGCGGAGATCTCTTCGAGCCTCCGGCTCGTCTCCTGGTCTTCGCCTTGCGCCGTCAGGAGCTGTTCCCGGTACGTGGCAAGCGCCTGCCTGCCTTCCTCCAAACTTCTTTCCAGATCCTCCAACGATTGCCTGAGATAGAGCTGTCTGTGAGCGATCCTGTTGCGTTCCTGCACCTGCTCGGCCAGCTTGGCCCGGTTTTCATCGGACAGCCGATTGTGCTGGATGAGGTCGATCCGGATCTGCTCGATCTCGGCTTCTTCCCTGGCCAACTCCGTAAGGCAGGAAGTCAGGCTCTGCTCTCTTTGTTCTCTCAGCCTCTCGTGCTCTCTCTCGCTCCGCAAGAAAGCCTGGAACTGCCAAGAAGCGAGTTGGCATTCGGTTCTGCGAACTTCCTCCTTGAGCTCCTGAGACCGCCTCGCCTTCTGCGCCTGCCTCTTCAGGGCATTCACCTGCC
The DNA here is from genome assembly GCA_040756235.1 of bacterium. Taxonomy (GTDB): domain Bacteria; phylum Desulfobacterota; class DSWW01; order DSWW01; family DSWW01; genus JBFLZG01. Next base: position 169,749 of record JBFLZG010000002.1, on the reverse strand, counting down.
TCTTGATCTCGGACAGAATAGCTTCGATGTGTCGGAGGTTGTCCCGGGTCGCCTCCATCTTCCTGACGGCGGACACCTTTCTCGTCTTGTACTTGACGATTCCGGCCGCCTCCTCGATGAACAGCCGCCTCTGCTCCGCGCTCGCGCTGATGATCTCTCCGACGAGCCCCTGGGGAATAATGGAATAACCACGAGTACCGGTACCCGTATCCATGAACAGGTCCAGAATGTCCTTCAATCGCACGATGTTCTGGTTCAAGCGGTATTCGCTCTCACCAGAGCGATAGAGGATTCGCTCGAGGCACAGCTCTTCATACTCCGAGTAAGGCTGGGGGAAGCTGCCTTTCAAGGGCGAAAGCTGTATGGAGACTCGCGCCATTCCGCTCGGAGGAAAGTGTTCGCTGCCGTTGAACAGAAGATCCTCCATCTTGTTGCCTCTCAGCTTACGAGGATTCTGTTCTCCCAGGGTCCATCGGATCGCATCCAAGATGTTGCTCTTGCCGCATCCATTGGGGCCCACGATGGCAGAGATACCGTCTTTAAGAGCTAGCCCAACTTCGTTATAAAACGATTTAAAGCCATGAATTTTAATAGATTTTATCAGCATGGAGCCAGCGCCCTTGTGGTAAAATTCACCACACTATAGTGACTTCTCCGACGGTTGTAAAGAGAAAAATACAACTTACAGTGCTCTCTACGGCACCAAACCACTAGATCTTGTGGCTTCAGACTCGACGGCCTAACTGCAGGGTTCCGGAAGGGAGATTCGGAAGGGATCCGCTGTGCGTCGGGCAGGGTAGTGTGGAGACTCTGATGGGACGATTCACCCCCGCCGGGCCCTGGCCGACCCGCACCGGGCCAAGCTACGAGGCTCTTCCAGATGCGGACGGCGGCCAGCGGCGGGGGCCCTCCTCTAACCCTTCTTCGGCTTCCGCGAATCAAGCGAAGCCTGGGCAGCGGACAGTCGTGCGATGGGTACTCTGAAGGGAGAACAGCTCACGTAGTCCAATCCTGCCGCGTGGAAGAAGCGGATGGATTTCGGGTCCCCTCCATGTTCGCCGCATACCCCTATCTTCAGCTTGCCGCGGGCGTTCCTTCCCTTTTGCACAGCCGACTGGACGAGCGCGCCCACTCCTTCGATGTCCAGCGACTGGAAAGGATCTTCGGGAAGAATCTTCTTGGCCAGATACTCCGGCAAGAAGGACCCGACGTCGTCACGCGAGAATCCGAAGGTCGTCTGGGTGAGGTCATTGGTACCGAACGAAAAGAACTCCGCTTCCTCCGCGATCCGGTCCGCAACGACACAGGCCCGCGGAATTTCGATCATGGTGCCGATCAGGAACGGAAACTTGGCGCCGGTCTCTTTCTGGACCTCCAAGGCCACTCGCTGGACGATCTCCTTTTGGTCCTTCAACTCCTTTTCATTGCCCACCAGCGGGATCATGACTTCTGGATACACCCTTTTCTTGCGCTTCTTCAGCGATGCCGCTGCCTCAAAGATCGCCCTGGCCTGCATCTCGGAGATCTCGGGATAGGTGATTCCCAAGCGGCAGCCGCGGTGCCCCAACATCGGGTTCAGTTCGTGCAGCTGCTGGATTCTGGCCTGGAGCGTTTCCGGAGAGACCTTCAGCTGCCCCGCCAACTCCTCCACCTGTTTCCTGTCCAAGCTCACAAACTCATGCAGCGGCGGATCCAGCAACCGTATCGTGACCGGAAGTCCCTCCATGGCTTCCATGATCTGCTCGAAATCCTTCCGCTGGTACGGGAGCAACTTCATGATGGCATGGCGCCGCTGTTCTCTGGATCCGGCTACGATCATCTCCCTCATCGCTTGAATGCGCTCCGGGTCGAAGAACATATGCTCGGTCCTGCATAATCCGATGCCTTCGGCCCCGAACTGCCGCGCTTTCCTTGCGTCGTCCGGCCGGTCCGCGTTGGTGCGGATCCCCAACCGACGCTCTTTGTCCGCCCACTTCATCAACTGCCTGTAATGCACGTTTCGCTCGGGATCTGCCGGAATGAGTTTCAGCGCTCCTTCGTAGACGAGCCCCCTGGTACCGTTCAGAGTGATGATATCGCCCTCTTTCAACACTCTTCCGTTGACATCGACCTCTCTTCTCTGGTCATGAATCGACAGGGCCCCGCAGCCCACGATGCAACACTTGCCCCACCCCCTGGCGACCAGCGCCGCATGGCTCGTCATCCCTCCGCGCGCCGTCAGGATCGCCTGCGCGGCGTGCATGCCGTGAACGTCCTCAGGCGATGTCTCCGTCCTCACCAGGACCACCTTTCTGCCTTGTCCTGCCCATGCCTCCGCCCGGTCCGCCGAAAGAACGATCTCGCCGCTGGCCGCTCCAGGTCCGGCAGGCAGCCCCCTGGCCAGCGGCTTGGTGCGCTTCTCCCCTTCGGGATCAATCATGGGATGCAGGAATTCGTCCAGGCTTTCGGGCTTGATCCGAAGCAGGGCGGTCTTCCTGTCGATCAGCCCCTCCCTGCACATCTCTACGGCCATCCGGATGCCGGCCGTCCCGGTCCTCTTGCCGTCGCGGGTCTGGAGCATCCAGAGTCGGCCGTCTTCGATCGTGAACTCGAGGTCCTGCATGTTCTTGTAGTGCCGCTCGAGGTTCCTGCGGATTTGATCCAGTTGCCGGTAAACCTGCGGCATCACTTCCTCGAGAGAGGCCAGATGCCTGTTCTCCTCGGTCTTGCAGGCCTTGTTCAGCGGCATCGGCGTCCGGATGCCGGCGACCACGTCCTCTCCCTGTGCATTCGGCAACCATTCTCCGTAGAACACTTTTTCTCCGGTCGCAGGATTCCGCGTGAACGCCACCCCCGTGGCCGACAGGTCGCCCGTGTTGCCGAAGACCATGGCCTGAACATTCACGGCCGTTCCCCAGTCATCCGGTATGCCTTCGATCCTTCGGTAAGCGATGGCCCTCTTTCCGTTCCAGGATTGAAAGACGGCACCGATCCCCCCCCAGAGCTGTTCCTCCGCCTCATCCGGGAAAGACGTGCCGAGGACTTCTCTCACCTTCTTCTTGAAGATCCCGACCAACTCCTTCAGGTCTTCGGTGCTGAGCTCGACGTCCGATTGGACGCCTCGCTCCTTCTTCATTTTGTCCATCTCATGTTCCAGAACCCGCCGGATGCCCTGATTCTCGGCCGCTTCGATGCCGGCGGCCTTTTCCATCACGACGTCCGAATACATCATGATCAGCCTTCGATACGCATCGTAGACAGACCGATCGTTCTTCGTCCTCGCGATGAGACCGGGGATGGTCCCGGTCGTCAGACCGATATTCAGAACCGTTTCCATCATCCCCGGCATGGAGCTCCTGGCGCCCGAGCGCACGGAAACCAACAGCGGATCGTCCCGATGTCCGAAGCGCCTCCCTAATATCTTCTCGACTCTCTTCATAGCTCGGCCGACCTGGTCTTTGAGGCCGGGGGGATATTTCCCTTTCTCTTTGTAGAAAGCCGTGCACACTTCGGTCGTGATCGTGAATCCGGGGGGAACCGGGATGCGCAGATTGGTCATTTCCGCCAAATTGGCCCCCTTTCCACCCAACAGATCCTTCCATGCAGCTTTTCCATCAGCCTTGCCGTCGCCGAAAAAGTACACGTCTCTCTTGGCCGTCATGAAGAACCTCCTCCCTAGTTAAAGCACGATCTTAGAAAAATCAGCAAATGATCCGAATATTTTAGAAATTTTGAATAGAAGGCTCAATCTGGCTGTGCGCACGTCCGACTCATCCACCAGTACCATCACATCTTCGAAGAAACGATCAATCGGGGTCTTGATCGCCACGAGCGCCTCGAGGACCTTGCCGTAGTCCCTCTTCTCCATGAGCCCCTCGACACGAGAGGCGGCCCGGTCCGCGGCCTTCAGGAGCTCCACCTCGGCATCCTTCGTGTAATCGTTCGGCGTGAAGGCTCGTACCGGCCCCTGGTAATCGTACTCCTTCCTGGCCTGCTGAAGGATGTTGACCGTCCGCTTGCAGCCGAGGATGAGCTGCTGGAAAGCCGGATCGGAGCGCATTCTTTCCAGATGTTCGATCCGACGAAAGCAGTCCGGCACGTCATCAAAACCCAGCTGGAGCACGGCCTCGATGGTGTCGTGGGGCAACCCGCGACCCAGTAGGAGATGCTGAAAGCGTGATCGCAAGAAATCGGCCACTTCCTGCCGGACCTGCCGCGGGTCCTTGGAAATCCGATCTTTCAGAATCTCCAGGCTTTGGTCCAACAAGCGGGACAAAGAGACTTGGAGTTGCCTCTCGAGGAGAATTCGCAAGATCCCGATCGCCCTTCTGCGCAGACCGAACGGATCGGAGGTCCCGCTGATGGTGGCGCCGATGCCGAAGAAGCCGACGACCGTGTCGGTCTTGTCCGCAAGGCTCAGGATCGAGCCGGCCAAAGACTCCGGGATCTCTCCTTCGGCAGAAACCGGCTGGTAGTGTTCCCGGATCGCCTGAGCGACTTCAGGGTCTTCTCCACCGCACGCCGCGTAGACGCCTCCCATCGTACCCTGCAGCTCCGGAAACTCCCCGACCATCTGGCTCACGAGATCCGACTTGCACAGCAGAGCCGCCCGGCTGACCGTCGAGGCCTTCTCAGGGCAGAGCTGACGGCAAAGAAAATCCGCCAGGGTGCGGATGCGAACGACCTTTTCATAGGAAGTCCCGAGTTTCTTATGATAGATGACGTGCTTGAGCGGCTCCAGATGGTCCTCGAGTCTCGTCTTCAGGTCCTCGTCGAAGAAAAATTTCGCATCTTCGAGACGAGCTCTCAGCACTCGTTCGTTCCCTTTCCGGATCAGCCTCATGTCCTCGCTTTCCGTATTGGCAACGGCGATGAAATGCGGGAGAAGACGATCCGTGCCGACATCGCGAACGGCGAGATACTTCTGATGGTCCCGCAGCGTCGCGATGAGGACCGGCTCGGGCAGCGCCAGGAATCCGGGTTCGAAACCCCCGCGGATAGGGACCGGGTACTCTGTCAAGTAGACCAACTGCTGCAGCAAGGCTTCGTCCTCGATCAGCCTTCCGCTCACTTCCGCAGCCAGGCTTCGGGCCTTGCTCAGGATGATCCCCCGTCTCTCCTGCGGATCCAGGATGACCTTCTGCTCGAGAAGTCGGCCCTCGTGCTCTCCGGGGGTTCGGACCTCGATCCCCTTGCGCTCCGATAGGAAACGATGTCCCAAGGTTCTTTTGGAGCTCCGCACGTCCCCGATCTGGATCGGGACCACATCCTCTCCGTACAGCGCCATGAGCCATCGCACAGGACGCACGAAGCGTAGATCCTGGTCCCCCCACCTCATGGACTTCGGAAACGGGATGCTCAGAACCCAAGACGTCAGAATGCTTTCCAGGATCTCGACGGTCTTTCGACCTCCCTCCGTGACCCGGACCGACGCATATTCCCCTTTCTCGGTTCGCACCCATGCAACGCCGGCAGCATCGCACTGGTAGCGCGCACAGAACTTCTCCAGCGCCTTCGTGGGCTTTCCTTCCGAGTTGAGAGCCACCGAGCGGGGCGGACCGGTGATCTCCTGCACCCGCATCTCCTGCCGGTCGGCTAGGCCGGACACGTACAGCACGAGACGCCTGGGCGTGCCTTTGACAACCAGAGACTCGTAGGAGATGCGGTTTGCGTTGAACAGCTCTTCCGCACTCCTGGCGGCATTCAGCAGCGCTTCCGGGAGGAAAGCTGCGGGAATCTCCTCGCTTCCGATCTCCAGCACGAAGTCGTTCCTCATGACCCTTTTCGACACCCCCTCTTGCGAGCAGCCGACCTCACCCGGACGTTCCGACGGACTTCTCCAAGTAGCACCTTGCGCACCCCTGCGCCAGCGATCGTACACGCTGGATGTAGAGGGTCCGTTCGTCCACGCCGATGGCTCCCCTGGCATCCAGAAGATTGAACGCGTGTGAGCATTTCAGACAGAAATCGTAGGCGGGGTACACGAGCCTTCTCTCCAGCAGGCGCTTGCCTTCTTTTTCGTACAGCTCGAACAGGTAGAGCAGCATGCTCACGTCCGCTTCTTCGAAGTTGAAACGGCAGTGCTCAACCTCCGCCTGCAAATGCATTTCTCCGTATGAAGTCGTCTCGTTCCAGCGCAGTTGGAAGACGTTGTCAATCTCCTGGAGGTACATCGCAATGCGCTCGATGCCATAGGTGATCTCGACGGAGATCGGCTTCAAGTCGAATCCGCCGGACTGCTGGAAGTAGGTGAATTGGGTGATCTCCATTCCGTCCAGCCAAACCTCCCAGCCGAGGCCCCAGGCTCCCAGAGTGGGAGATTCCCAATCGTCCTCCACAAAGCGCACATCGTGCTTCTCCAGCTGGACACCGAGCCGTTCCAGACTTTCCAGATACAGTTCCTGGACGTCGGCCGGAGAAGGCTTGAGGATCACCTGGTATTGATAATAGTGTTGCAGCCTGTTCGGGTTCTGGCCGTATCTTCCGTCGGTCGGCCTACGGGAGGGCTGCACAAAGGCAACCCTCCATGGATCTGCCCCCAGCACGCCAAAGAAGGTCGCCGGATGAAAGGTTCCCGCGCCGACTTCCAAGTCATAGGGCTGTTGGAGGACACACCCTTTTTCCGACCAGAAGCGGCTCAAAGTCAGAATCAGCTCTTGTACCTGCACAGGCGATCACACATCCTTTCTGTTCAGCCCGGCTTGCGCAGCAAAGATCTTCCGCAGAACCTGCAGGGACCGAAGATCTCTGCCTGCGTGAAAAGAGATGAAGGCGCTCAAGATGGCCTCGGCTTCACCCACTGCGCTCGGGAGGCAATCGCAACCCGAAGGCTCGCTCAGCGGAGCCCAAAGCCACTTTCGAAGCATGGACAACGTCTGTGCCGAAACCCGGTGGGTCGCGGTGCCTCTTCGGATGCAGGAGCCGCACACGGCCCCCCCTTGGGGCACGGAGAACCCGAACAGGCCTGCGGGAGCGATTCTCCTTCTGCAGTGGACGCAGTTTCCGAACTGCGGCTCCAGCCCCAGGAGGGCCACGACCTTGAGGAAGAACTTTGTCGGGAATGAACCCAATCCCTCCTCCTCTGCTTCCAGGTAGGAAAAGGACTCCTCGGCCAGCTGGAAGAACCCGTGGCCCGTCTCTCCCTCCGGCAACAATCGGTCCATGACCTCCAGCACGGTGCATCCCATCAGCAGCTTCGGAAGGTCCTCCTGGATTCGGGAAAAATACCGCAGGAGGGTGCAGCCCTCGACCCGCACCAGCTCACCGGTTTGTTTTTCAAAACACTCCACCTGGATCATCATGAAAGGGGACAGCAGGCCCCCGAAGCGTTTCTTGCTCCTCTTGGCTCCTTTCGCGATGCCTCTCAGCCGGCCCTTGCCGCGGGTCAGGAGACTGACCACCTGATCGGATTCGCCGAAATCCCATTTTCTCAAAACGAATGCCGACTCCTGGAATCGGGGCACGAATTGCCTCCGGACAGTCTGACGGACATCCCGCCCGTCCCCTTATCCTGGTTCCAGGGGAGGAAAGGTGATCTGGATGATGTCGTCTTTGTCTCCCAGGTTCTCGATGATTTTCCCCCTGTAGACGATTCTCACTCCGTTGCCGTTCCCGATCCGGAGCTGTATCCTCTCGTTGGCCCTGAAGGCGAGCTGATCGCCGGGCTTGAGACTCCTCTCCAGGACGGGCCGGTCATCCATCTCGACCTGGATCCAGGTCTTGCGACTCCCCTGGACCATGATTTCCACCTTCCCTCTGTCCTGGCTCAATGGAGACTCTCCGTAAGCCCTTGTCTGGAACCCGCCCTCAACCGAGCCGTTCTCCTCCACGAGGCCGCTGGACGACACCCTTGAGTCGAGCTCCAGATCCTTCCAGAGCTGTGCCTTCAGGATCTCCTTTTTGGAGGATTTGGGTACCCGAATGGCCCGAATGCGCCCTTCCGTAATCGATTCCCCCGGGCGCAGAAACAGCCAGAGCAGGCACAGGCAGAACAGGAGACCGGCCAACAGGAGCAAGGCTTTCTTCCCGTGGGTCGGGTACCGGCTGGATTCGCGGTCCGGCGACCCGCGGCCCCTCCCCGCCGCAGCCATGCGGTAACGCGCGACCACCTCCTCCGGATCCAGGCCGACGACCTGGGCGTACTGCCTCAGGAAACCGACGACGAAAACCTCGGCAGGAAGCAGACCATGTCCGCCCTCTTCGATCGAACTGAGGTAGCGCAGATTGATTTTCGTGATGCCGGCAATCTCGTCAAGAGAGATGCCTTTTTCTTTGCGGGCTTTCCTCAGATATCTGCCAAGCGTGTCCAAGAGCTTTGTTCCTGCCGCCTGACGGGCAGCCATCTAGAAACGGGTGAGACTTCGGAAGAGCGCATAGCGCTCCCTGATTTCATGGCGTCGCACGCTTCCGAGCCGTCCCAGGCCGAAGTCTTCGACGCAAAAAGAGGCCATGATGCTCCCATAGATCAAGGCCCTTCTCAGATCCCGTTCACCCAGAGTTCCCCGCGCGCTCAGATACCCCATGAAACCGCCGGCGAAGGAGTCCCCGGCCCCCGTGGGATCGAGTATCGCCTCGAGAGGATAGGCCGGTGCCCAGAAAACGGCCTCATCCTTGAAAAGGAGCGCCCCGTATTCGCCACGTTTAATGATGACGATCGACGGTCCCATACGGACGAGCGCTCGGGCCGCCTTGAGCAGGTTGTGTTCCTGGGCGAGTTGCTTGGCTTCTGCCTCATTGGCCAGAAAGAGATGGACTCTCTTCAGGACTCGCTTCAGCGCCTCGGGCTTGGAAACGATCCAGTAATTCATGGTGTCGCAAGCAACGAGTCGAGGGCCGTTCACTTGCTCGAGGACACTCACCTGCAGGTCCGGATCGATGTTGGCCAGGAACAGGTATTGGGATTCTCTGTAGGCTGCAGGAAGACTCGGACGGAAAGCATCAAACACGTTCAGCTCGGTCTTGAGCGTCTTCGCGTCGTTCAGGTCCTGCCCGTATCGACCGTGCCACCGAAAGGTCTTGCCCTCGCGCCGTTCCATTCCGCTGAGGTCCACGCCGCGCGATCGAAGGAACTGCACGTGTTCCTCCGGGAAGTCGCGGCCGACGACCGCGACCATCCCCACCCGCGAGAAGAGGCGCGCGGAAACGGAAAAATAGGTGGCCGAGCCCCCGAGACTGTCCCGCACGCTCCCCTGAGGCGTTTGCACGCAGTCCAGGGCCACGGACCCGACAACCAGCAGGCTCATCTGGATCGCTCCTCAAACGGGTCTCAGGGGGATGTACTTCCCAATGAGAGGCTGCAGGTCGCTCTTGATCCGGTCGGGGATACAGTCCGGATCGGTGATGATCGCATTCTCCAGCGCTCCAGAGCACAAGCACCTGCGAGCCGAGCCGATCCTTCCGACAGCTCTTCGAAGGATGCTCTGCGCCGTGGCCACATTCCTTCGGATCACCTCGAGAACGGCGTCGATCGAGACATCTTCCTCGCTCTCGTGCCAGCAGTCATAGTCCGTGGCGAGCGCCAGGGTTGCGTAACAGATCTCCGCTTCGCGCGCCAGCTTGGCTTCCGGGAGGTTGGTCATGCCGATCACGTCGACCCCCCATTGCCGGTAGATCTTGGACTCCGCTCGCGTAGAGAACTGGGGCCCCTCCATGACCAGATATGTGCCGCCCTTGTGAATTCGGGCGCCCTCTTCGACTCCCGCCTCGTACAGGTAGTGGCTCAGCTCGGGACAGACCGGATCCGCGAAGTGCACGTGGGCCACGATGCCGTCCCGGAAAAAAGTCGAGGCCCTTCCCCGGGTCCTGTCGAAGAACTGATCGCATACGACGATGTCACCGGGCCGGATGGCCTCGTGCATGCTTCCGACCGCGCTGACCGAGACGATCCGGGTGACGCCGACCTTCTTCATGGCGAAAATGTTGGCGCGGAAGTTCACATCCGAGGGGCCGATTCGATGCCCCCGGCCGTGCCGGGGCAGAAAGACCATCTGGATTCCGTCCAGAAGCCCGATCCGCAGCTCGTCAGAGGGCTCGCCGAAAGGGGTGGCGACCTTGAGGGTCGACAGAGGCTCGAGCCCCTCCATTTCGTACAGCCCGCTCCCGCCAATCACGCCCACGATCATCTGTTGCGGCACTCATTCCTCCTCGGCCAGGCCACACCGCCCTCGGCACGGGTTTCGTGCTTCCGTTCACAGCGCCCCAGCAGCTCCTCGGCCTCGCGCAGCTGCTCCGGCGTGTTGATGTTCATGAAGCTCAAGTGGTCCGGATCCAGGTCCTTCCAGAATGCCTCTTCAAGATACAGGGTGGAGGCAGAAGGATAGAAGTGAAACATGCAGAGGTCCTGCTGGACGATCCGTTTCCCGATCCAGGGAATGCACCTCCTCGAGTACACGGCATGCAACGGTTGGGGCTCTCCCCGCAAGGTCGCGACCACCACCTCGTGGGCATCCGCCCGCTCGAGCATACGCAGGATCACCCTGGCATTCAAGAACGGCATGTCACAACCGGCGACAAAGCAGCGGTCGTATTCCGCGTGGACCAGGGCGGTCAGCAATCCTCCCAGGGATCCGGCGCCTCGGATCAGATCCGATACGACCGGGACCCCCAGGTCCTCGAAGCGCCGGACCTCGTTCGTGACGATCAGGACCTCATCGCATGCTTCCCCCAGAGTCTGCAGGACGTGGGCGATCAGCTCCTTGTCACCGAGGACGGCCCGCGCCTTGTCCCGTCCGAACCGCCGGCTCTCTCCACCCGCCAGAACGGCACCGCTCCATCCGATCTTCATCTGACTCTCGTTTTCCATCCGCACGCCGCTCGACTCCCTGCTGAGGGCCCCCCGTCCCTATCCGGGCTCCCGCGCCCGCACGCGGATCTCGGTCGTCTCCGTGGGATCCCACCCGGGCAGCCCCGACAGAAGAGTCCGCAGCGTCTCCTCCAGAAGACTCCGGGCCGCGGGGTCGAGCGGAAACGGCCTCCCGCGACAGAGGAGCTCGAGAGCGGGCCTCGTCTGAGGCCGGATGTAGGTCTCTTCGAGCCACGCCGCAAGACGGTCGACCTCCCCCTCACGGAAGAAAGGGACATCGACAAAGGGAGGACGATTAGAAACGACCGCCGCCAGAAGATCCTCTCTCGTGCACAACAGATCTTCGGAGTCGCACGCCAGAGTGACTTCGACTTTGGGAAAAGGGGACCGTTTGTACCCTTCGGTAAGAAGCAGATCGACCTCGCGCGCCCACGCGCTGCGGATCTGCTCCAAATCCAGCTCCTGCCCGACCTCCCGGACCACGGCGATACGCGCAGGCGAGGACAAGATCACCGTCGAGGCGCCCGCTTGCCTGTGCCTCCAACTGTCCTTCCCCTCCCGGTCGATCTCGAAGCCGTGCACGTCGTGCTTGACCGTGGCGAGGCGATACCCCTTGCGGACGAGCACCGGGATGAGCCGTTCGATCAGAGTCGTTTTTCCGCTGTTCGATCTACCGACGATGCAGACGACAGGAGCGCTCACGCCTGCCTCCATGGAGCCCGTTTGCCGGAAGGGGGACGCAGAAGGATGGCCGCTCTCGGAAACAGGGCCCGGTCAGGTCCCCGACTCCCAGGAAGCGAGGTAGGATTGCTGTTCTTCCGTGAGACGATCGACCCGGACACCCATCGACTCGAGCTTCAGTCGGGCCACGCGTTGATCGATCTCCGTGGGAACACCGTAGACCTTCTTCTCCAGCTCTTTCCCGTGGGTGGCCAGGTAGGCGGTGCACAAGGCCTGGTTCGCGAAGCTCATGTCCATCACGCTCGACGGATGTCCCTCGGCGGCGACCAAGTTCAGCAGACGGCCCTCCCCCAGCACATGGATCCTGCGATTGTTGGTCAACGTATACTCGTGCACGTGGTCCCGGACCTGCCGATTCGACACCTGAATCTCCTGGAGTCCCTGGAGGTCCACTTCCACGTTGAAGTGGCCTGAATTGCAGACCATGGCGCCGTCCTTCATCAGGAGGAAATGCTCCTTGCGGATGACGCGGATGTCGCCGGTCACCGTGCAGAAGAAATCGCCCTGGCCGGCTGCCTCGGCCATGGGAAGGACCCGGTAGCCGTCCATCACGGCTTCCAAGGCCCGCAGCGGATCCACCTCCGTCACGATGACGCTGGCCCCCATTCCGCGAGCCCGCATCGCGATCCCGCGCCCGCACCAGCCGTAGCCGCACACGACGAACACGGAGCCCGCGAGCAGTCGGTTCGTGGCGCGCAGAATCCCGTCGATCGTGCTTTGGCCGGTCCCGTAGCGATTATCGAAAAGGTGCTTGGTCATGGCATCGTTGACCGCGATGATCGGATACAGCAGCACTCCCTTTTCGTCCATGCTCTTCAAGCGGATCACGCCGGTGCTCGTTTCCTCGGTGCCCCCGACGATCTCGCTCACCAGATCCCGCCGTTCCTTGTGAATGGTGGAGACGAGATCCGCCCCGTCGTCCATCGTTACGTGCGGCCTGAAATCCAGGGCGGCTCGGATGTGCTCGTAATAAGTCTTCGAATCCTCTCCGCGAATGGCGAACACCGGGATCGCGGAATCTCGGACCAGCGAGGCGGCGACATCGTCCTGGGTGCTGAGCGGGTTGGACGCGCACACCACCACCTCGGCGCCTCCGGACTTGAGCGTATCCAACAGGCTGGCCGTCTCGGTGGTAACGTGCAGACAGGCTGCGAGCCGCAAGCCGGCCAACGGCTTGCCGGCCACCAACTCCTGGCGGATCAGATTCAGGACCGGCATGCTGCGGTTGGCCCAGTCGATGCGCAGTCTCCCCTTGTCTGCAAGGCCGATGTCGCGGACGTCGTAGTTCATCTGGACCTTCCTTTTCCCTGCTGCGGTTCTGGATGTCGCACCCTCTGCCTGCTTCGTCTCGACGCAAAACTTCGACGCGGAGGCCTCCGCCTCATCCGCTCGACGTATGTTCATGGTAGCCGTAAAGCGTCACCTCGGGCGCTTCGGGGAAGCGATCACGCATCCAGTCGGACAGGAGCTTCTCGTTCTCTTTGCCGTGGCTGCTCTGCAACATGGACTCGACCAGAGCCCGGGCTTCCTCATAGCGGGAGGAGCGTATGATCCGTTTGACCCAGGGGACCATGGAGCTCACCATGCTGAGCTGGTCGAACCCGAACCCCAGCAGAACGAAGATGTACCGAGGATCGGACGCCATCTCCCCGCACATCCCGACGTGGATGCCTGCGGCGCGTCCGGCTTCTACGACGAACTTCAGGATTCTTAGAATGGAGGGATGCAGCGGCTCATACAGATAGGCCACCTCCTTGTTGACCCGATCGATCGCCATGCAGTACTGGATGAGATCGTTGGTCCCCACGCTGAAGAAATCGACCTCCCGGGCCAGCACGTCGGCGATCAGAGCGGCCGACGGGACCTCCACCATGATCCCGATTTCCACCTTCGGATCGAACGGGAAGCCTTTGCGCTTCACTTCCTCTTTGGCTTCCCGGTAGATCTCCTTGGCCCTTTGCAGCTCCCACAGGCCGGATACCATGGGGAAGAGGATCCGGACCCTGCCGTAGTGACTGGCGCGCAAGATGCCCCGCAGCTGATCCTTGAAGATCCCGACTTCCTTCAGACAGTATCGGATCGACCTCAATCCGAGCGCGGGGTTGCTCTCCTGCCGTAGCGAGTAAACGTTCGGAGACTTGTCGGAACCGAAGTCGAAGGTACGGATGTTGACCGGGTGCGGCGCCACCCTTTCCACCACGCTTCGGTAGACCGAAAAATGCTCCTCCTCGGTCGGTATCTTGCCCTGGCTCAGGCAGAGGAACTCGGTTCGATAGAGCCCGATGCCTTCCGCCCCGTATTCCAGAACCGAGTTGGCCTCTTCCGCCATCTCGATGTTGGCCGTCAGCTGGATCCGCCGTCCCTCCAGCGTCTCGGCCGGCAGCTCTCTCTCCTTCAGGAGATTCCTCTCCAGGTTGCCGTATCGGGTCTTGCGCTTGCGGCTTTGCTCGAGCGTCTCCCGGGTCGGGTTGACGACCACCAGCCCCTCCATCCCGTCCAGGATGATGCGGTCGCCCGCCTGGATTTCCTGAGTGGCCTTTTCCGCGCCGACCACGGCAGGGATCTTCATCGCGCGCGCCAGAATGGCGGTGTGGGAAGTCTTTCCGCCGATGTCCGTGACAAACGCCAGCACCTTCTCCCGATCCATCTGAGCCGCGTCGGCCGGCGAGAGATAATGAGAGACGACGATCACCCGATCTTTGATGAGCCGCAGAGACTCCTCCGACCGTCCGCCCAAATGCTTCAGGATCCAGCTGCACAGATAGTCGAAGTCGGACTTTCGTTCCCTCAGGTATTCGTTCTCACTTCCGTTGAAGCTCCTCTTGAGCCCGTCGAAGGTGCTGATCAGCGCCCACTCCGCGTTCTTGCGCTCGGTCGCGATGGTGTCGGACACGGCGTCCAGGAGCATGGGGTCTTCGAGGATCATGAGGTGGGACTCGAGGATGAAGATATGATCGTGGACAGCTTCATGGGTCAGGGTCTCCTTGATCTTGCGGAGGTCCGTCTTCGATTTCTCCAGCGCCTCCCGCACCCGCTTGATCTCCCGGTCCACGTGCTCGCGGGTCACGTACCGTTTGTTGAACTTCGCCCTGGTCCTGGTGAGCAGATACGCCTTGCCCTCCGCAATACCCGGAGAAGCACCGATTCCCCAGATCCTCTTTTCCCTCGCCCTCGCCACGTTCATTCCTCTCCGAACCGGTTTTCCAGAAGATTCTCCAACGTCCGAATGGCAGCCTCCTCGTCCGCTCCATCGGCGCGGATGGTGATCGTGTTCCCCTGAGCGGCGGCCAGCATCATGATCCCCATGATGGACTTGCCGTTGATCTCCAGACCATCCTTGATCACTCGAATGTCACTCTGGAACCGGCTGGCCGCCTTGGCGAACAGCGCCGCGGGCCTGGCGTGGATGCCCAGCCGGTTGCTGATGGTGAAATCCTTCGCGATCATCCTGGGCTCATCCCTGCGTTTCCCCGTTCCGGCTGCCGCAAAGCGCCGATCTGCGGAGGCCGCACGGGTCCCCCTCCTGGCCTGTCCTGCATCCGGGCATTCTTGAACGGCCGCTGAAACAGAGCCTCCCATGACAGGTTCTATTTCGGTCCCCTGCTTTCGGCTCCTGGCAACTCTTTCCCGAGGATCTCCCGGCCCAGGCAAATGCTCTCGCGACCGCATTCCAGGGCGGTTCGGGCAAGCTCGCCGAGGCGCGCACTCTTCCTGCACGACAGGATCTTGAGCAGCATCGCCAGATTCAGACCGGTCAGGATCTCGACCTGGGATTGCTCCACCATGGAGAACGAGATGTTGGACGGAGTGCCGCCGAACATGTCGGTCACGATCAGCACCCCGTCGCCCTGATCCAGATCCCTCCGGGCTCGTTCGATCTCCTGAAGGACCTGGGGTCCCTCTGCGGAAGGCCCGATCGAGACGGCCCTCACCTGCTCCACGTCGCCCAGAATCTGTCGCGCGGCTTCCAGGAAAGAGTGGCCGATGTTGCCATGGGAAATAAGTAAGACACTGACCATGTTTCAGTTTCCGCCGGTACCCGCGAGCAGCCCGCGGCCTTGGCTTGCGCCCGCCCTCAAAGGTCCCGGTCCGTCCGCGTCAGCCTGTACCCGAGGGCCTTCAAGCGCTCTTCCAGTCTGGCGACAACGCTCACGGAACGATGCCGCCCACCCGTGCACCCGACGCCCAGGACGAAATAGGCCCTGTCCGACCGGGCATAGAAAGCCATCATTTCCTCGACGATCTCCAGCAGCTTCCGGAGAATCTTGCTGGCCTCGGCGTCCCGCTCGACGTAGCGCCGCACCTCGGCATCGCGCCCGTCTCGCTCTTTCAACTCCGGGTCGTAGTGCGGGTTGGGCAGGAAGCGGGCATCCAGAACCATGTCCACTTGCGGCGGGATCCCCTTGGCGTAGCTGAACGAAATCAGCTCGACCTGGAACTGCCCCGTGGGTCTTCCCGTCCCGCAGTAAAGCTCCCTCAAGCTGCGCCTGAGCTCGTGAATGTTGTACGAAGAAGTATCCATCACCCGATCAGCGGTTTCCCGCAGGCCTGCCAACTGCCGTCTCTCCCACTCGATCGCGTCCAGCAGGGTCCGCTCGCCGGCCAGAGGGTGCGGCCTGCACGTCTCCTCGAAGCGCCGGAGCAGGACTTCCGTGGGCGCCTCGAGGAAGACGATCTCCGGCTTGATTCCCCCCTCGGTCAACTCCCGAAAGACCCTTCCGTACTCCCTCAGAAATCCCCCTTCCCGCACGTCCATCACCACTGCAAGCCGCTCCATCGGCTCCTTTGCGGAGCGCAGCAATTGGACCAGGCCCGGAAGCAGTAGGATCGGCAGGTTGTCGACGCAAAAATATCCCGCGTCTTCCAAGGCATGGATGGCGGACGTCTTTCCGGAGCCGGAGAGCCCGGTGATGACGAGCAGATGCATCGACCTTACTAGGAAGACGGCCCCGAAGACGAACCCGCAGAGCCTGCAGCTTCCTCGGCGTCCTCCTGCGTCAGGATAGAAAAGACTTCTTTGACGGAAAGCGCAGCCATGAGGGCTTCCCGCAGGTTGGGCCGTTTCAACAGACGAGATATCTTCGCCAGCGCCTTGAGATGGGTTCCGGCGGAGTTCTCCGGGGCGAAGAGCAGGAAGAACAAGTGGACCGGTTTGCGGTCCACGGCCTGAAACTCCAGCCCCTGAGAGCTCCTTCCGAAACAGGCGATCAGATGGGTCAGCTCGCTCAGCTTGCCATGCGGGATCGCCACGCCTTCTCCGACTCCGGTGCTGCCCAGTCTCTCGCGATCCAGCAGGATTCCCACCATCCGGGTCCGATCCAGACTCGGGTGCAGCGAGATCAAAGCATTGCAGAGTTCTTCGAGAACCTCCTTCTTGTTGGTCGCCCTCAAATCCACTACGGCTCTGGAATCCAAAAAATCCGATACCTTCATTTCGAACGATCATCCTCCAGTCCGGCTCCGGTCCCGCCCCCTCACCCCCGCTTCCTCGCAAACACCACCGCTACGTCTATTCCCTGCCCGGGATAATCATCCCGTAGCCGCCGTTTTCGACCTCATAGAGCACATTGACTTCCCCGGACGAGGCGTTGGTGAAAACGAAGACCTCCTCCCCGGAAAGCCTCATCTGCATCGTGGCTTCATCCAACGACATCGGTTTTACCGAAAAGCTCTTGGTCTCCACGATCCTCGGCATCTCGCCTACCTCTGCCTCTGGAGCCGGCTCGCCGGACGCGCCGAGGTCCCCGTCCCCGGGGCCGCTCTTGTGCCTTTTCATCTTTTCCTTTCGTTTGACCAGTTGTCGTTCGACCTTGTCCACGACCAGGTCGATCGCCGAGTACACGTCCTCGGTCTCTTCTTGCCCTTTCAACGAACCACGCTGGCTCACGAGGGTGATCTCCGCGATGACGCGGTGTTTCTCTCTCTCCAGAACGATGTCCACTTCGGCGGGGTGATAGAGGTACTTGTTGATCTTGGAAATCTTCGCCCGTGCATATTCTTTGACCGCTTCTGAGGCCTCCATGTGGCGGAATGTGACCGAGACTTGCATGCCGGATTCCTTTCTGTTGTGGACGCGGGGGACTCCGTCCAGCCGCCCTTCACGTCCCGGATCTAGAAGAACCTTTTCCGCTTGACCGACGGCAGGATGCTCAGGCTCTCCCGGTACTTGGCAACCGTCCTCCGTGCGATTTCGATGTTCGAGGACTTCAACAGACCCACGATCTCCTGATCGCTGATCGGCGCCTGCGGATCCTCCTGCGCAATCATCTGGCGGATTCTCTCTTTCACCGTCTCCGAGGAGATCTTGTCTCCCGCTCGCTGGGGAATGCTGCTCTTGAAAAAGTATTTCATCTCCAGGATGCCCTGGGGCGTGTGCATGTACTTGTTGGTGGTGACCCGGCTGATCGTCGACTCATGCATGCTGATGTCTTCCGCCACATCCCGCAGAACCAGAGGTTTCAGGTAAGCGATGCCCTTATCCAGGAACTCCCTCTGGAATTTGACGATGCTGCAGGCCACCTTATAGATGGTTCGCTGTCTCTGGTGGATGCTCTTGATCAACCAGGCCGCCGATCGCAGCTTCTCCTGGATGTACTCCTTGGTGCTGTCCGAAGTTCCCTCCCAGCCCGAGAGGATGCCCTTGTAGTAGGAGCTGATCCTCAGCTTCGGGAGCCCGTCCTCGTTGAGCACGACCACATACTCGTCATCGATCTTGTACACGTGCACATCGGGAGTGATGTAGAGAGGCTCTTCACCCGTGAACGATCTGCCGGGTCTGGGCTCGAGGTTGACGATCACGCGGACGGCGGCCAGGACCTCTTCCAGTCCGACCCCCAGCCTCTTGGCAATCTGATCGTAGCGTTTCTTCTCGAGGTTCCCCAGATGCTCCCGCAGAATGGTCTCCACGATCGTGTTGCCGACGCCGAGCTTCCTGGCCTGCAGGATGAGGCACTCCTGCAGATCCCTTGCGGCCACGCCGATGGGATCGCAGTCCTGGATCCGGCTGAGCACTTTCTCGACCAGAGCCAGGTCCATCTGACAGGCCTGCGAAATTTCCTCCAGAGGGCAATCCAGGTACCCGTCCTCGTTCAGATTGCCGACGATCATCTCCGCAGCCGTCTTCTCCTCTTTACTGAAATGACTGAGCCGGACCTGCCACAAAAGATGATCGCCCAGCGAGGTCTTCTTGCTCAGCGTGGCCTCGTAACCGCGGCCTTTCTCTTCGCCCTGATGGGGGGCCCTGGGATAGTACTCGTAGTTCTGCATGTACTCATCCCAGTTGATTTCCTTCAGGGCGTCCGCGCCGCCTTTGACTTCCTCCGGCCTGTCGTTGCCCTTCTCCGCAGGCTCCTCCTGCACCTGTGACCGCTCTACTTCCTCGACCGAGCCTTCTTCGAGGACCGGATTTTCCTGCAGTTCCTGGTTGGTGAGATTCACGAGCTCCATGCGGGACAGCTGGAGCAATTTGATGGCCTGCTGCAACTGGGGCGTCATGACCAGCTGCTGGACCAGCTTCATGCTTTGCTTCAATTCAAAAGCCATCTCTCACCCTGATTTCCTCCGCCGGAACTCTTCCGGCCCTTCTCTCTTTTTCACAGAGTGAACTGCTCGCCCAAGTAGATTTCCCGTGCCTTCTTGCTGGAGGCGATGGTCTCCCGGGTTCCCACTTCGAGGACGACCCCTTTGTCGAGAATGTAGGCCTTGTCACATATGCCGAGAGTCTCCCGAACGTTGTGATCCGTGATCAAAATGCCGATTCCCTTGTCGCGCAAATCATGGATCAGGTTCTGGATATCCGCAACGGCAATGGGGTCGATCCCGGCGAAGGGCTCGTCCAGAAGAAGAATGTGGGGCTCCATCACCCGCGCGCGGCAGATCTCCACTCGTCGGCGTTCGCCGCCCGACAGCAGATACGCCTTGCTCTTGCTGAGATGACGGATTCCCAGCTCCTCCAGGAGCGTTTCCCTCCTTCTTTCTCGCTCCTGCTTGTTCAAAGATGTCGTTTCCAGAATCAGCTCAATGTTTTGTTCTACTGTGAGCTTGCGGAAAACCGATGTCTCCTGGGGAAGGTAGCTGATCCCCTTCCTCGCTCTCCGGTACATCGGGAGATCGGTGATATCCTGTCCGTCCAGCACGATCCTGCCCTCGTCGGGCCGGGTGATGCCGACCATCATGTGAAAGGTGGTCGTCTTCCCCGCACCGTTCGGTCCCAGCAGACCGACCACCTCTCCGGCATGGACTTCGATGGTTACCCCATCGACCACCCTGCGCCGGCGGTAGGACTTCGTTAGAGAATCAGCCAGGAGACGGTGCATGTTCAGAGCCCTATGGCGCCCCCATGGCAGGTCCGTCCGGAAGCCGATCCTTCCAGCTCTCCTGCCCGGAGGCGTCCGGTCTGTTCCCCGGTTTGAGCACCGCTTTGACGTCCCCCTGGATCTCCATGCGTTCCTCATCCAGCCAAACCAGGATCTTCTCTCCCGAGATGGAGTTGTCTCCCTCCTTCAGGTAAGGTTTGCCGGTAAGCGCGATGGTGGCTTTTCTGCGGTCATAGACGGCCTCTTCACCATAGGCCAACCGACCCGCTTTTTGAACGCTCACATCTCCCCTGGCGACGATCTCGACGATATCGTGAATGTCGGAACCGAAAACGGCCGTGACTTCCTGAGCCTGCAACTGCAACTCACCCTGCCGGACGCGCACGTCTCCTCTGAAAACGATCGTGTGGGACTCCATGTCCACGCTCATCTGCTTCGACCCGATATCGACCGGTTCCTTGCGGTGCGAATTCTCCTTGTCTCCGAACTCCTCCTTCAGGGACTCCTTCGTGAGCGCAGGCGAGGGCGTCTCCCCGCGAGCAAGTCCTGTCCAGAACAGCAGGGGCCAGCCGAACCAAGCCAGCAAGATCCACACAAAGAGTCTCACCCGTCTCTCCCATCCCCCGCCCGCAAACAGAGGCCGGTCCTTGTCAGCCGCCATTGGGCGGAAGGAAGTGGGCACGGACCCCGGAACGGATCTCGAGTCGGTTCCGTTCGAGGTCGCCCTGCATGCCGACACCTTTTATCGTGAGTCGGTCCTTTTTCAATGTAACTTGATCCCGGGTCGCGACCGTCCGGCTCTCTGCGTCGTAAGAGAGGGTATCAGTGAAGAACTCATAGCCCTGGTCGTCCCTCCCGACCACACGACCTTCCGCTGTCAGGTTTCCCGTTGCCGTGTCATAGTGCACGGAATCCGCCTCCATGCCCAGCCCCTGGCCCGAGGAGACACGGAAGGAAACAGAAACCTGGTCGAAGTCAGCCCGCCCTTTCGTATGATAGTATCTCATCTCTTTCGCATCGAGCATCCAGACCCGCTTGCCGCGCTTCCACTCGGAAAAACGCACCCCCTGCACCCCGATGTCCTCGTCCTGGTGGACGACCACGGGTTCCGGCCCGCCGACCGTTTCCCCTGTCCCGTTGACTACGACGTGGAGGAGCCAACCGAAACCGGCAAGCAAGAAGAGAAGAAAAGCCCTCAAGAAGAACTTCAAAACGTTTTTTCCCTCCCGGACGTCCCTGAGTATACCAGGGAACGGACAGGGGAGTAAAGGAATTCAGATGGTTACGCTCCCCGACGGTTTTCTCGAAGGCCGAGCTTGATACGGGCTCCTCCGCCTCCATCTCCTGTGCATCCAGACCCATTGATCCGGGTACTGCCGGATGAAACCTTCCAGGATCTTGTTGAAGCGTTCGGTGTTCACCCGGGTGTCGGCTGCCGTATCGCCGGTGCGCACGATCTCGATGGGAGGCGCAATCACGATTTCGTGCTTCCCTCCGGCGAGTCGATGGATGCATCCTGCGATCACGGGGATGGACTGGCGGCAAGCCAGGAGTGCAGGCCCCGCCGGCGTGTTCGCCTGAATACCGAAAAAATCCGCCATGACGCCCTTCACCTTGGTATCCTGGTCGATCAGCATCGCCAAGCACCCCCGAACCTTCACCGCCCTGAGAATCTCCCGCGCCGCCGAGGGCGAGTCGCGCTGGATCACGGAGACTCCCGCCTCGGAACGAAATCGCATCAGAAGACGGTTCAGTCTCGGGTCATAGATTTCACGGGCAACGACATGGATCGGATAGCCCAGCTGAGCCAAGCAGCACGCCATCAACTCCCAATTGCCCAGGTGGGCCGCGATCCAAAGGACACCCGCATTGCCGGCGAGCGCACCATCCAGATGCTCCCGGCCGACAACGCTTACATACCGGCCCAGCTCACCCTGGATCCGGTGATAATTCACCAACTCCGCAGCATTCTTGCCGAGGTTTCCAAAACTCCTCCGGGCGATCCCACGTCTTTCCTTGGCAGAGGTCTCGGCCGAGAGCGCAAGCGAGAGATGCCCGAGCGCTCGGGCACCCACTCCGGGCAGAACGTAGTAAGCCGCGTAACCCAGGGCACCCCCGATTCTCAGAGCCAACGACAGTGGAATCTTCCGAAAGAGCCACAGACCGACCAACGCCAGGAGATAGACGAGGTCGTTCTTCTTCTTCTGAAAGCATTTGCGCAGCTTTCGCCTCGTCCCGCCCGCGCGCTCCATCTTCACGGCAACGCCTCGGGGGCGCCCGTTTCCAGCCCTCTGAGGACGGCGTCCCAGAGTCCCTGGGCCTTCAAAATCAGCTCGACGAACTCCCGGACCGCCCCTGCACCACCCTGGGCTTGCGCCACGTAGTCGGAGGCGTCCTTGGCCTCCCGGGTGGCGTCGGCAACCGTGCCCGAGAGGCCGGCTCGCCGCAGCAGGGGAACATCCATCAGGTCGTCGCCCATGAACGCCACCTCTGCGTCGGTGAGACCCCTCCTGCGCAGGAGGTCCTCGTAGACCGGGAGCTTCACCAAAGCCCCTTCGTGGACTTCATCGATCCCCAACTCTGCGGCGCGAGCCCGAGTCGGCTCCGACCGCCTGCCCGAGAGCAAGGCGATGCCGATGCCGCTCGCCTGAAGCAGCTTCAGAGCGTATCCATCGCGGATGTGAAAGGCCTTCATCTCATCCCCGCAGCAGCCGACGTAGACCCTCCCGTCCGTGAGGACCCCGTCCACATCGAGGATGAGAAGCCTGACCGCTTTGGCCTTGTGCCGGAGATCGTTCATGCGATGCCGGCTTTCAGGAGATCGTGGATATGGATGATGCCCACGACCATCTGCTCGTCTTCGGGCGACACCACGAACAGAGAGGTGATGGAAAACTGCTCCATCACCTGCAGCGCCTTGGCGGCCAACTCTCCTTGTCGGATGCGCTTCGGATGGAGCGTCATCAGCTCGCCCGCGCGCCGCTGGAGGAGGTCCGGCTTCTTCTCGAGCCCCCTGCGCAGGTCCCCGTCGGTGATCACGCCGACCAGGTGCCCCCTCTCGTCCCGGACCCCGGTCATACCGAGCCGTTTGCTGCTGATCTCGAAAACCGCATCCTTCAGGGGAGTGTGCTCCCCGACAATGGGAACGTCCTCGCCGGAGTGCATCAAGTCATCCACTCTGTAAAGCAATTTCCTTCCCAGCGCCCCGCCCGGATGGAGCAGAGCGAAATCCTCCTTTTGAAACCCCCTTTCGCCGATCAGCGCGATCGCGAGGGCATCCCCCAGGGCCAGAGCGGCGGTCGTGCTGGCGGTCGGCACCAGGTTCATGGGACAGGCTTCCTCTCTCACCCCCGTGTCGATCACGATATCGGCATGCTTTGCCAGCGTCGAACCGGGACTGCTGGTGAGCGCGATCAACGGCACTCCCAGCCTCTTGATCGGAGGGAGAAGCCGATTCACTTCTTCCGTTTCGCCGCTGTTGGAGACCACCACCACGACATCCTGACGAGTCAGAACTCCGAGATCGCCGTGCAATCCCTCCACGGCGTGGAGGAAAAGGGCCGGAGTGCCGGTGCTCGCCAAGGTGGCTGCGATCTTCTGGCAGATCAGACCCGATTTGCCCATGCCGGTGACGACGACCTTTCCCCGGCAGCGGTGGAGCAGGGCGACGGCCTTGCAGAAATCGTCGCCCAGCTTGCCTGCAAGTCCTTCGATCGCCGCCGCCTCGAGCTCCAGGACCCTTCTGCCCCTGTTCAGGATTTCCTGCTCTCTCGGGGCCGCTGATCGTCTCGCTGCCATTCTCGGACCTTACGGTGAATGGTGAGAATCTGATCCAATACATCTTGGACTCGACCCACGGGCAGGGAATTCGGACCGTCGCTCAGGGCCCTGTCCGGATCATCGTGCACCTCGAGGAAGAGCCCGTCTACGCCGACCGCCGCAGCAGCCCGGGCCAACGGCAGAATGAACTCGCGCTGGCCTCCCGAAGCAGCACCCTGGCCGCCCGGCAGCTGAACACTGTGGGTGGCATCGAATATGACCGGAAAGCCGATCTCTCTGAGGATCGGCAGGGAACGAAAATCGCTCACGAGCTGGTTGTAACCGAAACAGAAGCCCCTCTCCGTCAGCAGAATGTCCCGGTTTCCGGTGGCCAAGACCTTCTCGACCACATGCTGCATGTCCCAGGGCGCAAGGAATTGGCCCTTCTTGATGTTCACAGGCTTTCCCGCGCTCGCAACAGCCGTCAGGAAATCGGTCTGTCTGCAAAGGAAGGCCGGGGTCTGCATCACGTCCAGGACGGCAGCGGCCTCCTTCACCTCCGAGATCTGATGAACGTCGCTCAGGACCTTGACGCCTGTCTCGCGGCGGATTTTCTCCAGGATGCGCAAGCCCTCAGTCACTCCGGGCCCGCGGAAAGAGCGGAAAGACGTACGGTTGGCCTTGTCATAGGAAGCCTTGAACAGGAAGGGCAGGCGAAAGCATTCGGCGGATTTCTTCAGGTGCTCGGCCATTCTCATGGCATGCGATTCGCTCTCGATCACGCAGGGGCCGGCAATGAGGAGAAAGCTCTCGTCTTTGCCGAGCGCCCAGTCGCCGATCCGGACCGTGTTCACGTGTGGCCCTTTCTTGCGGGAGCCGGGATGAAAACGCCGAACGCGGAAAGTCCTCTGCGGAAGGCAAGCGGGAACTGTACGAGAGAGAAGGTGAAGGGTACCTTTAGACTACTGCGGAGGATCGATTTCGCAAGCACGCTCGTACCGGCGGCGGGGGCAGCCGCCCGGATTGCGGCAGCCGCCCGGCTCAGAATGTCTCAACTCCCTCTCCTGCATCGATCGATGGCCCGCAGGAGATCCTCTTCCGTATCGATCCCGAGAGTCTCCCATTTGGTCGTGTAAACGCGAATTCGATGGCCGTGTCCCAGAGCGCGCAACTGCTCCAGTTTTTCCGCTTCCTCGAGAGGAGTGACGGACAAAGAGGGGTAGCGCAGCAGAAAATCCCGTCTATAGGCGTAAATTCCCACATGCTTGTACCACACGCTCCCTGAGCCGTCAATTTCCGCGGCACCGGGGTCGGTCCGTCGATACGGGATCGCGGCCCTGGAGAAATAGAGAGCGTAACCGGATTCGTCCACCACCACCTTGACCACGTGGGGATTCCACAGGTCGCTCTCATCCTGGATCGGATACCTGAGAGTCGCCATGGGAGCGAGATCCTCTTCGCGGAAAGCCGAGCACAGGTCCCGGAGCATCTCCGGATGCACGAACGGCTCATCCCCCTGAACATTGACGATCCACCGGGCTTCCAGAGCCGATGCCACCTCTGCAATCCTCTCCGTGCCGCTCCGGTGATCGGGGGACGTCATCACAGCATCACCGCCGAAGCTCTCGACACATCGGAAGATCCGCTCCGAATCCGTGGCGACCAGAACCGCGGCAAACACGCCGGCTTCCCGGACTCTCTCATAAACATGCTGAATGATAGGCTTTCCGCAAAGGTCCAGCAGAGGCTTGCCCGGCAGGCGAGCCGATCCGAAACGAGCCGGGATGATGGCGAAGGTGTCCACGGAGACCTCCGGGAAAGGGCCAGCCCGATGTTCCATTTTCTCGGGCCGATTCGCCGCTGCCGGGCGGACGCGGGCAGCAGCCGAAAAAGCGAAAGGCCTTCTGCAGGCCTTTCCTCACCTCACAAGAAATCCCGATAGAGATCCTCATCTCTTGGAATACTGAAAACGCGCTCGGGCTCCCCTAAGACCGTATTTCTTTCTTTCCTTGATTCTCGAATCTCTCGTGAGGAATCCTGCCTTCTTCAGGGTGGGTCGCAGCCCGGGGTCCGACAGCAGCAGGGCCTTCGATACCCCGTGCTTGATCGCCCCCGCCTGGCCGGAAATCCCCCCGCCCTGCACACTCACACGGAAGTCATACCGGTCGATGGCGCCCGCGAGCTCCAGAGGCTGCCTGACCACCATTCTCAACGTCTCGCGGCCGAAGTAATCTTCCAATCGCTGCCGGTTGACCAGAATGTTGCCGCTGCCCGGTTCCATCCACACCCTGGCAATCGAGCTCTTCCTCTTGCCGACTGCATGAACCGGAAAATTCACTTCCAGCGATCGTTCTTCCATGCTCTTCCCTCTTTGCTCGGATTCTCTCGCCCGACTAGCTGAATCGGGCAACCGAAGCCGTTCGAGACCCCAGGTTCAGAGGAGCCGGCCTCTGTGCCTGATGGGGATGCTCCGGCCCTTTGTAGACCTTCAGCTTGTTGATGAGCTGCCTGCCCAGGCGGTTCTTCGGGAGCATCCCTTTGACAGCACGCCGAATCAGCTCTTCCGGCCTCCTGGCCAACAGTTGCTCCACAGAAGTGGATCGGAGCCCCCCCAAATACCCGGAGTAATGATAGAAGACCTTCTCGGTCGTCTTCTTCCCCGTGAGCTTGACCTTCTCCGCGTTCACCACGACGACGAAATCGCCCGTATCCACGTGCGGGGTAAAGATGGGTTTGTTCTTCCCCCTCAGCACCTTGGCCACTTCGGAAGCCAACCTGCCCAAGATCTTGCCTTCGGCGTCCACGACATACCACTTCTTGTCCAGCTCGTCTTCCTTGCGCGCGAAATAGGTCTTCATGAGAGCCTTCCAGAGCTTCCCGATGTTTGCTTTCCGATTAGGCGGTCGTACAAATGAAACAAGTTACTTTACTTGCTCAAGGCGAGCAAGTCAAACACCCCGTTCTCGACCCGTGCACCGCGCCGCCCTCCCGCAGCGCCTCACAGGGTCGGCAGCCATGGCGGGCTGACTCGACCCTGCGCCCCGGTTCCCCGGCCACCCTCCAGCGCTTCGCCGTAGTCCACCCACATCAAGAACAACCCCTTGGCCGGCGCCGTCCTTCCCGCAAGCCTCCGATCCCTGGCCGCAAGGATCCCGGGGATGTCCTTTTCATCCATTCTCCCAAGCCCGACCTCCGCCAGGGTCCCGGTCATGACCCTTACCATGTGGCGCAGAAAAGAACTGCCCTCCACGGAGATCCGGATCAGAGGGGCCTTCGCGCACTCGACCTCCACGAGACGCACATGCCTTACAGGGCTCCCCTCGCTCTCACAGCCGGCCCCCTGGAAGGATGAAAAATCATGCTCCCCGGTCAGGTGCCGCGCCGCCCTACGCATTCCTTCCCTGTCCAATGGAACCCGAACGTGCCAGCAGAACCGGTGATGCAGCACCGAAGACCTCGAATCGTCCCAGATCCAGTATTCATATCTCTTGTTGAGGGCGCTCCTCCTGGCATGGAACGACTCCGGAACGTCCTGCGCGTCTTTGATCGATATGTCGGCCGGCAGCAGGCTGTTCAGGGCCTTTTGCAGGGACTTCGCATCCAGACTCCGGGTTGTGGCGAAATGCGCAACCTGTCCGAGCGCATGCACGCCCGCGTCGGTCCTGCCTGCCCCCAAGACACGGCAGCTCTCCCCCAGGATCTTCTGCAGCGTCTCTTCCAGGACCTGCTGGATGGTGGGCGCGGCAGGCTGCAGCTGCCAGCCGTGATATCGGGTTCCTTCGTACTCCAGCTCCAGGCGCAACTTCCTCATGCAGGCCCGGCACCCGACCGGGCGATCTCATCCAGCACCCGGTCTCCCATTTCTCGTGTGCCGACCCTCACCATCCCCTCCGTATAGATGTCGGCGGTGCGGTAACCGGCTTCCAAGGTACGCAGAACCGCCCTTTCGATGAGCTCTGAGGCCTCCTGCACGTTGAAGGCGTAGCGGAACATCATCGCCACGCTCAAAACCGTAGCCAGGGGATTTGCGATATCCTTGCCAGCGATGTCCGGGGCGCTTCCATGCACGGGTTCGTACAGAGAACCCCTGGAGCCGAGACTCGCCGACGGAAGCATGCCGATGGATCCGGCAAGCACTGCTGCTTCGTCCGAGAGGATGTCCCCGAAGAGATTCCCTGTTACGATCACGTCGAACCGCCTCGGTTGCTGGATCAACTGCATGGCACAATTGTCCACGTACTGATGGGACAGCTCAACATCCTGGAATTCCTGGCGCACCCGATTCACCACGTCTCTCCAGAGCAGGCTCACCTCCAGGACGTTCGCCTTGTCCACCGAAACGAGCCGACGCGTTCTCTGCCGGGCGAGCCCGAATGCCAGCCGCACCACCCGTTCAATCTGAGAGGCCGTGTAGCTCATCGTGTTGAACGCAATTTCATCACCCTGCCCGCAGCTTTTTCTGCCCCTTGGCTCTCCGAAGTACACCCCACCCAGCAGTTCGCGAACGACCAGGAGATCCGCTCCCGCTACCCATGCGGGCTTCAGGGGAGACGCATCCACCAGGGGGGGCAGGATCCTGACCGGCCTCAGATTGGCGTACAGGTCCAAACCCTTGCGCAGCGCGAGCAGGCCGGCCTCCGGCCTTGCGGCGTATCTGCTCTTGTCCGGCTCCGGTCCGCCGACGGCTCCGAGGAGGACCGCATCGCTGTGCTGCGCTTCCGTCAGGGTCTCCGGCGTCAGCGGCACCCCGTGGCGCTCCACCGCGCATTGCCCGATCTCGCCTCGGCTCAAAGCCGCCGCCAGAGAAAACCGCTTCGCGACCTCGCCCAGGACGCGCTCGCCGACGGCGATCACTTCCGGTCCGACCCCGTCGCCCGGGAGAATCGTCACCCTGTACTCTCTCCTGCTCAAACCCATGGCTGGCCCAGGCGCAGTGAACCCGAATGTTACGAAGGTAGCGAGTTGCGGGATCCTGAAAGACGGTTCCTCAGGTAAGGGA
The DNA here is from genome assembly GCA_040756235.1 of bacterium. Taxonomy (GTDB): domain Bacteria; phylum Desulfobacterota; class DSWW01; order DSWW01; family DSWW01; genus JBFLZG01. The sequence continues at coordinate 141,155 of JBFLZG010000002.1, read as the reverse complement.
TCAAGCCTCCGGCGGCCAGAAGGTCTTGCATGAAGGGCGGGATCGGCGGAAGGGAAGCGCTCCGCCCGCTGGCACGGTCCGTCAGAATGCCATTGGACAGATCCACTTCGAGCTGATCGCCCGTCTGAATCCCGTCGATCATGTCCTCCGGAGCTTCCACCACCGGAAGTCCAAGGTTGAAGGCGTTGCGGTAGAAGATCCGGGCAAAGCTCTTGGCGATCACGCAAGACACTCCCAGACCTGCCAGTGCAATCGGCGCATGCTCCCTCGAGGACCCGCACCCGAAGTTCCACTCGGCCACCACGAGGTCGCCGCGGGCGCATTTGCCGGAGAACGTCGGGTCGATACCTTCCATGCAATGTCGCGCCAATTCTCCAGGGTCGAACGTGGTCAGATACCGGGCCGGAACGATCACGTCGGTGTCCACGTTGGACCCGAACTTCCAAGCTCTTCCTATGAGCTGCATCCAAGTGCTCCTGAAAGCGCCGTGTTTCCGCCGCGCATTGCGGGCGGACTCAACCGTTCACGGTGCTCCGCCCTGCCTCTCCTTACATCCCGACCTTTTTCGCCGGCCTGTCTCGGAGGCTGCCTTCAACGGGCGCCGAGGACCCGTCAGGCTCCGAGCAGCTGGTCCGGGGTTCCCAACCGGCCCAGGACCGCGCTGGCCGCTGCTACCGACGGATTCGTCAGGTAGACCCGGCTGGTCACATCTCCCATCCGGCCGGGGAAATTCCGGTTCGTGGTCGCAACGGCAGTTTCCCCCGGGGCCAGGATCCCCAGGTGTCCGCCCAGGCAGGGGCCGCAGGTAGGAGGGCCGACCACCGCCCCGGCGTCCAGGAAAACCGCAAGCAATCCCTCCTCCAGGGCCAGACGATAACACTCCTGAGTGGCCGGAAGGACCAGGAGCCTGACGGAACGCGCCGCACGGCGCCCGCGGAGAACCCGGGCGGCGGAACGCAGATCTTCGATGCGCCCGTTGGTGCAGGAGCCGATCACGACTTGGTCGACGGCAACCAGGCCCGCGTCCCGCACGGCCATGACTCGGTCCGGCGAAAACGGAACAGCGACCTGCGGAGCAATCCCGGTCAGGTCGGCCGACCGGACCTCCTTGTACTCGGCGCCGGCATCACTCTGATGAGAGATGCCGTTCCTGCAGGTCCTCGGTCTCAGGTAGGCTGCAGCCGTCTCGTCTGCGGCAAAGATCCCGTTCTTGGCCCCTGCCTCCACGGCCATATTGGCCATGGTCATCCTGCCGGCCATCCCCAACTGCGCTACCGCTGGACCCGAGAATTCGAGGGCACAGTAGCGGGCACCGTCCACACCGATCTGCCCTATCAGGAACAGGATGACGTCTTTGGCCTCCACCCAATCCTTCAACTCCCCTCGCAGGTCTACCCGGATGCTTTCCGGCACCCGCAGCCAGATCTCGCCTGCAGCCATCACGGCCGCCAGATCGGTGCTGCCCACTCCGGTCGCAAACGACCCGAAGGCACCGTAAGTACACGTGTGGCTGTCCGCCCCGACGATCAGGTCGCCCGGAACAATGAGCCCTTTCTCGGGCAGGAGGGCATGTTCCACACCAGCCTCGCCGCCCTCGTAATAATGGGTCAGTCCGTGCGCTTTCGCGAACTGCCTGAGACGCTGGCACTGGCTGGCCGCCGCAATGTCCTTGTTCGGAGTGAAGTGATCGGCAACGAACACCACTCTTTCCCGATCGAACAAATCAACGGAGCCGATTTCCGAAAACCGCTCGATGGCCAACGGACCCGTGACGTCATTTGCCAATGCAAGGTCGACCCGCGCCAGCACCATGTCGCCGGGGCGGACTTTGCGCTCGCTGGCATGGGCGGCAAGGATCTTCTCGGTGATGGTCATCCCCATGTTTTCCCCCACAACGCAGCACCGGACCATTCAATTTACCATGCAGCCTGCAGAAATCAAAGGGCACCGGAGACCGGGACCAGCCGCGCCAGCTGTCATCGGGTGGCAGTACTCGGCAGAGACAAAGGCGGGCGGTTTGCCTGAAATCGTCGCCAGCGGATCGGTCCAGACGTCGATCGCCGTTCCGCAGCCGTCAACGAAAACTTCTGTCGGTCCGATAGCCCTTCGCCAGAAGATAGACCTCGGAAGAGGCTTTGCGCGAGGCCTTGGGAATCACTCTCCTGACCTCCCGGAAGAAGGTCGCCAACTCCCGCTGCAGCGAGTTCATCTCCTCCCCTTCGAAGATCTTGGCCAGTAACGAACCCTGCGGCAGGAGCAATTCTCGGCAAAACGGCAGGGCCATCCGCAGAAGCTCGCAGCTGCGGTGATGATCCTGAAATCCGACTCCGCTGAGATCCGGAGACATGTCCGAGGTCACCACGTGGACAGCGCCTCCCAATGTTTCCCGCACCGCCAACCGGACGGCAGGGTCCTGGATGTCTCCTCGAATCACGACCGTGTTAGCAAACGGCAGCGGAGCGACGGGCAAGCGGTCGACTCCTACGACCTTCCCCGCCGATCCGACTAAGGGAGCGATGACCTGCAGCCACCCGCCGGGGGCGCACCCCAGGTCCAGGACCCGGTCTCCCTTGCGCAGGATCCGGAACCGTTCCTGAATTTCCAGAAGCTTATAGGCGGCGCGGGACCGGTATCCTTCTCTCTTGGCCCGCCTCCAGTAAGCGTCCTTGCGCTCATAAGCCATGGGTCACTGCCTCGTCCATCGTCCCGCCCCTGCAATAACGGAGAGAGACCGAACGCCGTGGTTTCCGTCGGGCGGACCGGTGCGGCAGCGCCGCGATCCTGGCAGGGGCTGCAGCATCCGAAGCACATGGCAAGGAATCGTCCGCACCGCCGTTTGACTTTTTCCGCTCGATTTCTAAGATTGAAATGTTTGGATGATTCTAACCGGGTCGCGAGCGTTCCAGCCCGGCCGCGTCACTCGAAAACACAACGATCCTTCCCAGAAGGAGCAGAAGCATGTCTCTCGGCATCATCGGAAAGAAGCTGGGCATGACGCAAGTCTTTGATAGCCAAGGTCATCCGACTCCCATCACGGTGATTCAGGCAGGCCCCTGCTATGTCACCCAGATCAAGACCCAGGCCAACGATCACTATAGCGCGATCCAGCTCGGGTTTGGATCCGTCCCGGACAGAAAGGTCAACAAGCCGGTACGGGGCCATCTCAATCGGGCCCAGGTAGGTCCGCTCAAGACGTTGAGGGAGTTCCGGATCACGGAGGCTGAGCTCGTGCAGCTTTCGCTCGGCCAGGAGGTCCGGGTGGACCAGTTCCAGGCAGGCGACACGATCGATGTAATCGGCACATCCAAAGGCAGAGGGTTCACCGGGGTGATGAAGAGGCACAACTTCCGCGGCTACCCGGCCAGCCATGGGACCCATGAATATTTCCGGCATGGAGGGTCCATCGGGTGCCGCTTCCCTCAGCACACCATCAAGGGAATGAAGATGGCGGGACGGTACGGCGGGTCGCGCGTGACCATGCAGAACCTGAAGGTCGTCGAAGTCCGCGACAAGCAAAATCTGCTCCTGGTCCAAGGGGCCGTGCCGGGCGCGCGCAACTCTCTGGTGGTGATACGGAAGGCCAAGAAAGCTCGTTCGTCCTGAAGCGCTTCTCCGACCCTCATCCACGCGTAGCGTAGCGGGACAGCATCGGTCCCGAGCTCCTGCTGCTACCGGGTGACCCTGACCTCGGTAGCATGCAGGGCATCCCAGCCCATGCGATAGCTGGCGGAGACCTTTCGTCCGGGCAGGAGGTCCTCAAATCCCCCTTTGCTGCCATCCACTCTCAGGATCTGAGTCCGGGTATCCACCACCAGCAGCAGGAGATCCTTCGGTTCGCCGGAGTCTCCGCGAACCCCTATCCAACCCAAAGCCCTGAGCCCCTTGCCCCATTCCTTCCAGTCCATGTGACCCTTGTAGTCGAGATCCTCGTACTCGCGCACGAACGTCGGGTCGTTCTTCTCGATCGCACCGGCGATCTGCTCGTCGGCCCGTGCAGCGACTGACGACAGGGCCGATAAGAAGCCACAGACAACCGCAAACGTCCTGATTGGAAGAAGCATGCTTCATCCTTCTCTCGGGTCTTTAAAGCATCCGCGCCCTGCGGCCGGTGGATAACACATCCTCCGGTGACGTGCAAATCTGTACGCTCGGGGTGGAAGTCCCACGATTCTGGCCAGAATAAATATCTTTACATTGTTTTTTTACGGAAGGCGGGCAACGTCTGTAAGGATTGGGACATCAAATAGATCAGTCCTAAATGAGACAAGATGCATACAAGCCTTTGGCGCACAAGAAAAATTCGATAAAACGAAAAGTTGGCACGCTATTTGCCCAAAGCCGCTATCACCTGGCACCCACACCTTCAGCCTGACTTGCCGTGAAAAGGGGAAAAGACATGGAGAAGAAGCGGAAGAGCAGCAGCAAGCCAAGAAACGGCAAGAGGTCCCTAGACCTCGGCTTGAGACAGCTCAAGAAAGAACTGAAGCTCATCCCCTTTGACATCAAGCGGGAGATGCGGTTTCTCGATCTGCTGATGAACGAGCACAATCAAGTCCGGACCGATGCGGAACGGGAGGTCGTCCAAGGGTTCATCATGCAGGCAAGGGCGATGGTGGACCATCACCAGAAGCGCCTCGAGCGCTACGAAGAATGCTATCGACAGATCAAAGAAAGGAAATCCTACGACCGCGACCTGCTTCGGCCCGAAGAGTTGCAGGTTCTCCTTGGCGGCGTCGTCAGCGACAACGGCGGTCCCTCCGTCCGCGAGCCGGACTTGAGGACCGGCACGGACGGCTGAGCCCGGGGTTATCGGGGGACCCCGGCTTTGGCCGGGGCAGGCTTCCCCGCCTGCGTGCCGCGCCGTGAGCGCAACGCCGCAGATGGCCGTTTATCGACAGCCTCTATGCTCTATGAAAGAGGAAAGCGTTCCAACAGGATCCTTCGGAATCTGCGACCGTAAATGAGATCGAAGGTCTCTTCCTTCCCGGGAAAGAGACCCATGGCGAATCTCTTCACGCCCGCAATGATGTGCCGGGCCTCTGAAAGCTGGATGTCTTCCGCACTGAGCACCCAGCAGGTGAAGTCCGCCACGATTCGGAGCTGGCGGATCTTCCTGTCCTCCTCGGCCTTTTCCTGATCCTTTCCGGAGTCTTCGATTCTGTCTTTGTCGTCCCTCGTCATGAAAACCTCAAGCCGGGTGTTCTCCCGGAGCATGCCTCCCCTCGCAGGTCCTCTCCCGGAGGCCGTCGAGCACCCGTCCGGGCACACCGTCGAAGTCCCCGCTCGACATGAACAGGACCAGATCTCCAGGCCTGCACCCGCGAACGAGGAACTCCTCCAATTCTCTCAAGTCCTCCAGATAATAGGCCTCATGGCCCCGCGCGCGCAGCTCTCGCTCCCAGAGGTCCGGCCGAAACCTCTCCTCGACGGCCACCGTCTCGGGACGGAAGATCCTGCCGCAGATCGCAACATCCGCATCCTGAAATGCCTCAACATACTCTTCTTGAAACACTTTCTTGCGGCTCGTATGGGTTCGGGGCTCGTACGCGGCCAGGATCCTTCTCCCCGGGTAACGCGCGACGATCGCCTGCAACGTCTCTCGGATGGCCGTGGGATGATGCGCGAAGTCGTCGACCAACACCACCCCGTCCGCCTCACCCAGCACCTCCTGCCTGCGGCTCACGCCCAGGAAGCTTGTCAGTCCGTCCTGGATGCGCTCCGCCGGAACGCCCAGTGCATGGAGGAGACCGACGGAGCCAAGAACATTGAGCCCGTTGTGCCTGCCGCTGAGGGGACAGGAGAAAGAACCGACGAAGCGAGCTCTCTCGACCACGTCCAGCGTGAGCCCGCGCGACCCGTTCTGCCTCAGAACGCCTCTCCAGTTGGACCCGGCGCCGTATCCGTAGGTTTCCACCCTGCAGGTCAGATCACGCGTGATCTCCACCGCACCGGGGTATTCCGAGCACACGAGCAGAGACCCGTGTTTGGGGAGCAGCGCCGAGAAGCGCCTGAACTGGTCCCGAATCGCATCCAGGTCCGGGTAGATGTCGGCATGGTCGAACTCGAGCGACGTAAACAGCGCGAAGCTCGGGCGGTAGTGAAGGAATTTCGGCCCCTTGTCGAAAAAAGCGCTGTCGTACTCATCCCCCTCCACCACGAAGTACGGCCCTGCGCCGCAGCGGCTGCTGGATTGGAAGTTCTTGGGCTCCCCGCCGACGAGAAAGCCGGGCTCCAGACCAGCCGCGTGCAGGAGCCACGCCAGCAAGGCGGTGGAAGTCGTCTTGCCGTGGGTCCCCACGACCACCACGGGATCCCGGCCGGCCAGGAAAAAGCGGGCCAGTGTTTCCGGAAAAGATCCGTACGGCAGGCCTCTTCGAAACAGCTCCTCGACTTCCGGGTTCCCCTTCGACACCGCGTTTCCCACCACCACGTAAGAGACGTCGCCGTCGAGGTTCTCCGGCCTGTAACCCAGGCGGATATCGATTCCAGCGGAGCGGAGCAGATCCCCCATCGGCGGGTACGCCTGGAGGTCGGACCCCCGCACGGAGACCCCCGCCTCCCGAAACAGCAGCGCCAGTGCTCCCATGCCCGTCCCGCATACCCCGATGAAGTGCACGGTGCGGGGCATTTGCCGAGCGAGCGTCCGCCGTCCTCCTGTATCCATATGGCTTTCCCCCCTTTCGAGGATGTCTTTCGACACCTTTTCAGTCATCTTGCCGCACGCTCCGGTGGAAGGAGCTCCTCCATGACGGCATCGTGAACCTGCGGTCGCAGCTCCCGGATGGCGAGATTTCCCCGATCGGGATGGACCCGGTTGGTGAGCAGCACCACCGCAAGCTCTCTGTCCAGGTCCATCCAGAGCGATGTCCCGGTGAAGCCGTTGTGGCCGAAAGAGTTGCGTGAGAAATACCGCCCGGCGGCTGAATGCTGCAAGGACGGCGTGTCCCATCCGAGGGCCCAGGTCGCCCCCGGCAGACGATCCTGTCTCTTCAGGAAGGTGCGGACCCCTTCCCTGTGAAAAAGCTCCGATGAGCCCCGGCTGCCTCTGAAGACTTCTCGTACGATCCGGTCCAGATCGGCACAGGTGGAGAAAAGCCCCGCGTGACCGGAAACACCTCCCATGACGTAGGCATTCTCGTCGTGCACCTCGCCGACGAGAATCCGTCGGCGCCAGGGGCAGAGCTCGGTGGCTGCAATGTTGCCGTCCGCGCCGGGTGCGCCTTGCTCCGGCGCTTTCCCGAGCCGCCTGTAACCGGTCTGCACAAGGCCCAGAGGCCGGCTGATCCTGTCCTCGAACAGACGGTCCAGCGGACTCCCCGCTACCGCTTCCAGAGCCCGGCCCAGCAGAATGAAACCCAGATCCGAGTAAATCTCCTTCTCCCCCGGGAGCGCCTCGAGCGGCTCCTCGAGAACCCTGCCGATGATCGCCTCCGCGTCGATTCCGCGTCCGGGCTCCGGAAAATTTTGGTAGAAGGGCCTCCAGGCCGGCAGTCCGGAGCAATGAGAGAGAAGGTGCCGGATGTTGATGCCCCTCTTGGCCGCGTCATTCAGGGGCCCCAGATGACGCTCGAGCCGATCGTCCGGATCCATGCCGCCCTGCTGCCACAGCAGTTGCGTGCAGAGGGCGGTCGCAACAGGCTTGGTCAGGGAGGCCAGGTCGAATACCGTGTCCCGTTGCATGGGACGTAGTGCGGGGATTCTCTGGCGATTGCCGTAGGCTTCGTGAAAGAGGATCTCTTCACCCTTGCGTACCAGCACCACGGCTCCCGGGATCGCACCGTCGACCTCGATCCGTTCCCGAAGGAGCTGATCCAGTCCCTGGAAGCCGCTGCCGGTCATGAGCGCTCCGCCACGGCAGGCTCCAGAATGGAGAAGGTCCTCCGGCTTCCGTCGAGCTCCGCCATGGGGCCGACGGGCAGGGGCAGGTTTTCCTTCCCGTGTCCCACCGGCAGCCCGATGACGACGGGTACGCCGAGGTCCAGAGTGTTTTCACGAACGACTTCTTCCACGATCTTGCGGTCCCTGGCCGCCCGGTCCGAGCCCTTCCCTGTCAGAACGTCCCCAAACAGGAGACCTGCAAGTGAGGAAAGCTTGCCAGCTTGCCGAAGCTGCACCAGCATCCGGTCGATTTTGTATGGCTTTTCTCCCCAGTCCTCGAGAAACAGGATCCTTCCTTCGGTCCCGATCTCCCAGGGCGTCCCGATGGTGGAGCAGATGATGGAGAGGTTGCCACCGACCAGAGGAGCCCGGACCCTGGCCCGATCCGCGCGCACCCATCTCGCCCTGGGCAGCGGAACGCGGCCAAGAGCTTCCGGGCAGGAGAGACAGCGCCACAGCCAGCGCTTCGTGCGCCCCGTCAGCGCACCTGCTTCGACTACCATGGGGCCGTGGATGCAGACCATGTGGCAGCGGTCCAGCAAGAAAGAGAGAAGGCAGGTCAGGTCGCTGTATCCGACGAAAATCTTGGGGTTCCTCCGGATCACGAGCGGATCGAGCTTGTCCAGGATCCTCTGCGCCCCGTAGCCCCCTCGAACGGCGAAGATGGCCCTGACTTCCGGGTCCTCGAAATGAGCATGCAGCTCCGCCGCTCTCTCGGCATCCGTTCCGGCCAGGAAGCCTTTCCGCCGCTTCGACAATTCGGGAAGGCAGCGGACACGGAGGCCCAGGCTCATCAGAAAGGCAATGCCTTCCTGCAGGGCTTGCGTGCTGAACGGGCTCGAAGGAGCGGCCAACCCCACCCAGTCTCCAGGCCGGAGGGCCGGCGCCCTGCGCAACTCCCCCTGGGGTCCCATTTCGGCTCCTGGATCACCAGTCCGGATCCATGCGGCATTCACGCGCCTGATTCCGAAGGCCTGTCTCCAGCATCTGCCTGGCCTCCTCGATCCTTCTGTTCAGCTCGGACCGTTCCGCCTGGAGATCGTTCTTCTTTCGGGCCGTTGTCGTACGATGGATTTCCCTGGTGATCTGTTCTTTCCGCTTCGCATCCTCGGCCAGGCGACCCTGCCAACGGGCAACCTCCGCTCGAAGCTCCGCGCGACAGTCGGCGAACGGATCCGCGGGCCCTTCTTCTGTCTCGGCCTCTTCCTCTGCCTCTTCCTCTCCGGACTCCTCTTCCGCACCGGTGGAGCGTTCTACGCTCGGGGCGGGCGCCGTGCTTTCAGGCAGAGAAAAGACCTGGGCCTTGTCTCGGTGCGATGCGGGGACCTTCGTGAGGTCATCCGTCAGGTGGAGAGTCCCTTGTGCATCTCTCCAGCCGTACATCTGGCCGGAACCTGCCGGAACGACGAGGAGCAGCACGAGGACCGCTCCGAGGACCAGACGCGAGAACCAGATCATGATACCTCCCTATGGCCGCTGGGCCGGTCTCGAAAGCCGGCCCAGTATAGCCCAGGCCCGAGGAAAACAAAATTTCCACGGCCTTACGCAGGCGGATACGTGGAGCTTCCCTCTGCGGGGACCGTTCCCGTGGCTTGACAACCCACCCCGAACAGCTAGAATCTGACCTGGGTTTCTGGAACCGATCTCCACTCACAACCTGCTGCTTCAGAACACGCGTGCTTCATGCATCCCATCCTCATCCAATTTCACGGATTCAGCATCCACTCCTACGGCGTCATGCTGGCCATCGGCTTCATGGTGGGCATCAGCCTGGCCGCCCGTGAAGCCGTGCGCACCGGAGTGGATCCGGACAAGATACTCAATCTCACCTTCTGGATCCTCCTCAGCTCGATCGTGGGATCCCGCCTTTTCCACTGTATCGTCTTCTACCCGCAATATCTCAAGGACCCGCTGCGCATTTTCAAGCTCTGGGAAGGCGGCCTGGTGTTCTACGGCGGCTTTCTGGCCGCGGTCCTCACGTCCGCCGTCTACGTCCGCATGCACAAATTGAATTTCTGGGAAGTGGGGGACCTCCTGCTGCCCTCCGTCATCCTGGGGCTGGTCTTCGGCAGAATCGGCTGTCTGCTGGCCGGCTGCTGCTACGGAAAGGTCTGCCCGCTGGATTTCGAGCTCGGGATCACGTTCCGCAACCCGCTGGGGCTCGGCATCTTAAACGAACCCCTTTACCCGACCCAGATCCTCTCCGCCATAAACGCGCTGGTCATCTTTACGATCGTATGGCTCTACAGGAAGAAGAAGCGTTTTCACGGCGAGGTCATGGCGATCTGCCTCATCCTGTATCCGATCACCCGGTTCCTCATCGAGCTGCTGCGCGACGACCCGCGGGGTTTTCTCACGGTGGCGGGCCTTGCTCTGTCCGAGTCCCAGGTGGTCAGCCTCGCTGCGCTGCTGTTCGCAGCCTATGTCCTGGTCTGGGTTCGGCCGCGGCAAGCCCTGCAGCCGGGGCTGTCCAGGGCGTCCAGAAGGAACGCATGAAGCTGAGACTGGGACTTCCCAAAGGCAGCCTGCAGAACGCCACCTTCCACCTGTTCAAGAAGGCGGGGTTCAGCGTCACCGTCGGCGACCGCTCCTACTTTCCCGAAATCGATGATCCTGATATCGAATGCCTGTTGATCCGGGCCCAGGAGATGCCCCGGTACGTGCAGGACGGCATCCTGGACGTAGGCCTCACAGGAAGAGACTGGGTCCTCGAGCAGGGGGCTCACGTAACCGAAGTCGCCTCGCTCCTCTACGCCAAAGCAGGGTTTCGGCCGATCCGGTGGGTCCTGGCGGTACCCGATTCCTCACCCATCCGCAGCCTCGAGGACCTCCAGGGCAAGCGCATCGCAACCGAGCTCGTGCAATTCACCAAGAGCTACCTGCTGAAGAGGGGCATCCGGGCCATCGTCGAGTTCTCCTGGGGCGCAACCGAAGTCAAGACGCCGACGCTGGCCGATGCCATCGTGGAGCTCACGGAAACGGGAAGCACCCTGAGGGCGCACAATCTTCGTATCCTGGAGACCTTGCTGGAATCGACCACGGTGCTGATCGCCAACCGCCACTCCTGGAAGGACAAGGAAAAGAAGGAGAAGATTCAGAACCTCTCGCTGCTCCTCCAGTCCGCCATCGAAGCGCAGCAGAAAGTGGGGCTCAAGATGAACGTGCCCAAGGAATCCATGGCGGACATCCTTCAGGTGCTGCCCGCTCTGCACACGCCCACCGTATCTCCCCTTTCAGACCAGGACTGGTACAGCATCGAGGTGATCGTGGACGAGAAAAAAGCGCGAGAGCTCATACCCGAGCTCAAGAGGAATGGGGCATCGGGGATCATCGAATATCCTTTGAACAAACTCATCTATTGACCAGACGCCCTCTCACACTTCTCACACTTCCATCCGCAAGCCGTCTTCCGCGAGCACGATCGGCCCCGGGTACGCACCGCGGCAGGATGCGAGCAGGTCGTGTCCGCGGCAGGCAGGATAGAAGTGGGTGAGCAGAAGCTTCTTGCAGCGCGCCTCACGCGCGACCCTTCCGGCTTGGGACGGGGTCAAGTGCCCGGGGCAGATGCGGCCGTCCGGGAACGAGCATTCGAGAATGAGCAGGTCTGCGTCTTGGGCGATCCGCACCAACCCCTCGCAGTACTCGGTGTCTCCCGAGTAGACCAGCCTCCGGCCGCGCCCGTCGGTCAGGGCCGCGGCAATCGCCGGAGGTCCGTGGCGCACCGGCTCGGTCTGTAAGTGCCACCGGGGCAGCGAGAGACGGCTCCGCCCGAGCTCCCGGATGTCCAGATCATATCCGGCCGGCCGGATCCAGTCGCCGTAGACCGCGTCCAACCTCCACAGGTGTTCCGCGAGCCCTTCGGCCCCGACCACCAGGAGGGGCCGGACGCGACGCCACTCGGGATTGCGCAAAGCAAACAGGAGCGGCACGAGGTCGGCCGTGTGATCGGGGTGGAGATGCGTGAGCAGGACGAGCTCCACCTCGTCCACAGGAACGCTCAGGCGGGCAGCCCGCCCCAGGCTCCCGGAACCCAGATCCAGAAACGCAAGGGAATCCTCCAGGCGCACCGCCAGCCCGGGAGAGCTTCTTTCCCTGTCCGGAATGGCGGTGCCGGAGCCCAGGATCGTCACCTCCACGCCCGACGTCCTCCAGTCTCCGGCGCACGCTTGCGCAGCCCGCGCCCGGCCCTCGAGCGATTGCAGGGCCACGCGACAGCTGATACATTTGAATTGTAGGGGCGACCGGCGCTTGCCCTCCGGCGACCGCCGGTCGCTTACAAGAGTATGAAGCATTCCTCTCCGCGCCGTCCAGATACGCGGCACGGAAGGACGTCGTCACAGGGAATCTCCAAGAGAAAGGTTCTTCCTTGGCTGCCATCAAGAGCACCCTGGATCTCATTCTCGAGAAGACGAAGCATCTTTCGCTCAACAAAGACGAGAAAGAGGTCCTGAAGCAACAGGAACTGGCGGACGACGTCCGCCGCCACGTTCTCCCTTTCCTCAACGAGGAGAGGGAGCTGTCCGCTTTCCAGCAGTGGCTCACTCGGCTCGCGCCTGCCCAACAGGATCATGCGCGCTCGATCTGTCTGGACCTGTTCCTGGGAAGTCTTTCCCCCTATCATGAGAACGGGAGGGTCCTCTCAGGCGTGGAACGGATCCTGGGCGAGACGGGGCGGAGGGCCTGGGAGGCGGCCCTTGCCCGACGGGCGAACAACTCCGCGGGTCTGCGGCAGCAGGCCCTGGCCGAAGCGGAGGCGCGCTTCCGAGAGCTCTTGGCGAGTGAGGGCATCCGCGGCTCGGGACTGGTCCCCTGCACGGAGTGCACCCCCGCCTGGAAAGAAGAGGAACGGAGGCTCATCGCTCGCTTCCAGGAGGACCTGCGCGCCGAGCTGAATGTCGACACCTCTCAGAGATAGTCGAAGTACATCCTTTCGATCAGATCGAAATTCTGTTCCACCGCGGCCTGTGACGTGATCGCCTCGCCGTGGCCGGGCATGAGCATCTGCGGCCGGAGAGAACGGCACTTGCGGATGCTCTCCTTCAACAACTCGGAGTCGCCGCCCGGAAAATCGGTCCTCCCGACACCCTGCGCAAAGACCAGATCCCCTGAGAACAGAACACCCGGGCCGTGCCAGTAGAGGCAAACGGAACCGGGTGAGTGCCCGGGCGTGTGGATGACCTGGAGGCGTTCCTCCCCGATGAGCACGTCCCCTTCTTCCAGGTACAGGTCAAAGGAGAGGTCCGGCATCTGGAGCCCGAAGATCCTGGCGAAGTACGGCCCGACCTCCTTGAGATACTGCTCTTCGGCTCTGTGGATCGCCAGGTGGGCTCCTGTCTTCCTCAGCTCGAGCCCGCCCTCCAGGTGATCGGGATGGCCGTGGGTCAAGATCACGAGCCTGACCTGTTCGGGCGGGATCCCGTCCTCCTGCATGGATCGGAGGAGCCGAGGCAGAAACGCCCGGTGCCCGGGATCGATCAGGCACGTCGCCTCGGGCGTACGAACGATGAACGTGTTGCAGTTGTTGGCTTGCATGTTGCGCCAGATATAGGCGTACAGCCTGTCCGTGACTCTCATTCGAAGCTCCTTGCATCGGTTGCGCGGGCGGCACCGCCCGACTCGCCCGGCCGGGGCCGCCCCTCGGCCGGCCAGTGGCCCTCATATGTTGGTGGTGATCGGTGAAGGGGGTGCAATCTGAAAGATCTTGTGGAAGGCCTCGGCCATCTGGCGATCGTATGTGTGGCTGAGGGTAAAGATCCGGCACTGGATCACGCGAATCGGAATGAAGCGGAACAGGTCCTTCAGGATCTCCGCCTCGATGTTGCCGCTCGACTCGTTGTACACGTAGATCTGCAGGTCGCCCATGCGCAGAGGGTTGATCGGCCTCGGATCGAGGTGGGCCAGATCCACGCGGAACTGGGTCTTTCGCAGAGATCGAGGGAGGTTCACCCGCAGCCGCTCTTCCAGAAGCAGCGGATCCTGGACCATGGCGAACACCCTCGGGTCATCGTACTCGGAGAGCGAGAACGTGTACTCGTAAGCGCGCTTCCACCGCGGCTTGCGCTCGAGGACTCGCTGCCACTTGCCACCCAGCCGGCGTTTCTCAGGGTCGCTCCGGTCCGTGCACCAGCGGTTCACCTCCTCCAGGAGGGACCACTCCGTCAGCCGCTGGTATCCGTTCAGGTTCTTCATGGGATTGTAAGGGAGAATCTTCTCCAGCGTCGGCCGGAAGATCTCCCGCAGGTGGAGGTCGATCGCGCGCGTGGTCCGGTGAAAATACATGTTCATGTACAGGTACAGGCGGGCGTTGAGAAAGCGCACCAGGGCAGCCACTCCGGACTGGTGCAGAACGAGCCCTCTGGGAGAAAGGAAGGTGTAGTAGAGGAGCCGCTCCACGTCCGCCAGGTCGGTCGAAACGCCGGCCATGTAGGAATCCCTGAGCACGTAGTCCAGGTTGTCCGCCGTGTAGATGCCGGAGAAGACCGGGCTCAGGGCGAGCAGCCAGCCGGGCACCCGCTCCTTCTTCTGGCCGGCCGGGCTCTTGATGAGGAAGGCCACCTGCCGGGGGGCGAGCACCTCTGCCTCCGCCAGCCCCCCTTGCGGGCTCCTGCGGATGCGGCGGATCAGGTTCCCGAGCTTCTGCTGGATGATCGACTGCCCGATGTCCTCGTGGGTGATGCCGTAGGCATCCAGGAAATGATTGTCGAAGAAATGACTGAACGGCCCGTGCCCGACGTCGTGCAGCAGACCCGCCAGGCGCAGCAACTCCTCCACGTACGGGAGGGAGGGAGCGTCCGAGAAACACTTCTTCAGGTTCGGGTACAGCTGCCGGGCAAACCGGCCTGCCAGGAACATGACGCCCAGGGAATGCTGAAATCGACTGTGTTCGGCGGCCGGGTAGACCCAGAAGGCGCTCTGGACCTGATGGATCCTGCGCAGGCGCTGCACCCAGGGGTGATCCAGGATGTCCTTCTCCGTGATCTCCTCCGGGTCGCGGTCATCGTGGGTGGTGTACTGGATGTACCCGTGAATGGGATCGCTGATGAGGCTGATCCCGCTGTATGGGGACGATCCGTCCACGAAACTGCCCATGGCACCCCCCGAGCTCACAGGTACCGTTGAAACCAAGTGCGGGTGGATACCACGATCTCCCGCAGATGTTCCTCCCGGGTGAACCGGTGATCGGCCTCAGGGAGGATCTTGAGGCACTTGACGGCCGTAGCCGCCTGGTAAAGAGAATGGGCCTCCTCCACGGGGACCACCTCGTCGCCGGCCCCGTGGATGATCAGCATCGGAGCCGAGACGTTCCGGGCAGCGGCCAGCACGTCGAGCCTTTGCACATCCTCGAAGAAGGCCCGGCCGGCCGCTCCCTCTGCCCCGAAGGTGTAACCCTCCTGTCTCCACTGGGCCATCTTCGCCTCGAGGTCCTCCATCCGATCGGCCAGCCGCGCCGGCCTGGCCACCGCGGCCATGGTCACCAGGGCCTTCACGGCCGGGTCTTCCCGGGCGTAAAGGATCGCCACGGCTCCCCCCATGCTCGAACCGATGAGCCCGACGCGGCTGGCCCCGTTCCGCCGCGCCCACCCCGCGGCGCACCTGAGATCGTCCACTTCCTGCGTGAAGGTGATCTCTTCGAACCTGCCGCCGGACTCACCGCAGAACGAAAAGTCGAAGCGGAGCACAGAAAACCCGCTTTCCTCCAACGCCTCTGCCAGAGCTACCTGCTTTCTGCCGTCCTTCGTGGACATCATTCCATGGCACAGGAGGACCGTCGGGCCCGGGTCCCGGCGCCCCGACCCCAGATGCAGCCAGCCAGCCAGATCCTGGCCCCGGCTGTTGGAGAACCTCACCTTCTGCAAAACCGCATCTCCTCCTGTTCCCCTGGACATGCCACGCCGCCCCCGGGGGCGCCTCCGGCCTCCATCACTCTACCCAAGTGCATTTGCCGAGGCAAGGCGAGTTGTTATAACTTGCTGGTTCGAGCCGGCTTCTGCCTGCAGCAGGCGGCGGAGACGGCAAGATGTGCGGCGCAGCCGTCCTGTCACCATCGCCGCTGCTGAGGCAGTGCGCGTCTGCCGGCGCGACTTGGGGGGCCGGCTCATTTTCAAGTGGAAGCACACGGCCATGGACCCATCGACATGCGGCAAGGTCAGTCGAAGGATGGAAAGGCTCGTCGACCGTTGCGACGCCTTCCTGTTCGACATGGACGGGGTGCTGACCGACAGCATGCCGTGGCACTTCGAGGCCTGGAGGCGCGTCCTGGTTGACCTCGGGATCACCGTGAGCCGGGATGCGATCCTGAGGAGAGAAGGCGAAAAGGGCCTCTTCACGCTCCGGAGTCTGCTGGCCGAGCGCGGCCGCGAGCTTCCCGAGGGAGTCCTCCTGGAGATCCTGTCGCGCAAGGAGCAGATCTTCCGTTCCCTGTCGTTCCCCAAGCTCTTCCCCGGAGCGCAGGAGCTGGTCTTCGATCTCCGTGCCGCCGACAAGCGGCTCGCCCTGGTGACCGGGACTTCCGCATCCGAAGTGGAGACCAATCTGCCCCGGGACCTCGTGCGGTGCTTCGACGTCGTCGTCACCGGGGACAGGGTGCAGAAGGGCAAGCCGGATGCGGAGCCTTACCGGGTCGCGCTCCAGGGGCTCGGCACCGCCCGAGAAGCTTCCATGGTCATCGAGAATGCCCCCTACGGCATTCAATCCGCCAAGGCAGCCGGACTCCGGTGCGTCGCCCTGGCCACCTCTCTCCCCGCGCGATTTCTGGAGGGTGCCGATCACGTCGTACAAGGCATCCACGAGCTCCGCTCCCTGCTGTTCGGGGCCGGCGTTCCGGGTCCGGCATGAAAGACCCGCGGGCGATCTGTGTCTTTCTTGCGGGCGCGCTCGGCGATTTCGTCAACGCCCTGCCTGCTCTTTCCCTGCTGCGCGAGAGCTACCCGGCCGCGCGCATCGAGTTGGTAGGCAACCCTTCCTGGCTTCCCCTTGTGGCGGCGAGCGCTCTGGTGGACCGCATCCACTCCCAGGAAGATCTGCCCCTGGCCGCTGCCTTTCAAAGAGAGCTGCCGGAAGCGCATTCCCTGGCCCGATTCCTCGCCTCCTTCGACTTCATCCTGTCCTGGTTCGGCGATCGGGAGGGCCGGTGGGAAAGGGCCCTCGAGAGCGCCTGCGACGGCGAGATCCACGTCTTCCCGCTGTTCCGCTACGAGCGATTCCAGGGCCACATCAGGGAGTATTTCCTTTCCTCTCTGCGCGCGACAGGTCTCCGGGCGATCCCGCGGGAGCCTTTTCGGCTTCGCCTGCCAGCAGGCGGACCCGGCCCCGGCAAGCCCGGAGGCGTTCCCCTCGGAAGCGCATCCTACCTCTGTCTGCATCCCGGGAGCGGGTCGCCACGGAAGAACTGGAGCCGGCAGGGTTTCGCAGCGCTCGCCAGCCTGGCGCGGCCGCGCTGGGGCCTCGAGGCCCGCGTCGTCCTGGGGCCGGCCGAGAGAGGGAGCGAGGCGTTCTGGCGGGAGCTGCAGTCGCCGGGTCTGGTGGTCGTGGAGGATCCGCCGATCGTCGAGCTGGCCCGGATGCTCTCAGGGGCAAGACTTTATATCGGGAACGATTCCGGGGTCACCCATCTCGCATCCTGTCTGGGCGTTCCGGTAGTCGCCCTGTTCGGCCCCACCGATCCCGCCCGCTGGGGTCCTCGCGGAGCGGCCGTTCGCATCCTCAGCGGGAGCGCCTGCGGGGCTCCCATCGGGCGGGCGGCAGGCGTCGACTGGAGTTATACGGAGGGGGATGCGGCGGGTCCTGCGACCGCGGAAGTCCTGGAGGCCGCCGAACGGCTCCTCAATCCTCCACGAGACGATAGTCGCTAAGGACCTTCCTGAGGACCTCGTAATCAGGGTCCATGCGGAAGTAGAAGAAGTCTCGTTTGTAGTGCTCGATGTCTCCGTACATGGCTTCCCATTCCTCGAGGCGCTCTTCCTCGCGGGCCACCACGTAGGCATCGATGATGATTTGAATCTCCTTGAGCAGGCGCCTGCGGATTCTGCAGTCGATCTCGCGGTAATCCCAGGAGCCGAACTGCTTGACCCGCTGCGTTTCCCGAAGGTGCTCGATTTCCGAGAGGATTCGCTTGTGCAGGCGGGACTTGACCTCAGGCTTGATCGAGAAGACGCATTTCCCGGCACCCTTGCCGTTCAGGAACATGCGCCCGTACAGCTCTTCGATCTCTTCCATGGCGCGGTCTCTGTCGCCCCGCGCCAGCTCCTTGGTCTTCATCCGGCACCGACTCCCCAATGGATACAGTCCTATTGTCCGTCGTGCCTTTGCCGAAATCAAGCGCATCAAGCGCACCCGGTGGCCGTTTTTCGTTCGGCGCCCCTCTCGGGGGGGACCCCACCCGGCCCTCGCGATCCCGCCGCCCCTTGACCATTTGGCTCCTCCCTTCCATAATCCATTCCACGGAATTTCCATCGATTGACGAAGCGAGGACGCGATGAAGCGTGCGACCGCCCGCAAGGACAGTCTGAAGAGCGAGCAGATCCTCAAGGCTCTGGAGGAGCTTGCGGAAAAGCTGTCGGTCCGAGTCCGCTACGACGAGTTGAAGGCCTTTGAATTCCGGATCCAGGACGGAGGCTGCCGGGTCAAAGGAGAAACGCAGGTGTTCATCGACCGCAAGAAGGAAGCCTGGGAAAAGATTGAGGTTCTGGCCCGGGAGCTGGAAAAGCTCGATCTCGAGGGCGTCTATGTCCCGCCCCTGCTGAGGGAGAAGGTGTTGCGTCTGGAGAAGCCGACAAGTGGGCCCAGCCGGGCGGAGTAAATCGGATTCTTCTCCCTCGGCGAAACCGGCTGAGCGCCCGTGATTCAGGAGAGGTGAAAGAGAATGCCGAAAGCAGGCGATCTGGAAAAACGCATCCAGGATCTGAAAAAGAAGCTCCAGCCCCCGGCAGAGGGCACCGAGCCCGCTCCGACCGCGCCCGAGAGGGTGCGCCACATGCGCAAGAGACTGAAGCGGACGCAGCGCAAGCTCAGAAAAATGAAGGCGGCCGAGGCAAGGACTGCGG
This sequence comes from bacterium, assembly GCA_040756235.1. Taxonomy (GTDB): domain Bacteria; phylum Desulfobacterota; class DSWW01; order DSWW01; family DSWW01; genus JBFLZG01. The sequence goes on along the minus strand of JBFLZG010000002.1, from coordinate 122,235 downwards.
CCCGGAAGAAGGGCAAGGCGGAAACCTCTTCCTCTTAGCCGCCGAGCCCCCCGGAAGGTGAAAGGTGTAGGGGGACACCGGCCGGGGGCGTTTCGGGACAGCATCCAGGGGGGGCGACCGGCCGGCCGCCCCTCCTAGCGAGGACGCGTGCCCGGCTTGACGATGAGAGAAGGCTGGCTCGCCTCCTTCTTCTTCCTGTCGCCGAGCATTCCTTCCAGCGTTTTTCGAACCAGATGCACGAGCAGGGGGACCCTGGCCGGGTCGTTCTCGGGGTTCTCCAGATACCGGCCGATCAGGTACAGCCGCTTCGCTTCCGGCTCCTCCCCTTTCTTGTACAAGATCCACGCCGCGTCCTCGATCCTTCCCTTCCAGGCTTCGCGATAGCCGGGGTCCGCAAACACGGTCCTTGCCGTCTCCTGATGGAAGGAGGCGATCCGTTCCTGCCGCTGCAGAGGATGGACGATGATCCGGCTCTCCTGGATCTCCTCCAGTGGAGTCAGGAAAGGCGCCATCCGCCGGGTCTCGATGCGCCACTCCGCCAAGGGGCCCTGGCCCAGCAGCTGGGCCCCTTCGCGGAACGGATCCGCCAGGCTCCCGGCCTCCTCACCCGAGCTCTCGTGCCAGACAGAGCGAATGGGCAAGACGGCGCCTTCGGCGGGGATCAACTCTCTCAGAAGCCCTCGGAATTGCCTGTACAAGTCCTTCTGTTCCGCGCTCGCAGGGCCGCCTTTCTGATAGGCCTCCTCGATCCTGTAGGCGCAATGGCCCGCGTCCGTCTCGACGACCATGAGCGCATCCGCTTCGAGCAGGCTCTTTCTGTAAGCTTCACTCTCCCTCCTCGAAAGCTCCCGCAGCCCGATCTCCTTGAGCCCTTCGAGATCGTTGACCCAGGCTGTGAAAGCCAGAATTCCTCTCGGAATCTGCTGCCGCAGGACGCAGATCATACGGGACCCCGAAGCATCGGGCATGGACAGCAGCCCGATCGGCCGGGACGGGACGGGCGGCTTCCAGATCGGCTCGCCGGGTTCCGTCTCCTCCGGCTCGAGCACCGGTAAGCCTCGGGCCCTGCGCTTGTGCATCGTCCGTTTGATCTCCTTGCGGATGCTCTTGCTGCCCGTGCGCTCGTGCCAGGCGAGCAGGACTCGGGCTGCCTCCTCGTCGCCGGTCTCGGCCAACAGACGGAGCATCCCTTCCGGCAATGCGCCGGTTCTCTCCAGTGATTGCCTGAGCAGGGACAGCGCGTCAGACGGACTCCGCGCGAGCAACTCCCCGGCAACGGCAATCCGCAGGATCTCCGGAAGCTCCATCCAGCGCGTCGAAAGGTCGGGAGAAGGAGCGCCTCGGCTCGCCTCCACGCCGTCCTCGGGCCGGGAGCGAGAGGCGCGCTCCACGAGATCGAACGCCGCGTCCAGCCCCTCCGAAATCTCGCGGTCCGCCGCCTCACCCACTGCCCCCAGCAGCTCCACCGCCTTCCTTTTCTCCGCAAGACTCGTCCGGCCGTCGACCGAGATGGCCCTCAGAAAAGGCCCTGCGCCGCCACCCAAGACGGACGCGGCCAGCTCCAGGATCCTCAACCTGCCCCGCTCCGGACGTTCTTCCCGCAGGAGCGCGTCCACGCACGCCAGCAGAGTCTGCGGCTCCTCGACGGGGAGGAGTCTTGCGCGGGCTTGCTCGACGGACTCTTCTCCGGACGCGTAGGACTCCAGAAGAGCCCCGATCCGTTCCACCCTCCTCGATCGTCTCTTCTCTCCCGTCCGCGGCTGCTCTTCGCGCGCGATCCGTTTCTTGCGGCTCATGAGGTTCCTTCCCTTCCGTGTAACCGGGAATCACGTCCGATCCGAGCAGACCGTTGAAAAAGGCCCGTCTGCGGAGCCTGTCGCGAGCGCAGCGAAGCCATCCCCGTGCAGCCCTGCGGCGTGCGTGAGTACGCCTCGCTCCTTGAGACTTCGCGCGCCTTGCGTCCGGAACCTTTCTGAACGGCCTCCATATCATGGATCTCGTGGACCGGCTGCCGGGCCGACGGCTGCGGCCGGCCGGCGGCTCGGCGTCGAACGGACAAAACGTTGACAAGCAGGTCCGAATTCTTATATCTGATTTGGTTATCCATGCGGGAGAGGCTCGTAACGACTTTCTGCGGCCGGTCGCGATTTGCGCAGCCATTCCGAGCGAGGCGCCCCATTCATGCAGAAGAGCGACCACCCCGTGCGACGCATCCTGGTAGTGGACGACGAGTACGCCATCCGAGTCCTTCTCAAGACCTTTCTGGAAGGCCATGCTTACGAGGTCCGCGTGGCCGATGACGGTGAGAGCGCTTCCGCCGTGTTCGACGAATTCCGTCCCGACCTCATCATATCCGACATCATGATGCCCGTCGAGAACGGCCTCTCCATCGTCTCCCGGCTGCGGGAGAGAAGACCCTCCATCAAGGTGATCTTTCTGAGCGCCTGGCTCGACGAATCCGATACGGAAAAGCGGCTGCAGGAGGAGTTGGAAAGCCATCCTCACTACAGACTCATCCAGAAACCCTTCCAGCTCGAACGCCTCCTGGAGGCGATCCGAGGCTATCCCCTCTCGTCCCTCGAACCGTCGTGAAGCGTCCGGAACGACCGGAGTGCCGCGCATGCAACGAGACTTGCACCTCATGTCTCAGGAACAGCACGACCTCCTCATCATCGGGGGAGGCATCACGGGCGCCTGCCTGTCGTGGGACGCCGCGCTGCGGGGGCTTCGGGTAGCTCTGCTGGACAAGGGGGATTTCGGGTCCGCCACCACCTCGGCCACCTCCAAGCTCATTCACGGAGGACTGCGCTACCTGAAGAATCGGGAATTCGGCCTCGTGCGCGAGTCTCTCCGGGAACGGAGGATTCTGTCCCGAATCGCGCCGCACGCCGTCCTTCCTATCCCCTTCCTCGTCCCCGTTTACCGCGGCGCCGCCAACAATCGCTTTCTGCTCATGTCGGGCATGATGCTCTACGACGCGCTCTCGTTCGACAAGTCGTGGGGGCTTCCGCAAGACAAGCGCATACCCCGACACCGGTTTCTCAAGCCGGATCGCGTGCTGCGGGACGAGCCGAACATCCATCCCGACGGTCTAACGGGGGCCTATCTGTACTACGACTGCCAGGACGTCAACCCGGAACGCCTCTGTCTCGAATTCATCCGCTCGGCAGCCCGCAAGGGCGCCCGGGTGGCCAATTATGCGGAAGTGATCGACCTGTTGCGCACGGACGACCGCATCGAGGGCGCTCGAGTCCGGGATCGGCTCACCGGAGAGGAGCACGACCTGCGGGCCCGCATGACGGCCAACGTGACCGGTCCCTGGGCCGACCACATCCTGAGCATGTGCAAGGGCGTGCACCAGCGGAAAGTGAGGAGATCCAAGGGAATCCACGTGATCACGAGACCCGTCTCCTACAAGCACGCCATCGCCCTCATCACCGCCAAGGGACGGCATATCTTCGTCTTGCCGTGGCGGGGACAGTCCCTGCTCGGCACGACCGACACCGAGTACGTCGGCGACCCGAACGACGTTTCGGTCGCGCGCTCCGACATCGAGTCCTTCCTGGCCGACTTGAACGAGTGCATGCCGGCGGCCGGCCTGACCTACAACGACGTCCGCCACTGCTATGCAGGACTTCGTCCCATCGTCGATCAGGACACGCAGAGCGTTTACGAGGCCTCCCGCAAGTACGAGATCCACGATCACGAGGCCGAGGAAGGTCTCAAGGGGATGACGACCGTGATCGGAGGGAAGTACACGACGAGCCGACATCTCGCCGAAAAGGTCGTCACGCTGATCTTGAAGAGGCTGCAACGGCCCCCTGCGCCTTGCCGTACGCACGCGAGACCGGTTCACGGCGGCGAGCTGGCCAGTCTGCCGGAGGCGATCGAGGAAGCCGTACGGAAAGCTCCTTTCGGCCTCCGTGCCTCGACCTGCGAGCACCTCGTGCGGACTTACGGAAGCGCGTACACGGAGCTGTTCCCCGTGCTGCGGGAAGACCCCGCGGCCGGGGAAGCGATCTGCGAGACGCAGGAGGACATCGTGGCCGAGGTCCACCACGCCGTTCAGCGGGAGATGTGTGTCACGCTGTCCGACCTTCTCCTTCGCAGGACCGGCATCGGAACCCTGGGGGACCCTGGGGAGGCCTGCACCCGCCGGTGTGCCGGGATGTTGGCCGAACGGCTCGGTTGGACCGCCGAGCGGACCGAAGAGGAAATCGCGAAATTCCGCCGATACGTCCGGATCCCCTGACCCACCACCCTATCTTCGCGCAGGACCCGACGGACACCGGTCCTCTCGAGGACCTCCGCCCCGGTGCCGCGGGCCGCAGGCTGAAGCCGGTGGTCATCGACGGACCGAGGATGTCGGACGTCAGCGAGGAGGAAGAGTCCCGGTGCCTCGCGCAATTCGTGGAGACCTGCTCGCAGGGAGCGAGGCCCATCCTGGGGGTCCACCTCTGGACCCACTCGCCTACCAGATTCCTGTCCAATCCCGTCCTGACCGAGCTCCTCTCGAGGCTCGCACAATCCCGAGTCCCGGTGGCGCTCCAGGTCACGGTCACCGGACTCGGCGGAACGCCCGTGGAACCCGGGATCGAGCCGACCTCGAAAGCTTTCGCAGCCATGGACCGTCTCCTTCGAAGCTGCAGGATCCCGGCCGAGCGGGTCTGCCTCAGGATCGATCCTCTGCAAGCCTGGGAAGGACCTGACAGCAGGTTGACCAACGTCGACCAGATCGACACCCTCCTGGATCTGGCCGGGCAGAGAGGGCTGAGTCGGGTGCGCGTCTCCCTGATCGCGTATCCAAGGTACGCGAGCAAGATCCGGCCACGGCTCGCGGCACGCGGTCTTCGCATGCTCCCCCTGTCTGCAGCGGAAATCGGCAGGCGGTTACGGACAGGCATTTCCAGGGGGATCGACATCCGCACTTGCGCCACCGACCTCGTCACGCACGGGATCCCTGCCGGAAGCTGCTTCGACTTCGAGTGGGTCACGGGCCGACCGCTCGAGGCGAAGGCACGGCCCGTGGCGGCCCGGAAGGGATGTCTGTGCGTATGCCCGGAATCCGTCCTGCTGTGGAAGGTTCCGAGAAGGTCTTCCTGTGCAGGCAGGTGTTTGGCCTGCTATGCCCAGGAACATATCTAGAGCCTGTACCAAAACGCCCATCTGCGGAGCCTGTTGCGAGCGAAGCGAAGCAATCCCCCGACGCCCTGTTGCGGCGGTCAGGGATACCGGGAGTTTCCTCGTCGCTCGCGCTCCTCGGAACAGGCCTCCGGATTTCGTGCGCCTTGCACCTGGACATTTCCGAACAGCCTCCCAAGAGCCGAATTCTTGGACAGGCTGTCAAAGATGACAGCGGAGGGGAGTCACTCTCGAAGCGGGTGCGGCCGGGTCACTTCTTGTAGAAGCGGTCGTAAATGCGGATGAGGTCTTTGTCGATTTCCTCGTGGTGGGTGAGGTATTTCTCGGGCGTCTTGCTCTTCAGCAGCAGGGCGGAATCTCCGTCCGCTGCCCCCTGGCGTGCATCTGACCCCGAGGGAGGAGATGGCGCGGGGCCGGCGCCCGACGAAGGCTTCTGCGCCTCTCCGACCGTTGCGGCTGCTGCAGGGGCTCCGGGCCCCTGTTTGCCGCTGCGGTCCGCAGGGACTTCCTGCCGTGCTTCAGGGGCGGCCTGCCGGTCATCATGATCGGCGGACACGGCCTGCTCTTCTTCACCCTTCGCCTCCTCTGCCGGCCTCTCCAGAGGCGGAAGATCCATCTCGGCGTCCGCACGAGACCCGGGCACCTTGAGGTCCATGAGATTCTGGCAGATCCTGAGCGGTTCCTCCCGCGCCTGGCCGCCCGGGCGCCGTTCCCCGGTTGCATATCCGTCGCCTGCAAGAAGCAGCAGCACTGCCATGCCCGTAAGAATCCCCTTCATTTCCTGGCCGGACCTCCGTATTCGAGAAGTGCAAGCCACTCCCTTATAGCACCGGTTTCCCCACGGGACAACTGCGAACGGTCGGAGAGCGGGAGAGGCCCCGGGCCGACCGGGCTTCTTGTTCAGCTCACCTGAGATCGTCAAAGAAGTGCAGTGTCAGGCAAGGGCGCACGCACCGCCCCGCGATTCTCGTTCCGTCCGTCGCCCATGCCCCCTCAGATCACGGTCCCGTCCGGGATCACGGTATTCTTCGGAATCACCACGATTCCGTCGCGGAGCGCGAATGTATCCTCTTCCCTGTCCGGCTCACCGGCACGGGACCGAATCACGACGCCGTGGCCAATGCGCGCGTTCTTGTCGATGATCGCCCGCTCGATCCGGCTGCCCCCTCCGATTCCGATCGGGGGCCATCCCTTCTCGCAGTCCCCCGCAATGTCTCCCTGGTCCTCGTAGTAATCGGCGCCCATCATCACGACCTGGCTCAGACGGGCGCCCGGGTAGATGATGCTGCGCAAGCCGACGATGCTTTCTTCGATCTCCGCCCCCTGCAGACGGCAGCCGTCGGCCACGGCCGCTCGCCTCATCCTGCAGTCCTCGATGAGCGAGGGCGGCAGGAAACGAGATCGTGTATAGATGGGCTTCCGGGGATCATAGAAGTCGAAGGGAGGGTGCGACCGGGTCAACGCAAGGTTGGCATCATAAAACGAGGAAATGGTCCCGATGTCCACCCAGTATCCGTTGTAGAGAAAAGCATGCACCCGCCGGGTGCCGATCGCCTTGGGAAGGATGTGCGTGCCAAAGTCATCGCCGGCGATCTCGTCGAGAAGAGACTTCAGCACCGGCATCTTGAAGATGTAGATCCCCATGGAGGCCAGGTACCGCTCTGCCGTTCCGGTCTCGCTCTCCAAGCCGCTGAGATCCTCTTGCCGCCTGGGTTTTTCACGAAAGTCGGTGATTCGGCCCCGGCGGTCCGTCTTGAGGATGCCGAAGCGGCTCGCCTCCTGCGCTTCCACCGGAAAAACCGCCGTTGTGACCTCGGCGCCGCTCGCACGGTGGAACTGCAGAAACTCCGCATAATCCATTCGGTAGAGATGGTCGCCGGCCAGGATGAGGACGTCCTCAGGCTCGCGGCTGACGAAGCGGTGCATCTGCCTCCGGACCGCGTCTGCAGTCCCCTGGTACCAGGCCTTGCTGGTGTGGGTCTGCTCGGCCGGCAGGATCTCGACGAAGCCTTTGGCGAACACGTCGAACTTGTAGGTATCGTATACGTGCCGGTGGAGCGAGGCAGAGAGGAATTGGGTCAGGACGAAGATCCTATTCAGCCCCGAATTGATGCAGTTACTGATCGGGATGTCGATGAGGCGGTACTTGCTCGCCAGGGGCACCGCGGGCTTGGCGCGCAGCTTGGTCAGCGGATACAGGCGGGATCCTCGACCGCCGCCCAAGACGATAGCCAGCACATCCTGCATCGGCATGACCTCTCCTGTTCTCTCGTTCGGGACAGGGAATGCAAGCACCATCCTATTAGATTAGAGCCTGACCCAAAAGCTCCAGGTACGCCCGCCCCCAGGTTCCGGGGCTCCGTTCGCCGGACTTCCTCCTTGGACCGCGCTCTTCAGGTGGCAGGCCCGGCGCAAGGATCAGAAGGATCAGGACGAAGATTGCGGATTCGCCAGCCCCCCCACTTGCTCTGAGCCTGCCCGCCCGCTCACTCGTGCGGCCGACATGCGAAGAATCGATGAAAAGCTTTCGGCAGAGAAAACGGATCGACGAGCTGAGCCTTGCTCGAAAGGTCCACGGAGTTGAAGGTGTTCCAGAAGAGGACGGGACCGGACCCGCGCTTCTGCCCTGCGCGGGCCAGAACGGCCGCAAAGGTCTTGGCCGTGTAGGTCGGCTCCAGCGGAATGCCCTCGGTCTGCGCGAGCAGACTCGCCGCGGAGCGACCCGCCGCGGTCGGATGCCCGTAGCCCGAGCCGTAGTGGTGCGTCTCGACCGGGAAGTCCCTCAGGCACAGAGAGCCGCCTGCGGCGTTGTCGGCGCCGCCGTCCAGGAGCCTCTGCGTGCGCCTGGCGAGCCGCAGCACGGCCCTCGGGTTCACGACGATTCGGGGGGCCACCTGGACGCCCACCACCGGAACCGGTACCCCGGCGAGCTTGAGCCCAAGGACCAGGCCGGCCATGGTGCCGCACGACCCGACGGCCACGAATATGGAGGCTGGCCGGGGCAGGTGGCCGCGCTCGATCTGCCGGGCAAGCTCCAGGCCGGCGTTGACGAAGCCGAGGCAGCCCACCGGGGAAGATCCGCCCAGGGGAATGAAGCAGGCCTGCGGACGCCGAATCCGTTCGAGGATCCCCAACTGGAGCATGCCTCTGAGCTTGGATCCCAGGTGCATCATTTCGGCGCCGAAGGAGTGATACAAGAGCAAGCTCCTTCGAACGTGCTCGGTGACCGGTTGGTCGAACAGGCCGAGCACGACGTGGAAGCCCAGCTTTCCGCCGAAAATCGCCGTGGCCAGCCCGTGGTTGGTTCCCAGGCCTCCTGCGGTGACGAGCGTGTGCGCGCCGGCAGAAAGCGCGTGGGCCAGCAGGAACTCCAGCTTTCTCGGCTTGTTTCCGCCGTACACGGGCGAGGTCTGGTCATCTCTCTTGACCCAGATCTCGCCTCCGACCCTCGCGCTCAGCCGTTCGAGCAATTGCACGGGGGTCGGGCCCTCCACCAGGGAAATCCAGGGAAAACGTCTCTCCAGGCCGGGGAGCGCTTCGAACAGCAGGGGCGCCTTGGAGGCCGTCGGGATAGCGGTCACGGTCTGACTCTCAAGGGGGTGTTTTCGACATCCCTACGAGGCTGTCGATAACGGATTATCTGCGGCGATCGGCCGTTGGCGCACGCCGATCCGAGCCCTGATCGCAGGCATCAACCGTGGGCAGCCCGGTCCAGGGCGTCGAGGATTTCCCTCGTGTCCGGATGATCTCCGGCTTCACGGCTCACATGTCGGAAGAGCACCCTGGCACCGGGAGCAATCACGAAAGTGCCTCCGAGCTGCCAGGGGTCTCCCTGCGTTCTCTTCTGTCGAAATCCCTTCCGCATGGCACGGAAGCTGTGGGCGAGGGTCCTCAGGTTGGCGATCCGGCGGACCCCGCGTCTGAGGCCGGCGGCCCGATACGCCTCCAGCTGCGGATCGACCAGAAGCGGGAAGCCGATATTCTGCTCCTCGCGGAAGCGCGCAGCCTGGTCGGGCCGGCCGCTGCCCACGACCAGGATTTCGGCTCCTCGCCGCCGGACCTCATCCGTCACGCCGCGCAACTGCGCGACCTGCTCCTGGCAAAGCAGTCAGCCGAAATGGCGGATGAAAACCAGGACGACCGGCTTCGCCTCCCAGAAGCTCCCCAGCCGCACCGGCCGTCCCGAGGGGTCCAGGGCTACCATGGATGAAAGACCCGACGCATCGTTCACGGGCTCGCTCCTTCAGGGGCCTCGGAAGAGGGCCTATGTCCCCACCCTCTGTGCCGCAGTATATTTGCGTACGAGACCGCAGGTCAAAGGGAACCGCCGCCCCCCGGGGTCGTCAGTTCTCGATTTTCAGTTCTCAGGCTCCCCCTCGACCGCGAGACCGAAACGAGATCGCGGACTCCGGGCATCCATGCGGCTCAGCACCTCCTCTCACACTGCCGACGAATAGCCGCTGAAGAGCGGCAACTCACCAGTCGGAGCAACGCCGCAGAAGGCCGTTTGGCGCCAGCCTATCACGCAGGCTCGCGGCACGGGCTCCGCACCCGGATGGGCTGGCGCAGGATGGTCTTCCATTTTCCGGCCGGCGTCCTCCGGACATCGCTGAGATAGATTTCGTGATGCTTGCCGGAAGGAACGAAGCCGTTGGATGCGATGAAATCGTGCAGTCTCTCGATCGTGCCGGCGTCCTGCGAGAAAGGTCCGACGTGCATGATCTGCGCGGCACTGCCCTCCGAGAACTCTTCGAACCTGAGCTTGCCCAGGACCGACAGGTTCTTCTTCCTGAACACCTGGCGCACGGCCTGCCGAACGATGTCCGCGTCGACAGGCTCGGGCTGCATGATCATCAGCGTCCATTTCCAGCTGCCCTTGTCCTGCAGACGGATGCGGGACATCTCGTCGGCCCACCAGAGACCTTCGAGCGGCATGACTCCATGCGCGATCCCCTCGCGGCTCTTGTTCATCAGGATCCTGGACGTGAAAGACACGGCGAACAGGCTTTCCACCGCTTCCTGGAACTCCTGGGAGGCGTTCGGATCTCCCGTCCCGTCCACCATGAGGAACCTCATCGGCGGCACTTCCACGACCTCCACCTCACTGGAAGACGCATGGTAAAGGTGCTTCAACTCCTTCTTGTAACTGACTGGGTAGTGAATTCTCTCCACCTCCGAGCCCTTTCTCTCCCACGGACCTCAGTGGTCTGGTCAGATTTCGAAAGCAAATCCTTACCGCTCGTGACCGTATCGTGAGAGGATCAAGGGGTGGAATGTCAACGGTGCACCTGAACATCACAGATGCAGGAAGGCACCGTCTTGGATCAACGGGATCAGGATCGGGAGGCCGCGGAGCCGGCGGCCCTGGAAGGGAGCGTGGATTTCACGGACCAGACGGAGGCACCGCCCCCAGGAGGTCTACGGCCTTCAGCATGTCCGTGATCTCGCCGAGCTTGCTTCGGATCGCCGTGCGCTCCGGCTCCAGGTCGAGGGCGGCTTGATAGAAGTCACGAGCCTGTTCGGGCTTGGAGCTCCGGAGAGCCTCATCCCCCAGGGCCTCGTAATGACTGGCGCCTGCGACCCGGCACCGGTCGAGCTGTCTTTGCGCATTCGGGTAATCGGTCGAGGATTTCGGGATCGAGGCAAGGCGCTCACAGCCTCCGGCATAGTCCTGAGACTGGCAGGCGAGCATCCCCTCCTCCAGAGCGTTCGGGGTCTGGGCTGCCCGCCCGGCTCTGGCCTTTCCGGTAAAGGTCGGGATTTGCAGGATGGACCCGGGCTGCAGGGGACCCAGGTTCTCCAGCTGATTGAAGTCAGCCAGAAAGGAAGCGAGGCTGCGGGTCCCGTAATTCTTTTCGGCAAGGGCCTCCAGCCGATCTCCCGCCCGGACTTCATGGGACAGGGTTCCGGCGGGCTCGTTTCCTGCGAAGAACCGCGATCGGATGCGGTCGGCTTCGCAGCGTTTCGCCGTCGCTGCTCCCGGCTCCGGGGCGATGACAGGGACGCGTATGCGCTGAAAAGCCGTGATCCGCCTGGGATCGTCGATTCCGTTGGCCCGGGCGAGCACGGTCCATTTCCTGGCGTCGCGATAATAGTACGCGGCGATCTCTCCGAGCGTATCCCCCGGATAGACGGTGCAGAACGGTACGGATCGCACTCTCGCAAGAAGATCCTCTGCTCCGGGGTGCTGCGGGTGCCGGGCCAGGATCTCGTCCGCGATGCGGGTGGCCTGCAGCAGGTCGCCTTCCTCCCAGTACCGGTTGCCTTCGGCGAGCTGGACCTCGAGCGCACCGTCTTCCGGATCGGTTGCATCCGCCGCCGGGGCCGGTCGTGGTTCGACCGCAGGCTCGCTCCGGGTCTGCCTCGCCCCGGCGCCACAACCCAGAATCGACGGCGCCGCGGCAGCCAGAATGCCAAAAAGTGTCACTGTGACGAATTTCCTCATGGCGAATTCCTCATCTCTGTACCGATCCCGAGCTCAAAATGCCTGAAAATGCCTTCAAATACAGATTATTGCCAACTTGATCTCGCTCCCGTCACGGCGCCGCGCGCGAACGGACCTTCATGGCACTGGCTTTGCACTCCACGTGCCATGGACGGCTTACCCGAAAGTGATCTCCACCCGAGGGGTTCCCCGACGCCATGCTCGGCCTCAACCACAAAGAGAATCTCCATGATGCCGCCTACGACATCCAGACCCAGGACCTCGGTCCCGAGAAGCGGCAGATCGAGACCCGGGTTTACCGGGAAGGCAAGATCCTGGACACCGTCTGCTCTTCTTATCCCGAGCAGGCCACGCTCCCGGCGCTCCAGGAGTGCCTTCGACACCAACACGACCGGGCCTGCACCAAGGTACGGGAGGGAACTTACGAGCTCCTCTTTCTGTGGCTCTCCCGCGGCCTCATCGCACTCGAGTCCAGGAACTATTCCGACGCCCTCGACTGCCTGGAGTCCGTTCTGGCCATGGAAGAGACCCACTCCGAGGCCGGCGCATGCCTAGATCGGATCCGCTCCGACCTGACCGAGAGCCCGGAGCTGCTCCAGGAGTTGGCGGAACGTTATCAGAGCCAGGTCCGCGCCCTCCAGGAGGCGGGCCGTCTGATCGAGGCCAGGAGAAAAGAGGTCCTGTTGGCGCGCCTCTGCCTCCCCCGTGCACCGGGGAAGGGTGAGGGGCTGCTTTGCATGTCCGCCGACGGGGGATCCAACGCGCATGCTCTTCCCCCTCCCTGCCCTCCCGGGCGCCACTGGCCGCGAGCCTTCCGGTGGCACGCCACCGTCGCTCTGGCCGGGCTTCTCCTGGTGGCGTCTCTGGGGCTCATCGCCCGAAAAACGGGAAAGGCGGACCGGGATTCTCCGCTGGCCTCGGCGGCCGCCTCCATCGAGCAAGGCCGGGCCCTCGAGGCACGAGAGGTCCTTGGCGGCGTTCTCCAGGAGAAGCCCGCCTCTGAGGAGCTCCTGCGCCTCATCTGGAAGACCTTCGACCTGGAGCGGGATTACGACCGGGCGGTTCCCCTGCTCGAAAGTCTCGCCCGCAGGCACGACACGCCCGCCGTGGCCCGGCGTTACCTGGCCGAGGCTTACCGCATGCAGGACAGGCTTACGGACGCGGTCGAGCAGTACCGGACCGCGCGGGAGCAGAACGCCCCCGGCCTGCTCTGCGCCATCGGCGCGGCTCTCTGCCATCTGGAGCGCAGAGAGCCACAGGCGGCCATAGACCTCCTGGAGCAGACGGTGAAGGAGGGATCGGAAGACTTCCGGATCGATTATTGCCTGGGCACGGCGTATCAACAGCTGGGCAGGCCCGGGCGCGCCGCGATCCACTTCGCGCAGGCGCTAAACAGGAAGGGTGACTCTCCTGCCATTTACCGGAGCCTGTCCGCCTGCCTCAGAGACCTGCATCAGGGGGAAAAGGCGCTCGCCCTCCAGCAGCAGGCCGACCTCCTGGAGGCGCAGGCGGAACCCTCGGAGCACGGCGTCGCTCGAGTGGCACGCGCGGAGCAGAGATCACGGTCCCAGGGATCGGCGCCGGGACCGTCAGGAACCGGAATTCAGCCCTTCCCTTTCTCACTCTTCTGAGAACGAGCCCAGGACACCGGAACTCACAGCTCGGGGTCGAAGCGGCGCAGAAAAGCCGGGGCGCCGAGAGCGCACACCAGCCTCAGCGCGCGTCCTCCCGTCCCAGCCTCGCGAGCGCTCTTCTCGCCTTCTCCATGCGCGGTTCGAGCTCGAGCGCCCGCTCCAGCTCGGCCCGGCAGTCCGCCTCTTTTCCCTTGTTCCAGTAAGCTGCCGCCAGATGGTAGTGCGCTTCGGCGTTCCACGGGACGGTTTGCAGGGCGCCCCGGAAATAACGTACGGCTCGGTCGTAGCGTCCCATCTTGAGATGCACCACCCCGAGATTGTACAGGGCGGCTCCCGCATGACCGTCCGCCCGCAACCCCTTCCTGTACAGCTTGCAGGCTTTCTCGAGGGCACCCTCCTCCACGCTCTTCTTGCCCTCCGCCAGCAGGAGGTTCCACTCCGCTTCCCTCAGAAGCACCCGGGTGTCACGGTCGCCGGGAAGCGCCTTCAGGGCCTCGAGGTAGCACTCTCTCTCCCGCTCGTACCGTCCTTGAAAGCAGAAGATGCGGCCCTGAAGGCTGTGCTCTCTGGCTTCATGATACTTCTTCAGCTTGTTCCGGGCGGCCGCGGGCGCTCCCCTCAGGATGGAAGCGACCTCCCTCCGGATGGCGCACAGCTCGGCCAGGTTGAGAGGCTTGGTGTCGGTGGCCAGCCTCTCCGGTGTGCTCCCTCGAGGCAGCGGTGCGCGGTCCGTGATGATCTCGGCGCCGTCCGCGTAGCGCGGCAGGTCGTCCCCTCCGGCCACGAACCAGCTCAGGAAGGCGCAGGCATCCTCCAGATGATAAGGGCGCAGGTCCTCTCGGACGCCGCTTCCCTTCAGCCCTCGAGCGAAGCGGCCGAAGTCGATGAGCGACGATCTGCCGCCTCCGAGGAGCAGGGTGAACCGGTTCAGGAACCACAGGGTCGTGTCCGGGAAGACGCTCAGGAAGGTCCTGACGACCCTCTTATACTCGGAAGGCTTGAGTCCGTGAATCGGAAGCCACTGGCAGAGGACCCCGCCGGGGCGGAGTCTGCGCAAGCAGAGCTCGTAGAATTCCCTGGTGTAAAGCATCCAGCTGTCGCCGGAGCGGGGGTGAGTCGAATCGCAGGCGATGAGGTCGTAGGAGTCGCCGGACCGCGAGAGATAGGATCTCCCTTCCTCCAGGATCAGCCGCACCCGGTCGTCCGCGAGCACGTGCCGGTTTTCCTCGAAGAAGTACAGGTTCGCCTCGACCACGTCCGGGCAGACTTCCACCGCATCGATCCGCTCGAGGCCGTGGATCGAGATGGCGCCGGTCGTGATCCCGGCCCCGAAGCACAAGACCAGGGCCCGCTCGGGGCTCCCGTGTGTCAGGCACGGCAAGTGCCCGAGCGCATGGAAAGCCTGGAGGCAGCCGTAGTCCGTGGGCACTTCGGGTACGTCGTTGACCCTCAGCTCCTTGTACGAGCCTTCGCCCTGAAGCACCGTCACGGTGGCAAAGGCGCCCGGGTTGCGGTAAAGCAGCCTTTCTCCGGCCATTGAGTTACGGTCTACTCCTTCTCTCTCGAGGCAGTACACGGAAGCGGGAAACGGGGCCCTGTTGTTTGCCTCGCGCCCGCCAGTTTCAGAGAATGCCGTTCCCAATGTCAAGGTGCAAAACGAACGCGGGCGAGCCGTCTCCGAGCGCGCACGTATCCGGCTGGTTGACATCGTGGCCGTGCGCCGGATATTTCTGAGCCGCACTTGCCGTTCCCGACTCCCTCTTCCAAGTCCCCCTCACGCCTCACAAGGAGGTGCGTCATGCCCGCAGACACTGCAGCAAGAGCATGGTCCCTGGTGCGCGACCCGAGTCATTTCCAGTGGTACGTCATCCCTCTCCTGTTCATGGTCGTCTACGTCTATGCCAATGAGATCGAAAGGAGGAACTGGAGCGCCGTCCTGGCCGGCCTGACCTTCTGGGGCCTGGACTGGTTCAACGAGATCTGGAACGGCCTCCTGTTTCATTTCACGAATTACGCCCCGGCCTGGGGCACTCCGGGGCAATCGGCTTACGTCATCCTGATCGGGCTGAACATCGAGATCACCTTCATGTTCGCCGTCTTCGGGATCGTATGGGTCAAGCAACTGCCCCGGGACAGGACGACGAAGATCATGGGGATTCCGAACCGCCTGTTCGTCGCCGTTGCCGCCGCGCTCTTCTGCGTGTTCGTCGAGTACATCCTCAACTCGATCGGTGCCCTCACCTGGGAATGGCCCTGGTGGAACCGGGGTGCTCCCTGGCTGATCTTCCTGTTCGGCTACTTCTACTGGTTCGTGATCGGGTTCTGGGTGTACGATGCCCCGAAGCTTCGCACCAAGCTCGTCACGGCGGGGAGCATCCTCGCAGCGGACGCCTTGTGCCTGGCCGTGTTCATACCCCTGGGCTGGATCTGAGTCATAGCCTGTCCCAAGACCCGAGGCGAACAGATCATGACCCTCGACAGCGTCGTCCTGGACTTTCGGTCAGACACGGTCACGAAACCGTCAACGGGTATGCGCGCGGCCATGGCGCAAGCCGAGGTGGGAGACGATGTCTTCCGGGAGGATCCGACCGTAAACAAGCTGGAGGCTCTCGTGGCCGATCGGTTCGGCCGGGAGGCTTCCCTTCTCGTCCCCTCCGGCACCATGGCCAACCTCATCGGGCTCGCGCTCCACTGCCAGCGCGGCGATGAGGTTCTCATGGAGCGGCGCACCCACTCCTTCGTGCACGAGGTGGGCGGCGGTGCGGCCCTGCTGGGCATCCTGTTCCACGTCCTGGACAGCCCGGACGGGGTCCTGACGATCGAGCAGGTCCGGCGCGCGATCCGCCACCAGGACGTGCACGCGCCCGTCAGTCGTCTGCTCGTCCTGGAGAACACCATCAACCTCGCCGGGGGCCGCGTGGTCCCCCTGGAGCAGGTGCGCGCCTTCCGACAGCTCACGCGCGGGCAGGACATGCGCCTGCACATGGACGGGGCCCGGATCTGGCACGCCTCGGTTGCGAGCGGCAGTCCGCTCTCCGATTACGCCGGAGCTGTCGACACGCTCTCGTGCTGCCTCTCCAAAGGCCTCGGCTGCCCGGTGGGCTCCCTGGTCATCGGGGACCGGGCCGTCATCGAGAAAGCCCGCTGGCTGCGCAAGATGCTGGGCGGAGGCCTGCGCCAGGCAGGCGTGCTGGCTGCCTGCGGGCTGTACGCGATCGAGCACAACCTGCCGCGTCTTCGCGACGACCACGAGCAGGCGGCCGTGCTCGCCCGGGGGCTGAGCCGGGTGCTCGACGGCCGCTTCCGGGTCCAGGAACCGGAGACGAACATCGTGATGGTGCACACCGACTGCCAGGCCACGACCGAGAAGGCCCTGACCCTCTGGTACGCGCTCGGTGTTCGAGCCTTGCCGCTCTCGGATACCATGATCCGGTTCGTCACGCACCTGGATGTGCCTGCGGGCGGGGCCGGCGAGGCCGTGCGCAGGATCGGCCGTGACCGCGGGCAGCTTTGAGGAGGCAGTCCCGCCCCTCCGAGCTCGCCGAAGGCGGCTACCGCACGCGCATCACGATCGGCCAGTGCCCGTGCCTGCGCTGCCGTCTCCCCGACCTGCCGTGATCCCGGCGCTGCGGTGCGCCTACGGCATCCAAGAGAGCGATCATGCTGAGAGTCACGGCGGCTGTCATAGAAAGGGACGGCAGGGTTCTCATTGCCCGGCGCAGGGAGGGCCGATTCGCGGGGAAATGGGAATTCCCGGGCGGCAAGGTCGAGCCCGGCGAAACGCCCGAGGCATGCCTCGAGAGAGAGCTGCGCGAAGAGCTGGAGATCGAAGCCGAGACGGGGAGGTTCATCTGCTCGAGCCGCTTCGACTACGGCGACTTCGCGATCGAGCTGCTGGCCTACGAGGTTTCCTGGCTGCAGGGGGAGATGAGACCCAGGGAGCACGAGGAGCTCAGGTGGGTGCCTCCGCAGGAGCTGGGGGCATACGACTTCCCGGGAGCGGACCTCCCGATCGTCCTAAGACTGCAGGAGCGATCCAAGAGGGGCGGCCGAGCGCGCTGAGCCCGGGCGGGCCGCTCCAAACAGAAGAGCCTGTAACCGGCGCGGTCACAGGCTCTCGAGTTGGTGCCGAAGAGGGGATTCGAACCCCTACACCCAGTGGGCACCACCCCCTCAAGATGGCGTGTCTACCATTTCCACCACTTCGGCAAAAGTTGCTTGCGTCAGTCGCCGGTTCCGCCGCTGCCTCCCGCACCCGCCGGCGCCGGAGCTTCGGCTGCGCCCCCGGCGGCCGGCGGCGCGGCCTGCGACGGGGCGTCACTTCCTGCAGGCGCGCCCGCCGCCGTCGCGTCGGGCGCTTCCTGCGCAGCCCCCTCTTCGGCAGGAGCGGCCGTCTGGGCGGGAGCCGCTGTCTCGGACCGCGACCTCTCCATGATCGTCGCCTGGGCCCGATGGGAGGACATGTAGGCCAGGCTCAGGCACGTGATCATGAAGACCACGGCAGAGACGGTCGTCAGTCTGGCGAGAAATCCGCCCGCCCCCTGGCTGCCGAACACGGTCTGAGAGGAGCCGCCGAAAGCAGCCCCCAGATCCGCTCCCTTGCCCCTCTGGAGCAGCACGATCAGGATCAGGGCCAGGCAGGCCAGGATGTGAACGACGATGAAAGCGATGTACATGCGCGGACACCTTTGATGCAGGTCTTGGGGGCCGTCCCTGGCCGCGGATCCGGGCGTTTCGGACCGGCCTCCAGAATCGAAGCTCTACCGCAATCTACCATGTCGATCGCCCCGGATCAAGGACCGGAGCCCATGTGCGCGATCCCGTGGGACGATCTTCCGTCGGCGCGTGCCGGTCAGGCCTTGTATCGGACGATGCGCGCGAAGCTCTCCGCCTTCAGGCTCGCCCCGCCGACCAGCGCGCCGTCGATATCGGGTTGCTCCATCAGGGATTGCACGTTGTCCGGCTTCACGCTCCCACCGTATTGAATGCGCGTGCCCGCCGCCACGGCCTCGCCGAACCGGGCCCCCACCAGCTTGCGGATGTGAGCGTGCACCTCTTCGGCCTGCTCGGGGGTCGCCGTCTCGCCGGTCCCGATAGCCCAGACCGGCTCATAGGCCAGGACGATCCTCCTGGCCTCTTCCGGTCCGATGCCCGCGAGCCCCTTCTCGAGTTGCTCCTGAACCAGAGCCAGGGTCTTCCCCTGCTTCCTCTCTTCCAGGGTCTCGCCGATGCAAAGAATCGGGACGAGACCTCCGGAGAGCGCGGTCTTCAGCCTGCGGTTGGCGGTCTCGTTGGTCTCGCCGAAGAACTGTCTTCGCTCCGAGTGTCCGATGATCACGTGGCTGCACCCCACGTCCCGCAGCATCTTCGCGTTCACCTCTCCGGTGAAGGCACCGAACTCTTCCCAGTAGAGGTTCTGGGCGGCCAGCCCGATGGAGGTGCCGGCGAGCAGGCGCGCAACCGGATAGAGGGACGTGAAAGCCGGGGCCACGAGGACGTCCACGTCCGCGGTATCCTTCAAAGCCGCAAGCAGGCCCTTGACGAGCGACTCCGCTTCTCCTACCAGGAGGTTCATCTTCCAATTCCCGGCCATGATCGGTCTACGTTCCATGAAACCCCTCCCCTGCTCAAGAATACCTAGAGGCAAGGCTTTATCGGTCCAGGGCCGCGATGCCCGGCAGCACCCTGCCCTCGAGGTACTCCAGCGATGCACCTCCGCCCGTTGAGACGTGCGTGATCCGGCTCGCCACACCTTCCTTCTCGATGGCCGCCACGGTGTCGCCGCCTCCCACGATGGTTGTGGCGCCGGAGTCGGCCACCGCCCGGGCTATCGCCCTGGTGCCCTGCGCAAAAGGCTCCATCTCGAAAACGCCCAGGGGGCCGTTCCACACGATCGTCTTGGCCTTCGCGATCTCGGCCCTGTAGCGTTCCCTGGTCTTGGGACCGATGTCCAGGGCAAACCACCCCTCCGGCACCTGGGCGACAGGAACGACTTTCGTCTCGGCACCCGGCTCGATCGCCTTGCCTGCCACCACGTCCTCGGGCAGCAGGATCTTGCCGCCGGCTCCGGCCGACTCTTTCAGCACCTGCGCCGCTTCCTGCTTCTTGTCCTGCTCGACCTTCGAGGCGCCGACCGAGTATCCCTGGGTCCACAGATAGGTGTTCGCCATGCCGCCGCCGATCAGCAGAGCGTCCACCTTGGGCAGCAGGTTTCGCACCACCCCGATCTTGTCCGAGACCTTGGCTCCGCCGAGGATGGTGACGAAAGGCCGCGCCGGTTTCTTCAGCGCCTCCTCGAAATACTGGATCTCCTTGCGCATGAGGAAGCCTGCGGCGGCCTCCTTCACGTGGGCCACCATGCCCGCAGTCGAAGCGTGGGCCCGATGGGCCGCTCCGAAAGCGTCGCCCACGTAAACGTCGGCAAGCGCTGCGAGCGATTTGGAAAAGGACGGCTCGTTGTCCGTCTCCTCCTTGTGGAAACGAAGATTCTCCAGAAGCAGCACTTCACCGGGCCGGAGAGAGGCGACCGCCTTCTCCGCCTCGGGACCGACGCAGTCGCTCGAGGTCTTCACGGCCGAGCCGAGCAACTCGGAGAGGCGTGCGGCCACGGGCGCGAGCCCCATCTCCGGTACCCGCTTGCCCTTGGGCCTGCCCAGATGAGAGGCCAGAATCACTCTGGCGCCTTTCTCCCGCGCGAAGCGGACCGTCGGCAGCGACGCCCGTATGCGGTTGTCGTCGGTGATGTTGCGGTTGGCATCCAGGGGCACGTTGAAGTCGACCCGGATGAACACACGTTTGCCCTGGAGATCCAGCTCGTCGATCGTTCGGATCGCCATGGTCCCTCCTGCGGAGGCTATCGGTGGACGGGTCTACAGGCTCTTCGCTATGAGCGCGCACAAGTCGATCATGCGGTTCGAGAAGCCCATCTCGTTATCGTACCACGAGAGCACCTTGATTAGGTTGCCTTCCATGACCGAGGTCAGAGCGGCGTCCACGATGGAGGAGAACTTGGTGCCGTTGAAGTCGCTCGACACGAGGGGCGCCTCGCTCACCAGGAGAACCCCCTTCATCTTGCCGGCCGCGGCCTCCTTGAGCGCCTGGTTCACGTCGCCGGCCTTGGTCTGGGTCCCCACGACCGCCACGAGGTCCACCAGCGACACGTTGGGCGTGGGCACCCGGATGGACAGCCCGTCCAGCTTCCCCTTCAGCTCCGGCAGCACGAGCCCGACCGCCCGGGCCGCGCCGGTCGTGGTCGGGATCATGGAGAGCGCCGCGGCCCTTGCCCGGCGCAGGTCCTTGTGGGGCAAGTCCAGGATCCGCTGGTCGTTGGTGTAGGAGTGGATCGTGGTCATCAGGCCCTTTTCGATGCCGAAGGTATCGTTCAACACCTTGGCGACCGGGGCCAGGCAGTTGGTCGTACAGGAAGCGTTGGACAGGATGTTGTGGTTCTTGGGGTCATATTTCTCGTGGTTGACGCCCATGACCACGGTCAAGTCCTCTCCCTTTGCGGGCGCGGAGATGATGACCTTCTTCGCCCCGGCCTTGCGGTGCGCCTCCGCCTTCTCCCGTTCCGTGAAGAGCCCGGTGCATTCGAGGGCGATGTCCACGCCGAGGTCTTTCCAGGGGAGCTCGGCAGGGTTTCGGACCGCAGTGATCTTGATCTCCTTCCCGCCGACGACCAGTGCGCTCTCCCTGGCCGCCACCTCCGGCGGGAAGATCCCATGGACGGAATCATATTTCAGGAGATGAGCCAGCGTCTTGGCGTCGGTGATGTCGTTGATGGACACGAATTCCAGCTCCGGGTGGTTCCAGCCCGCCCGCAGAACGCAGCGCCCGATTCTGCCGAAACCGTTGATTCCGATTTTGATCGCCATGGTTCACTCCTTTGGTGGGGTCGATTGGTTTTGGCTCGATCACACTTGGATGCCGAAACAAGCGCGCCTGTTTGCGTTGCCGCGCGCCTTCTCCGGTCCCGTTTCATTTTTCCGCGTCGATCTTCTTCAGGAGCAGCGTGACGAATCGCTCCGCCTGCAGAAGATTTCGCTCATCCAGGTTGGCGATCACGTCCGTTTCCCAGTGCCAGTTGGGGATCACGCCGTCCGCATCGAACGCCATGACCGAAAGGGCGCGGAATCCTTTGACCAGGGCCGCATACGCATCGGTCGGCATGGTCCGGTACTCATGGGGGCCCAGCGGCAGATCCGGGTTCTCCCGGCAGACCTCGGCGGAGAGCATGAGCAGCTCCGGGTCCGAAGGGCAGACCTGGAGCATGCCTTCTCCGGTGATGTATTTGAGGCTCCCGGCGCCGAGGTTGTCCAGGTTGACGATAAAGGCGTCCCGCAGCTCCACCTCGTGCCGCTCGAGGAAAGCGAGCATGCCGACCATGCCGGCCTCCTCGCAGCCGGTCGCGGCCAGCCACACTTCCGTGTTCGCCAGCGGATCCGCAGTCAGGGACTCCGCCAGCGCCAGCAGCACCCCGGTGCCCGAGCCGTTGTCGTTGGCGCCGTGCACGTTCTTGCCGTACACCTCGCGGTGAAGGAGCAACAGGAAGTTCACGGCCAGCCAGAGCACCGCGAGCGTCCGCAGCAGCCCGAACAGCCCGGACCAGAACATCGCCCCTAGCAGGATGAACAGGGGCATGCCCATGACGGAGAGGATCGTGAAGAGGAAGGCCCTGCGCAAGCCCTTGACCAGCCTGGGGTGGAAGCTCGCTCCGGTCCGGGAGGTGTCGTAGTGGGCGCACACGACCACCCGGCGCCGGGCTTCCCCGGCTGCCGGGATCCTCGCGACCACGTTCTGGGAGGGATCCCGAGGCAACATGCGGGACACGTGACCCCGGCAGGTGTTCTCCAGGTAGAAGGCGGCGGCCGCCAGTGCGGAAAGGAGAAAACCGAGCACCGGATGGCTGCCGAACAGCAGACCGCCCAGAATGCTCACGCCGAAAATAATCATATAAGGGTAAGAAAAGGTACGGTGGGAGTAAAACGGCTCCACCTGAAGATCAAGGCCGAGCTTTTTGAACACCCCCTGGATGTACCTGGACGCCCAGCGCTCGCCTTCGGAGGTGGGGGGGCGGTATCCGACGATATCAACCAAATAGCGAATGTGCTCGATGGCCCTGGCCATGATCCTCGGCTCCTTCTTCTTTCCGTTCGGGAACTCACATCTGCGGCTCGTGCGTTTCCGAAAAGTCGGCGGCAGTCTCTGCCGGACCGGACGCGCCGCAGCCATGCTGTAAAAGTTAGACAATATTTTTAAAGGGACGAGAAGTCAATTCGGACCGTGGCCTCAGGCATGGCCCTCGATCCACTTGCGAATGCGACCATGGGGGTCCTTTTCTTCATCCTGCTGAAGAGCCTTCATGCGCTCGATGAAAGCATTCAAGTCTCCCCCGAGGCGTTCGAGGAGGGCCTCGAAAATTCCGAGATCCTGGTGGTAAGTGAGGAAAGAGGCTACGAAAGCGTTGTTCCATGTGCGTTCGAGGACCCTGGCGTACCCGGGCCTGTGGAATTCTGAGAGCTGCCCGCGGAAGGAGCTCCGGGCCTCCTCGAAGATCCTCTCCTTTTCTCTGCGCTTCTCCGGCTCCGAGAGGGACGAACCGTAGAGCTCGCGCAGCCGCTCCGCCAAGGCGTGCAGGGCGCTTTGGAAGCGCTCCTGGTCCTGCCCCCCGGCCTCGATGCGCTGCAGGCCTTTCCGCCCCTCGCCGCCCCGTTCCAGGAAGAACGCCCGCGTGCCCCGCTCCCCCAGGAAGGTAGCGAGCCCCTCGTTGAAGGCGCCCTGATCTTTCAGGAAGACCGTCCGGTGAACCATCTCGTGGAGAACGATCTCGACGAGCTCCGTCTCGTCGTGTCGCAGCATGGTGGAGAACACCGGATCGACGAACCACCCCAGGGTGCTGTAGCCCGCTACCGATCTCAAGTAGGTGTCATAGCCCTCCTCCTGCATCCTTTTCATCTCTGCCAGGCCCCTGTCCCGGTCGAAATAGCCCTTGTACGGAAGGCACCCGGCGATGGGGAAGCACCACTGGTGGGGCTCGAGATCCAGAGCCGGGCACGCCGTCAGGTTGTAGGCAACGGCCGGCGCTCTGACCTGAACGTAATAGGTGTAGTTCTTGGAAGGGGTCAGGCCGAGCCGGCCCTCCCCGAACTCCTTGGCCTCGAGGACGAGCTCGAGCTTGGCCTTCTGCGGCGCAGCGAGGCAGCCGTTCTCGAGCACTTTGCGGACCGGCTCCCGGTCCCAGAGGATCCGCGCCTGGCCGATCCCCAGGTGAAACAGATACCCTGCGGAGCAACCGCTGAGCGCCGGCACGAGGCCGCAAGCCAGCGTCATCAGGGCAACCCGCCATGCGCTCGATCCGTGCACGCTCGGACCCCGCCCGGCAGCCAACGTTCAGAAAACGAGATCCAGGTTCATGTCTCTGGCCAGCGCCTCGAGCTGCTCCTTCACCCCGGCAATCGGCTTTTCCGCCGGGACGGTTGCCTCGAGGATCAGGCTGAACAGGGGTGCGCCGGACAGCGGCGCCCTGCTGACCTGCGTGTCCAGGGACTCGATGTTGACACCTTGGCTGTGAAGCAGATGGACGACTTTTCGCACGATGCCGGGATGGTCCATGGCCGTGATCTCGAACCTGAGGGGAAGGCCCGGCTGCTTCGCGTTCGCTGCCGGGTCCCTGGCTTCATGGAGGGACGTCTGCAGCCCCACGTCGTGCAGTCTCTCAAGGCCGGTCCGGATCGACTCCAGCTGTCCGGGCGTGCACGAGAAGAGTGTCATCACCGAGAAGCACCCACCGAGGACCGCCATCCGACTGTCCTCGATGTTGCCGCCTCCTTCATGGAGAACCGTCGAAATGTCATCCACGATGCCGGGCCGGTCTCTTCCCACCGAAAACAGGATCCAGAATTTCTTCTTCGTGTTCATGCTCATGGTTTGTGTCACTCCCGGGCCGCCGCGCTCAAGCGGCTTCTTGCGGATTCGTAGAGCTCCCTGGCGCGGTAGGAGCTGCGCACGAAAGGGCCGCCCGCCGCGGCCGCAAAGCCCATCCGCAGGGCCGCAGCGCACAAACGCTCGAACTCCTCCGGTTCGATGAAGCGTCGGACCGGCAGGTGCTCCCCGGACGGCTGCAGGTATTGGCCGATCGTGAGGATCTCGCAACCTGCGTCCACGAGGTCCCGGAAAGTCACGAGCACCTCCTCGGCCGTCTCCCCCAGGCCGAGCATCAGGCCCGACTTGGTCACGATCGTCCGGTCCCGTTCCTTGGCCCGTCCCAGCAGCTCGAGGGATCGCCGGTAGACCGCCGCCGGGCGCACCGAAGCGTAGAGACGGGGCACGGTCTCGACGTTGTGGTTCAGTACGTCGGGCCCGCTCTCCAGGACGGTCTCGAGGGCTCCGGCGCTCCCCTGGAAATCCGGAACCAGCAGCTCCACGAGTGTCCCCGGCCGCCTTTTCCGGATCTCTCTCGCGGTGCGTGCAAAGATGCCCGCCCCACCGTCCGCAAGATCGTCCCGAGTGACCGAGGTGACGACGACATAGTCGAGCTGCATCTCTTCGACCGCCCCTGCGACCCGCTCCGGCTCGTCCGCCTGCGGAGGGCCGGAGGGGCCGTGCGCGATCGCGCAGAAGCGGCAGTTCCGCGTGCAGCGGTCACCGAGGATGAGGAAGGTCGCCGTGCCGCGGGAGAAACATTCGCCCAGGTTCGGGCAGTGGGCCTCCCGGCACACCGTGTGCAGGCCGCCGGCCTCGATGAGCCTGCGGACCTCCTGGTAGGTCGCTCCGGCCGGAACCGTGCGCTTGAGCCACGGCGGCTTCCGCAGCAGCTCCTTCCGTCCGTCTTCAGGTTTCACTTGCTTCGACCTCTTTTTTGCCCGCGCATCAACCCGCCAGCACCGGGTGACGGGCAGCCGTTGTCTCGTCCAGCCTCCTCACCTTGGTGCCGTGGGGCGCGGTGCGCAGCAGCTCCGGGTCGTTCTCGGCTTCTTGCACGATGGACTTCAAGGCTTCGATGAACAGGTCCAAAGTCTCCTTGGACTCGGTTTCGGTCGGCTCGATCATCATCGCGCCGCTGACCACCAGCGGGAAATAGACCGTCGGAGGATGAAAGCCGTAGTCCATCAGGCGCTTGACCATGTCCAGCGTCGTGATCCTGTGATCCCGCTGCAGCCGGTCCGAAAAGACGCACTCGTGCATGCAAGGCCGGTCGTAGGGAAGGTGCAGGGTGCCCTTGAGCCTCTCCTTGACATAGCATGCATTGAGGACCGCAAGCTGGCTGACCCTTCTCAAGCCCTCCGGCCCCAGGCTCCGGATGTAAGCGTAAGCTCGGACCAGGATCCCGAAGTTCCCCTGGAAAGCCTGCAGCCTTCCGATCGAGTCGGGAAAATCCTCGGAAAGCGCGAACCGGCCCCTCTCCTCCACGACCCGCGGCACCGGGAGAAAGGGCGCGAGGTGCTTGCGGACGCATACCGGTCCGGCGCCCGGCCCGCCGCCGCCGTGCGGCGTGGAAAAGGTCTTATGAAGGTTCAGGTGGAGCACGTCGATGCCGGCTGCGGCCATGTCCACCAGCCCCAGCACGGCATTCAGGTTGGCCCCATCCCCGTACACCAGCCCGCCTTTCGAATGGACGATCCCGGCGATCTGCCGGATGTTCTCCTCGAACAGCCCCAGCGTGTTGGGGTTGGTGACCATCAGCCCGGCCGTCTCCTCGTCCATGACGTCCGCGACCGCTTCGGCTGACAGGATTCCCTGCTCGTTCGACTCGATCGCCACGGGACGGAACCCGCACAGAGCGGCGCTGGCCGGGTTGGTGCCGTGAGCCGTGTCCGGCACCAGAATCCTGGTTCTGCGCGAGCCCCGGCTCCTGTGCCAGGCCCGGAGGAGGAGCATCCCCGTAAGCTCTCCCTGGGCGCCTGCCGCGGGCTGGAGCGTGACCGCATCCATGCCCGTGATTTCGGCCAGGTAGCGCTCCAGCTCGTACATGAGCCGCAGAGCGCCCTGCGCCAGGGCGGCCGGCAGGAGGGGGTGCGCGCCGGCGAATCCGGGCAGAGAGGCGAGTTTTTCGTGAAGCTTGGGATTGTACTTCATCGTGCACGAGCCTAGCGGGTACATGCCCGTGTCCACGCCGAAGTTCCATTGGGACAGCCGCGTGTAGTGGCGCACCACGTCCAGCTCGCTCAAGTCGGGAAAGTCCGGTCCGTCGCCCGTGAGGCTCGCATCGAGCGCGCTCTCCTCGACGTCGCGGCGGGGCAGGGAGAAGCCTTCTCGCCCGCGCTTCCCCTTCGCCCAGAGCAGCGGCTCGTTCAGGATGAGGCCGGTCGTGCCGATCCTTTGGCTCATGCCCGCATCTCCTCGACCAGTTCGTCCAGGTCGTCTCTCGTCTTGGTCTCTGTGACGCAGAAAAGGTAGTGGCGTTCAAGATCCGGATAGAACCGCCGCAGGGGCAAGCCGGCAACGATCCCGTTCGCGAGCAGGCGCTCGTAAGTCCGTTCGAATCCGACGGGCGCCTCGACGGCGAATTCGTTGAACGTCGGGCTCGGGCAAGAAAGCCGGAAGCCGGCCGCAACCAGCTTCTTCTTCAGGTACTCCGACTTGTCGTGGTTGAGACGGGCCAGCTCCCGGAAGCCCGTTCCACCGAGAGCGGCCATGTACATGGCGGCCGCCAAGGCGCAGAGGCTGTTGTTGGTGCAGATGTTGGATGTCGCCTTTTCCCGGCGGATGTGCTGCTCCCGGGTGGCGAGGGTCAGAACAAAGCCCTTCCTGCCTTCGGCGTCCGCGGCCTTGCCGACGAGCCGGCCCGGGATGTTCCGCATGTATTCTGTCCGGGTCGCGAACATCCCGATCCCCGGCCCGCCGAAGGACTGAGGGACCCCGAGGCTCTGGCCCTCCCCGCAGGCGATGTCCGCGCCCTGGCTTCCGGGGTTCCGCAACAGGCCGTAGGCAAGCGGCTCGGTGAAGCAGGCGATGGCAAGCGCCTTCCTGCGGTGGGCCGCTTCGGCAGCGGCCGCAAGGTCTTCGATGCACCCGAAGAAGCTCGGCGACTGGAGCGCCACGGCCGCCAGGTCTTCGAGCCCCTCGACCGGGGCGAGGTCGGTCCTGCCGTCCCGGAGCCGCGGGAGCTCGATCAGCTCGAACCCGGCCGGCGCCAGGTACGTCCGCAGGACCTGCCGGTACGAAGGATGCACCGCGCCGGAGACGGCCACCCGCTTGCGCCGGGTGACCCGGATGGCCATGAGCACCGCCTCGGCCAGCGCGGAGGCACCGTCGTAGATCGATGCATTGGCCACTTCCATGCCCAGGAGACGGCAGACCAGGGTCTGGTACTCGTAAATGGCCTGGAGCGTCCCCTGGCTCATCTCGGGCTGGTAGGGCGTGTACGAGGTGACGAACTCCGAACGGCCGAGCAGATACGGCACCACATGAGGGATGTAGTGCTCGTAGCTGCCTGCGCCCAGGTAGACCTTCCTCCGTGAAGAGCCCTCGACCGTGTCCGCGAGCCCCGAGACGAGGGCGCTCAGCTCCCACTCGGTCAGGGGCTCGGGCAGGTCGAGCGGCTTGCCCCGCCGGCAGGTTTCCGGCACGGTCTTGAAGAGGTCCTCGAGGCCGGATGCGCCGATCGCCTGCAGCATCTCGGAGACGTCCTCGGGCGTGTGGGGAAAGTAGCGCATGCATGATCCTCGTTGTTGAGCTCGTTACCGATGCCGCCGCGGTTCGGATTCTCGGGTTCCTACAGCATGTCTCTCATCGGCCGGCGGCCGGTCCGGTCCGGCCGGATATCCGCCACCACGTCCACTCGAACCGTCCGCCGCTCGTCCTTGAGCGCCACCGTATCTCCGGTCTCGAGCCCGGGCTTCACCTTCAGGAACCCGCACGAGAGACCGGCCGGCCTGAACCCTTGGGGACGCCCCGGGCTGACCACGCTATAGATGCGGCCTTCGTGCCGGCCGATCCCCATGTCCGTGGCGCAGCTCAGGACCGAGCCGATCTCCTTCCCGGATCCGTCCAGCACCACGGCCTGTCCCCGATCGGCCACCTTCCTGGGGTCGAAGCCTACGAAAGGAAAGGTATACTCCGCATCGGCAGCGCCGAGCAGCGCCTCGGCGCCTACGAAATCCTTGGTGAATCCCGCCCGGTCCGGACGGAAGGGCAGAGCGAACTCCCAGGGGTTGCGGATGAAGGGCCAGGGGCCGATGTCCTGGTGCGACAGGGGCAGGACCGCGCCCACCCGCAGGGAGTCCCGGGCCGCCAGGCCGCACGGCACCAGGCCGAGGTCGCGGCCGGCGGCAAGGAGACTCTCCCACAAGCCGACGAGCCGCTCGGGGCGCACGAAGATCTCGAACCCGAACTCACCCGTGTACCCTGTCCGTGACAGCAGGATGGGGGTTCCGTCCGTCAGCCTGATCTCGCTCTCCCGAGAAGATGCCACGTCGAAATGGCCCTTGAAGGAGAAGTAGGACATGCCCGGCAGGGCCGATTCCGGCGCGCTCAGGACCGCGCGCAGGATCCGGGCGGACGCCGGGCCCTGCAGGTCCACCTTGCCGACCTTTTCGGAGAGATCGAAGACTTCTGCAGCCATGCGGCCCCGGTGCGCCTCGAGGTGGGCGGCCACCACAGATCCCATCCCGGCGTTCACCACGACCAGGTACCTCTCCTCGGCCAGCTGAAACACGATGGCGTCATCCAGGCACTCGCCCCTCTCGTTCAGGAAGGCCCCGTACACGGACCTTCCGCTCACGAGCGCGCCGCGGCGCGGAGGCACGCAGGCGTTCAGGTCCCTGGTAAAGCACAGCTGCAGCAGGTCGACCCCCCCGGGGCCGCGGACCTCCAGGACCGACATGTGGCTCGTGTCGAACAGCCCCGCCTGCGTCAGCACCGAAAGGTGCTCCCTCTTGGCGCCTGTGGGATACCAGAGCGGCATCTCGAAGCCCCCGAACTCCATCATGTGGGCGCCTCCCGCCTTGTGCCAATCGAACAGCGGGGTCCGTTTCCGGGCTCTCTCCATTCCTTCCATTCTAACGCGTGCCTCCGCCGCCTTGTAGTTGCCGCCGGATCGACTCGAGGTCCTCCGGCTCGGGCGAAAAGGGATAGTTGCGGATCTCCTCGCCCGGCCTCGAGTTGGCAAAGGGACGGTTGCAGGCCACCTCGCCGTCCCCACCCGTGCAGCCGCTGGTCCGGAAAGGCTCTCCGGAGCCCACGATCCGATCCAGCATGTCGTCGGGAACCCCGAACGCCGTCACACCGCCCGTCCTGTCGTAGCGGAAGGCCGATTCTCGCGCCGTCCCGCCGTCAATCAGGTAGCGAGCGATCTGCACTCTGCGGTACCGTCCGAGCGGCGGCGGCGGGACCTCCTCCATGAGCGAACCTGCTTCCGGATAAAAAGAGAACAGGTGGGTCCTGCCGCCCATGTCTCGGACTCGCTGGATGGCCCTGCACATCTCGCGATCGGTCTCGCCCATGCCCACCATGAGGTGAGCGCCGGCCTGGCCGGGCCCGAACACGGCCAGCGCCTCGGAAAGGCAGCTCCAATACTTCTCCCACCGATGGGGCCCGCCGACTCCGCTGCCGCGATGGCGCTCGAACAGCTCGGGGGTGGCCAGGTCGATGGCGACCCCGATCTTGTCCGCCCCCGCGGCCCTGAAGTGCTCGAGGTCTTTGCCGGACACCAGGGTCGGAGCGATCAGGAGGCTCACCGGGATGTCCACCGATGCGCGCAGCCGGGAGCAGATCTCCTTCGTGTCCTCGACCGCCCGGGCGTGGGCGATCATGGAAAGGCAGATCCGCCGGATCCTGTCCCGGCGGATCGCGATTCGCTCCACGATGTCTTCGAGCGGAACGGTCGGCCAGGGGACCCGGATGAAGCTCTTGCTGCCGTACGGGCCGATACGTCTTCCCGAGAGCCCGCAGTAGGCACACCGTGCGCGGCAGCCCTCAGGGTAGGTCAGCAGCAGGTTGATGCAGTGGAGCCTCGCGTCGCGATGAAACAGACCCCTGCTCAAGCCGAGCGTCAGGGCGGCGGCCAGACTCGTCCTCAGGTAAGCCGGGCTCTGCCGCTCGGGACTCTCCGCAGTCTCCGCACGTTCCACGCTCATCTCTCTCCTTCCTCATCTCCGCTCTACTCGTAATCAGATCTCGCGCGTGTTCCTCGCCCTTGAAACACCTTCTCCCCTCGGCGAGGGGAGAAGGTCAGGATGAGGGGTGAATCGGCTCCTGCTCCCCCTCACCCTGCCCCTCTCCCCCGTGCACGGGGAGAGGGAATTCATCTATCGAAGCCCTCTCCGGCAGGGAGCAGCACGTCCCCTGATAGCGGATCTCCAGACCGTATGCACGGGCATGGTCCACGGCTTCTTCCGAAGGCAACGCCATGCGGTTCACGCCCGCGTCGATGGCCAGCAACTCCATCCGCCTGTTGCCTCTCTGGCGCGCACATCCCAGGCTCAGCGGGGTGGCCGGAAGGGCGAGCCGTGCTCTGGCGATGAGCTCGGCAACCCTCTCGGCAGGCGGCGGCGGCCAACCCTCGGCCGGCGTTCCCGGAAGCCCCATGAGGCCGCAGAAGACGACTTGAGAAGGCCTCGATGCTTCGATCATCTCCAGGGCTCGCTCCTCGCCGCGAAAGGTCCCGAAGTGAAGGCCGCACACGACGTGAGGGACCAGATCGAGGCCCGCCTTGCGCAGCGCGCCAAGCGAGCAAGCGATCGCCTGGACGCCGCCCTCCAGATGGCAGACGTCGCGCAGGGTCCGGTCGTCCCCCACCACGTCGATCAGGGCCTGGTCCGCGCCGGTCGCCTTCAGCGCGCGCGCGGTCGGCTCGTCCACGAGCCCGCTGTGGACCGCAACAAACAAGCCGGTTTCCTCCTTCACCTTGCGGATCGCGGACGCGAACCGCCCCCACGGGAGCCTGCCGGCGCCATCGCAGCCGCCGCTGATCAGCACGCTCCGCCCGCCGTCTGCCGCAAGGCTCAGGCACTCGCGAACGAGCTCTTCCGGCGTCGCGGCAGACCTCATCGAGGCCAGGAGCCTGCCCCGGCAGTGATCGCATTGGAGGGCGCAGCGTTCGCCCGTGATGGAAAGGGCCCGGGTGCCGCCGCTGACGCCGTCGATCCGGAACATGCCCGGCAAGAAGAAGAGAATCTTCCGCCCGAACACGCGCCACGAGGTCTCGCGGGCCTCTCTCAACAGACTGGCCGGTTCCATCGCCGCTCGATCAAAGGACGTACGGAATTTTCAGATTATAGCTCTTGTACACGACGAAGGTCTCCACGGACTGGACGTCTTGGACGCGCGCCACCTCCCGGGTGTAGAACTCCAGCAGATCGAACCCTTCCCTCAGGAGCACCAGCAGGATCAGGTCGAAGCGACCGGTCACCACGCTGACCGAGACCACTCCCTTGAGCTTGCTGAACTCTTTCCCCTTGCGGACGAGATCCATGGTGGACAGCTTGACCCCGACCACGACCAGACGGTGCCGCGGCAGGTTTTCCGGGTCCACGAGCCCCGCGATCTCCAGGATCCCTTCGCGGATCATCTTGCTCACACGGCTCCGCACTGTGTTCTCCGCGATCCCCAGCTTGCCGGCCACCTCCTTGTAGGATCTCCTGCCCTCACGCAGGTGCTTGATGATCCCGATGCTCGTCTCGTCGATCTTCAATCGGCGCTCCCTCCGGGGTCCGGCAACCGTCCCTCCTCGCAGTCTATAGGGTCGTTCGTGCAGAATCAAGAAAGGATCTGTTGTTTTCATCAAAATCAAGCTCAATTCCTGAATAATATGCCATATCTACTCCAAATCTTGACAATTCGACCAATCTCCCCCAGAATGCCCCAACCGAAACGACCCTTTGCGCCAGGAGGTCCGGCCGTGAAGAAAGAGTGGAACACTTATCGTCCCGCAGGCAAGCGGCGGGTGATCGTGACCAAGGAGCTGCCCGGAAAGAGGTGGCTCGAGATCCTCGCCCTGGCGGATTGCAGGGTGGAAGTCTGCGCCTCCACCGACATCCTGACAACCGAGGAAATCCGCGACGCGATGGGAGCCCGCTGCGACGGATGCATCGGGCAGCTCACCGAAAGGTGGGCCGGGGAGCTGTTCGACACCCTGGTCGCGGCCGGCGGCAAGGCCTACAGCAACTATGCGGTCGGCTTCGACAACGTCGACCTCTTGAGCGCCACCAGGTGCGGCATCCCGGTCGGGAACACGCCCGGCGTCCTGACCGAGACCACGGCGGAGATGGCCGTTTCCCTCACCTTCGCGGCGGCTCGCCGGGTCGCGGAAGGCGATCGGTTCATGCGCGCAGGCCGCTACCGGGGTTGGCTGCCGACGCTCCTGCTCGGGCAGCTCCTCTGGCGGAAAACCGTGGGCATCATCGGCGCCGGACGCATCGGCGCCGCTTACGGACGCATGATGGTCGAAGGCCACAAGATGCACCTGCTCTATTACGATCTCCATCCGAATCCGTCCCTGGAGGCCTTTGTCGCGGACTACGGCCGTTTCCTCGAATCGCGAGGAGAAAGTCCCGTGTCCTGCAGGCGCGCCGAGACCCTGGAGGAGGTGCTTCGGGAAGCGGACGTGGTGAGCCTGCACACCGTTCTCAGCGATGCCACGCGTCACCTCATCAACCAGGAGCGGCTGAGCCGTATGCAGGAGAACGCGGTCCTGGTCAATACCAGCCGCGGGCCGCTCATCGACGAGGAGGCGCTGGTGGCGCACTGCCGCAGGCACCCAAATTTCAGGGCCGGCCTCGACGTCTTCGAGGACGAGCCGGCGATGAAGCCGGGACTGAAGGAGCTCGACAACGTCGTGATCGTCCCTCATCTGGGCTCGGCCAGCACCTGGACCCGGGAGTCCATGGCCGTGCTGGCCGCCGCCAACGTCGCAGGGATGCTGCTGGGATATCCGCTATGGGCGGAGCAGGACCTCTCGGCCTTTCTTCGAGATCCGCCCCCCAAGGCAGTCCCGAGCGTGGTGAACGCAAGAGAGCTGCAGCTGCCCCTTTTCCGAGGCAGCCGGTAAGCAAGGCGTCGGGTATCAGGTGTCAGGTATCAGGCCCCGCCTGGAGGGCCTTCTTGAGAGGCTCCATGAACTCATCAGACGACATGCCCACGATCCGGATGCGGCCCTCGTCGAAGAAGCTCCGCACGATCCCTCTCAGAAGGTCGAGGTCCAGGGGCGCCCCTCTGAGACGGGCCTCCAGGTCGTAGAGGCCGCGGGACGGGAAGGAAAGGAAGTCCCCGGTGATGTAGGCCTGCCGAATCCTCTTGGCCGGCAGGTCGGCAGCCAGCGTGAACCGCACCAGACCGGCATCGGTCCTGCACGCACCATGGAGGGGTTGCGCTTTCCTGGAAACGGGTCTCGGAGGATCGATCCAGGCCCGGGACCGGAACCAACCCAGGGCCTGCTGGTAAAGCTCCTTTTCCAGGTTCGTCAGGCCGGCCGGCTCGAGCCGGATCCCGAAATGCTCCCTGAAGCCCGAGGCGAGCGCCTGCTTGATCGCGTCGGGCGAAGGCGTCTCTCCCAGCTCCCACTTCAAGCAGGTCACCCGCTGCCGGAGCGATTCGATCTCCTTGGCCTCGAGCTTCTCCACCGGAACCCGGAGGGCGCGGAGCATGGTCTCGACGTCGAAATCCACGAGCAGGCTGCCGTGGAAGAGGAAGGCTGTCTCCGAGTCGGTCCCGCCGGTCCCGGAGATCTTGCGGCCGTCGACCTCGATGTCGTTCCGGGGCCTGAAGCAGGCCCGGACGCCGAGCCGCTCGAGGGCGGTGACGACCGGCTCGCACAGCCTCTGGAACAACTTCGGGCCGGGCAGGGAGAAATCGAAGAACCGCTTGTCGCACACGAGCTCCCAGCCGATCTGGCTCTCATCCAGAAGGATCGCTCCGCCGCCCGTGATGCGGCGATTGACCTGGATGCCATTCGCACGGCAGAAGTCCGTGCGGACCTCGTCTTCCACGGACTGATGGAAGCCGACGAGCACGGCGGGCGGCGAGAACCGGAGAAAACGCACCGTATCGGGTGCATCTCCCCGGCTCTTGGCCTCCAGCAGGGCCTCGTCCAGAGCCATGTTCTCCGCCGCGGTGACCGGCGGCATATCGAGGAGCCGGAAGGTCTTCTTGTTCGTCATTTCATTTTCTCAGGGCCCGCCGCAGGAGCTGCACGACGTCCAGGACTTCGAGGGGGACTTTGTTTCTTTTCGCGTAGGTGGCCAGCGTGCGAACGCACTGCTGGCAGGAAGTGACCACGGCCGCGGTTCCGGTCGCGAGCGCCTCGCCGATCTTTTCTCTGGCGATTTCTCCGGAGAGCTTGGCGTCGATCATCTCGAGGTTGCCGCCGCCGCCGCAGCAGCGGCAATCTTCCCGGGTGTGCGCGAGCTCCA
The DNA here is from genome assembly GCA_040756235.1 of bacterium. Classification (GTDB taxonomy): domain Bacteria; phylum Desulfobacterota; class DSWW01; order DSWW01; family DSWW01; genus JBFLZG01. The sequence goes on along the minus strand of JBFLZG010000002.1, from coordinate 87,667 downwards.
CCAGCCTCACGCCCGGGATGGAGCGAACGAGCTCGCGGGGGGCCTCGAACACCCTGGCCCCGCGCCCCAGATCGCACGGGTCATGATAGGTCACGGTGAGAGGAAGCTCGGCGAGCGGGAGCGGCCTCCTGGCGGTTCGCTGGTGGAGGAATTCCGTGACGTGGCGGATCTCCAACCCGTGCCGCTCGTACGGGTAGTGCTCGCGCCACATCTGGTAGCAGGTGGGACAGGCAAAGACGACTCGGGTAGCCCTCTTCCGCAGCACCGCCTCGAGGTTATGCCGGATGAACGGCGCGGCCTCCTGCCTGAGCCCGGCCCCGACCAGAGGGAAGCCGCAGCACCACTCCTCGGGTCCGAGCAGGGTGAAGTCGACCTCGAGCGCCCCGAACAGCTCGGCCAGCGCCACCGGGATCTGCTGGGCCATGGGAAAGTAGGCGGCCACGCAGCCGGTGAAATAGACCACCTCGGCCCGGTCTCTGACGTACCCGTGCGCGGGCGGCGCCCGCATATTTTCGACCCAGCCGCCCCGCTCGTCGTCGTCTTCCGCAAAGACGTTGTGCGCCTCGGAAAGGTTCTCCCGGATGCCGTCGATCTTGTTCGGGTAGGCGCTGGAGACGACCAAATCCTCCCGCAGAGAAAGCCACAGGTCCTTGAGGAGGATCCCGGAAGGGCACACCTCCTGGCAGCGGCCGCACAAGGTGCAGCGGAAGACCGTCTCGCCGAACGGCTTCAGCTGCTCGGGCTGCGGCCTCTTGCGGCCCAGGAGCCGGTGCAGAACCCCGTACCTCGACCGCTGAATGCGCTTGAGCTCGCCCAGCCTGTAGAGCCCGGACAGACGTCCGTCGCGCGAGGCGGAAACGGCCGGGCAGACGTCCGTACAGACGGAGCAGTGCGTGCAGGCCTCGGCCTGGATCAGCTCTCGAGCGCTGTAGCCTCGGTGGCCCATAGGGGCTCTCCACCCTCTGCTACTGCTGTTTGTATTTCTCAATATCCGCCAGGAGCCACTTCTCCACCGCTTCGCGGCCGTGGATCAGCTTCTCCACCTCCCCGATATCCGCCGGCTTGATCTTGTACATCCAACCTTTGCCGTAGCAGTCCTGGTTGATCAACCCGGGGTTCGTCTCCAGCTCTTCATTGCCGGCTGCCACGGTGCCGTTCACCGGAGCGTACACCTTTCCCAGCCACTTTCCGGATTCCACCTGGGCGAACTTCTTCCCGACTTCCAGCTTTTTCCCCTCGAAGGGAAGCTGCACGTAGACCACGTCCCCTGCCATCTGCTGGGCGAAGTCGTCCATGCCCATGACCAAGAACTCCCCCTCCACGCGAACCCAGAAGTGGTGCTCCTCGTAATAAAGCTCCTCCGGCATCTGGTAGCTCTGAATTTCCATCTTCCTGTCCCTTCCCTCTGCAAACCAGGATAGCTGAATCCTCTGCCGAATCCCACGGCCCCCGCGGAGACGGTCATGCGTGACACTCTCTGTGAGGCACGCTGTCAACGTTCCTCTGACTTCCCCGCGGCGGCTCGCAGGGCGATCGATACGGGCGCCATCACGATGTGGAACATCCGGCTGAACGGCAGGTACGCAACGAACGCGCCGGTCAGGACAGCGTGGGCGTACCAGACGTAGCCGAACGCGACGTCGAGCCCCGCGCCGCCGAGCAGGTGGCTCAGCGGACAGCCGACGAATGCATATGCCGCACCCGGCGGGCTCCCGGTCATAGCGATCCGCATACCCTCCAGGATGTACCCCACAGCCAGGACGCCGAACAACAAGCCGTAGGCCGCCCAGTCCGGTCGCGGCAGGCCTTCGAGCCGCTGCTCCGGCCTGCTGCGCAGCCTTCGGGCCATGACCAGAGCCACGCCCAGCAGTACGAGGACGCCGGTGAGATCGGAAACGAGCGCCGTGACGGGAGCGTTCTTGTCGAGCAGGACCCAGGTCGGCGGCCACTGCGGGGACAAGAGCGACGCCAGGAGCCCGGCCAGCCCGTAGCCGAAGCGCACCACCACGGGAAAGAAGATCAGGCCGTGGATCGCCCAGCGCACGCGCGACTGCTTGTAGAGTCTTCTCTGCAGGAAGGCATCCAGGAAGAGCGCCCTCAAGATCGATCCCATGCGGCGCGAGAACACCACGCGCAGGAAACCCTCGAGCGCCCCCGGCAGCCTTACGGCCAGCCCTCCCCTGCCCTCCTGCCCGATCGCGCTGCTCCCCCGCACCCAGACCATCACGAGGCTTGCCAGCCCCAGAGCGAAGATCGCCAGGGCCGCGAGCGTGACCGGGTCCGACGCGGAGAAGGTGGCCGCATGACAGGGCATGCAAAGGATGCTCTTGGCCGGAAGGGCCTGTGCGGCAGCACCCAACCGGTTCTGTGGAAAGTGGCAGCGCCGGCACCGCTCCAGGCCCCCCCGCCAAGACATGCGGTGCACCTCGAGCGGACGGCCCGCCTCGGTATTCAGCTTCCAGGCGATGCTCCCCGAGGCGGCCTCCCGGACCGGCTCGACCGCTGCAAGGTGGCAGGCCTCACAGGTCGTGCCCAGGTGCGGGTCATGAGCGACCTTCTCGTCGTGGCGTGCGTGGCAGGTTCCGCACGGTCCGAGGCGCTGGCGTGCGTGAGGGTACGCGGCGGACGCCAGGTGACAAACCGTGCAGGCCGTCTTGCGGTGCGTCGAGGCGGCGTAGGAGGCGCCGTCGAGCAGCGGCATGCGTACGGCCGGGCCGGCCGGAGGCCGCTCGCGCGTCTCACCATGACAGTACATGCAGAGAGCCGCTACTTTTTCCGCCGCCCGGGAAGCGCCCGCCGGGACGGATCCGTGGCAATCCATGCACGCCGCGTCCGCTTCAGCAAGTCGAGGCCGGGAGCGCTCCGTACCGGCTCCCGGCTCGGGTTCAGCCTGTCGGCGATTCTCATAGGGCTCCTGGTAATGAGGATCGTGGCAGTCGAGGCACTTCTCCCAAGCCGCTCTGCCTTTCTTCCTCCGGACGCGGGCGTGCCTTCCCTCATCGATCTTGTCCACGACGTCCTGGTGGCAGTCGGCACACCGGTCGGGGCTGAAGGACTCTCTCGGGTCCCGGTTGACGTCCGCGGGGTCCGGATGCGACTTGCTCGAGGAAACCTCCTCGTGGCAGTCCTGGCACGAGAGCTCGCCATGCACCGAGGCGAGGAAATGCTCCCCGTCCAGGAACCAGGAAGCGGCGGTTCGCGAAGGCTGACCGAGCAGCAGGAGCGCAGCGACGGCCGCAAACCCGAAGCGGCATCGGCCCTTCAGTCGTGAGAAGAGGATGCTCTGCAGAGGCTGGTGAAAAATAGCCGGATGCACCGTGCGCCCAGCGTTCGATCCCCGTCCGCTCTGCAAGAAAGGCATTCGCGCACGATCCTCGGTTCCGCGGAGGATGGGGTGTTCCGGCGATTTGCGGGGCGAGTCGCGGAAGCCCGTCGCGAGTCCCGAAGGCCGGTGGAACGCAGCGCTGTTTCTCGTTATCTCGCCCTCTAGCCCGACTGTTCTGCGGTCGGGCTAGGCGGTGTGCCCGGATACACCCGGCCCGGGACGAGGGACGAAAACAGCGACCCGCCCGAAGGGCCGTAGTCTCCGACCCTTGGGAGGAGAACGGGCCGGAGCGTTTTGAGCCCCAGGCAAATCCAGCCGGAATACCCCTCCCCGCGGAACTTGCACCTAAACCGATTGCATGTATTCCAGCACAGCCGGCATCGAGTGACCGGCCTGCTTACCCTTCCATGACCGTCCGGAGGGCCGTCAGGATCTTCTCCTCGCTGGGGATGAACTCCGCCTCGAGCTTTCCGCTGAACGGCACCGGGCAGAAAGGCGCGGCCACGCGCAGGATGGGAGCATCCAGATATCCGAACGCCTTCTCGGCCACGGTCGCCGCAATCTCGGCGCCGGAGCCGCAGAACTTCACTTCCTCGTGAACGATGACGAGGCGGTGGGTCTTGCGCACCGACTCCAGGATCGCCCCCTCATCCAGAGGCAGAAGCGTTCGCGGGTCGAGGATTTCCACGCTGACGCCATCGGCGGCCAGCTTCTCCGCGGCGGCGAGCGCCCGGCCCACCATCTGGCCGGTGGCCACGACCGTCACGTCCTTGCCCTCCCGCTTGATGTCGGCCTTGCCGAGCGGCAGGGTGTAGGCTTCTGCAGGCACTTCACCCATCGTGAAGTAGAGGAGCTTGTTCTCGAGGAACACTACCGGATTGTCGTCCCGGACCGCGGAGGCGAGCAGCCCTTTGGCGTCGTAAGGCGTACTCGGCATGACCACCTTGAGCCCCGGGACGTGCATGAACCAGGCCTCCAGAGACTGGGAGTGCTGGGCCGAGGCGCCCATGCCCGCGCCGCAGGTGGCGCGCAGCACCATGGGAATCTTCGCCTTGCCTCCGAACATGTAGCGCATCTTGGCGGCCTGGTTGAAGAGCTGGTCCATGGAGACGCCGATGAAGTCCACGAACATGAGCTCGGCGATGGGCCTCAAACCGACCGCCGCCGCGCCCACCGCCGCGCCGACGATGGCGCTCTCGGAGATCGGCGTGTCCAGGACACGCTTCTTTCCGAACCGGGCCTGCAGGCCTGCGGTCACGCCGATGATGCCGATGCTGATGTCTTCTCCGAGCATGAAAACGTCAGGGTCCCGCTCCATCTCCAGGGCAATCGCGTCATTGATGGCCTGAGCCATGGTCATGGTCGCCATGATCCGATCTCCTTTGCCCGGCTTCACGCCGGCTGAGAGCCTGTCCCTAAACGCCCATCTGCGGCGTTGCGCTCATCCGGCGTGGAGGTCCTGGGGCAGCCTGCCCCGGCGAAAGCCGGGGTCACTGCGGCGTACTGAAATGTACGCCTCATTCCTCGGGATCTCGCGCGCCTTGCATCTGGGCATTTATGAACAGGCTCCTCGATTTGGAGCTTCGTGGACAAGCTCACCGTGAGAACCGTTCCACCGAGCTTCAATTCGCATAGACGTCCTGGAGGAGGTCGCCCAGGTCCGGCTCCGGGCTCTCCTCGGCGAAGCGCACCGCTTCCTCGATCTCACTCTGGACCGAGCCCTTGAGCTGTTCGACTTTCTTCTCCGTGAGGATTTTCATCTCCACGAGCTTCTTTTCGAACCGCGAGATCGGGTCCCGGTCCGGGGCCTTCCACTGCCGGACCTCCTCCGGCTGCCGGTAGGACTCGCCGTCTCCGACGAAATGTCCCTTGATGCGGTAGGTCTTGCACTCCAGCAGCGTGGGCCCTTTGCCTTCCCGCGCGCGGGCGATCGCCTCGGCCGCCGCCTCGTACACGGCAAGCGCGTCGTTGCCGTCCACCACGACTCCGGGGATGTCGTAGCCGGCGGCCCGGTCCGCGACCGACTCGACCCGCTGGTGGTCGGCCTGGCGCGTGAATTCGCCGAAGCGGTTGTTCTCGGCCACAAACACGACCGGAAGCCTCCAGACCGAAGCCAGGTTCATGGCCTCATGGGTCGTGCCCTGGTTGGAAGCGCCGTCGCCGAAGAAGCAGGCGCAGACGTTGCGGGCGCCCCTGTACCAGGAGGCGAGCGCGGCGCCCACGGCGATGGGCGGGCCTCCGCCGACGATGCCGTTGGCGCCCAGGATCCCGAGATCCAGGTCCGCAATGTGCATGGAGCCGCCCTTGCCCTTGCAGTACCCGGTGCGCTTCGCGAACAGCTCGGCCATCATGAGCCGGACGTCCGCCCCCTTGGCGATCACGTGGCCGTGCCCGCGGTGCGTGCTGGTGATGTAGTCCGAAGCCTCGAGGTTGCCGCATACGCCTGCCGCCACCGCCTCCTGCCCGATCGAGAGATGGACGAAGCCCGAGATCCTGGCCAGCAGGACCAGCTCCTCGATCTTCTCCTCGAAGCGCCGGATGCGCAGCATGGTGGTGTACATCCCGATCATCTTCTCATTGGTCGGACGCATGTTCCCGATCCTCCTTCTTTGCATGCCCTGGAGAATTCGCACACCCGCAATTCGAGCGCCCCGGTCGCTCGAACATCGCTTCGGCCCGGTAGGAGCTGCGCACCAGGGGCCCTGCCGCCACCTCCAGGAAACCCATGGCGCGCGCCGTGCGCTGCCATCGGCCGAACTCCTCGGGAGCCACGTACCGGGCCACCGCCAGGTGATCCGGCGAGGGCGCCAGGTACTGGCCCAGAGTCAGATACCCGCAGCCCGCCTTCCTCAGGTCATAGAGGGTTTCCCAGATCTCCCGAGACGTCTCTCCGAGCCCGAGCATGAGCCCGGACTTGGCCGGCAGCCCCCTTCGAGCGGCGCCGGCGATGAGCCCCAGGGACCTGCGGTAATCCGCTCCGGGCCGCACCAGCGGATACAGCCGAGGCACCGTTTCCACGTTGTGGTTGAACATGTCGGGCGAGGCGTCGCACACGAGGTCGAGGGCCTCGGCGGACCCGTTGAAATCCGGGACCAGCACCTCGACCCGGATGGCAGGGCACTCATGTCTCAACGCACCGACCACGCCTGCGAACTGGGCGGCCCCGCCGTCGGCCAGATCGTCCCGGGTGACCGAGGTCACCACCGCGTAGCGGAGGCCCAAGGCGCCGGCAGCCCTGGCCACCCGCGCCGGCTCGTCCGGGTCGGGCGCACCAGGAAGGCCCTTGTCCACGGCACAGAACCGGCACCGGCGCGTGCAGACGGTGCCCAGGATCATGAAGGTGGCGGTCCCCCTGGAAAAGCATTCTCCCAGGTTCGGGCAGTGGGCGCTCTGGCACACCGTTGCCAGCCCCCAACCGCTCAATCTCGCTTCCATGCCGTCGATCGCCCCGGGGTCGGCCGCCCGCACGCGCAGCCAGGAAGGGCGCCTCGGCCCGGCGCAGCCGCCGATGTCGTCACGCGGCAGGCAATACCCGAACCGCCTCCGGAAGGCCTGCACGAACAGCGGCTTGACCGCATCGAGCGGGACCGGGCGCCCGAGCTCGCGTTCCATGCTCGTCACCTTCTCGGCAGGCTGACCGCAGGTCACGATCAGCTCGAACCCTGCGGGATCGGTATTCACGTTGAGCGCGATCCCGTGGAAGGTAACCCACTTTCGGACGGCCACTCCTACGCTGGCGATCTTGGCTCCGTTCACCCACAGCCCCGGCTGGCCGGTCTTGCGCTCGGGCCGGAGGCCGAACGCCTCGAGGACTTCCGCCGCGGCACCGAGCAGCCTCTGCAGGAAAGCGTGCACGTCCTGGTCTCTGATCCTGGTAATCGGATAGGCCACGAGCTGGCCCGGGCCGTGGAAGGTCGCCCTGCCGCCGCGTTCGACCCACGTGACGCTGACGTTGCGGCGCTCGAGCTCGTCCCGCGGAGCAACGAGGTCGGCGGACGTTGCGCTGCGACCCAGGGTGACGGCAGGAGGATGTTCCACCAGCACCAGACGATCCGGCGCCCGCTCCAGGATGCGCTCCTCCACGAGCCCTCTCTGCCGGGTCAGGGCAGCCTCGTAGCCCATCCTTCCCCAGTCCTGAACCTCCAGCTCTCTCGCCCCGGGCGCTTCCATGGGTCAGCCTCGGCGGTCGATCATCTCTTGGGCAGGTAGAGCGCCCACTTCTCCGCATCCCGCGCAGCGTCCACCACGGCTTCGGAAAAGGTGGGATGGACCCGGATGCTGCGGGCGAACTCCCGGGCCGTGCACTCGAGCTGCATGGCGAGCACCGCCTCGCCCACGAGCTCCGTGGCCTGGCTGCCCACGATGTGCACGCCCAGGATCTCCCCGTACTTCGCGTCCGCGATCACCTTGACGGCGCCCTCCACCTGGTTGCGACACATAGCCAGCCCGTTGATCGCGTACGGGAACAGGCCCACTTCGATCTCCTTGCCCTGCTTCTCCGCCTCTTCCTCGGAGAGGCCCACCGCCCCCACCTCCGGCGACGTCCAGCTCGCCCTCGGGATGAGGTGGAAGGGGAAGCGGCTGTCCTGACCCATGGCATTCTCGGCAGCCACGATTCCCATGGCAGAGGCGGCGTGACTCAGCATCCAGCCGCCCGTGCAATCGCCCACCGCATAGACGCCCTTGACCGAGGTCTCGAGGCGCTCGTCCACCCGAATACCGCCGTCCGGCTGGAACGCCATGCCCAATCCCTCCAGGCCGAGGCCTGCAGTGTGCGGACGGCGACTTGCGACCAGGACCCGGGCCGCTTCCACGACGCGCTCCTTGGGGCCGCCGAGCCGGCAGACAAAGCCTGATGGACTTTTTTCCACGGCCTCGAGCCCCACGCGTGCGGCGATCTCCACGCCCTGTTCCCGCAAGACCTGCCCGACCCGCTGGCTCGTGTCGTGGTCCTCGCGCGGCAGGATCCTGGCCGCGTCCGTGGCGACCGTGACCTTCGCCCCGAAGGCGTTCAGGATGTTGGCCATTTCCACTTCGACGAAGCCGGCGCCCCAGACGAGAACCGAGGCGGGCACCTCGCTCATGTCGAAGACCTGGTCGGTCGTCAGGAGCGCGTCCTTCAGCCCCGGGACATCCGGCATCAGCAGGGCGCCCCCCGTGGCCAGGATGATCTTCCCGGCCTCCCGGACCGCACCGTCCACCGCGATCTCCCGGGCGCTCCTGAGAGCCGCTTTGCCGCGGGTGACCTCGATCCCGTTGTTGGCGAGCAGCCCCTCCATGCCCATGCGGATCTCGGCCGAGACGCCGCTCTTGCGCTCCGCGATGGTCTTGAGCTCTACCGTTCTCCCGGTCGTCTGAATGCCGAAGGCCTCCGCCTTGCCGAGGGTCTGCAGGATCGAGGCGGCCTGGTGCCACACCTTGGCCGGTATGCACCCCCGGTTCACGCAGGTCCCCCCGGTCTCGGCTGCCTCCACCACGGCCACCTTGCCGCCCAACTGCGCTGCCCGGATCGCGGCGGCATAGCCGCCGGGCCCACATCCGATAACGATCACGTCGTGCATGTCTCGCTACCTCCTCCCAAGGCTCCTGGGGATGTGCCTTTCTATACAGCAAGAAGAGCGGGATGCTCAAGATGACGGGCCAGAGCCTGGAGGAACTCCGCTGCCGGGGCACCGTCCACGATCCGGTGATCGATCGTCAGGCTCAGGGTCATCATGGAACGGACCGCGATCTGCCCCCTGTGGACGGCCGGCTTCTCGACAACCCGGCCGACCCCGAGGATCGCGGTCTCGGGAGGATTGAGGATCGGCGTGAACCCGTCCACGCCCAGAGCGCTCAGGTTGGTAACCGTGAAGGTGCCGTCCACCACCTCGTCCATGGTGAGCGAGCCTTCCCTGGCCTTGCGCGCCAGCTCGCGCGCCTCCTGTCCGATCTGGAGGAGCTTCTTCCCGTCCGCGCCGCGGATCTTGGGCACGATGAGCCCGTTGGGCACGGCCACGGCCATGCCGAGGTCCACCTGACCATGCAGCACGATCTCCTCCTCGACCAGAGTCGAGTTCAGGACCGGGAAGCGCTTGAGGACACGCGAGACGGCAAACAGGATGATGTCGTTGTACGAGATCCGCACCGATTCGTCCTTGGCGTACTCAGCGCGGACGGCGTCACGGAAATCCGCGAGCTCCGTCACGTCCACCTCGGTGAAGAGGGTGAGCTGCGCCGCGTCGTGCAGGCTGGCGTGCATCCGGTCCGCGATCGCGCGCCGCATGCCGGTGAAGGGAACGGACTCGGCGGCAGGAGGGGCGCCCGCTTCCGCAGAGGGAGAAGCCGGTGCCGCAAGGGCCCGCTCGACGTCCTCCTTGGTGATCTTGCCGCCCTCGCCGGTACCCGAGATCTTCGCCGGGTCCAGGCCTGCCCTTCGGGCCATCTCCGCCGCCACGGGAGTGATCCTGGCGGCCGCTCGGGGCGCTGTCGCGTGGTGCCGCTTCACGTCCTCCTCGGTCACCCGCCCGTCCTTGCCCGTACCGCGCACCTGCGTGAGGTCCACGCCCAGCTCCCTGGCCAGGCGCTTGGCCGCCGGGCTGGCGGGCACGTATCCTTCCTGCCCCGCGCCCGGCCCCGGAGCCGATGCTGCCGATCCGGCCGCCGCCGACGCAGCCTCGGCGCTTCTGACCTGTATGCCTTCGATTCTCTCCGGCTGCTCCCCCTCCTCGGCGATGATCGCGAGCACGGCGCCGACCGGCACCGTCTTGCCCGGCGGGACGACGATCTGGAACAGGATCCCGGAGGCCACGGACTCCACGGTGTTCGTGATCTTCTCGGTCTCCACCTCGAACAGAGGCTCCCCTTTCTGAACCTTTTCGCCCTCCTGCTTGAGCCACTTGCTCAGCTTGCCTTGCTTCATCGTCAGGCCGAACTTGGGCATCTTGATCTCGGTAGCCACTGCGACCATCCTCCCCGCAGGCCGGCTCACAGCCTGCCATCGTCTGGACCTTTCACGAGCGAGACGGCTTCTCGGCCATCGTCATCGGTTGGAAAGCGAGCACTCGCTCTCTGAATACCCTCTCTCCCCGACAGAGTCAAGAGAGGCTCCAGACCCGCCGATCACCTGCCGCTCACGAGCCTTACGCAGCCGCCTCATGAGCCGGTCTCCGCCTCGGGCCGGAGCCGCGCCAGCAATGCGGTGTAGTCCTCGGGCGTATCGAAGTCGATCAGGATGCCCTCGTCCCCCACTTCCACGTCGATCAAGGGGGAAACGCAGGAACTCAGAAAACCCCGCAGTCCCCCTTCTCCTTCCCAGCGCAGGAGGCACGGCCTCAGGCTCGCTGGAAGGAGCACCGGATGCCCGGCTCTCCCTCGGCAGCTCGGCCGATAGACGGGACCGGGGCGCCGGCGGAATTCCTCGCGCAGGGCCGTCACGGTCGCCGGCCTGACCAGCGGGATGTCGGCCGGCAGGAGAAAGAACGCCTCGATCTCCTCCTCCAGGGAGGCGACTCCCGCGCAGATCGAGGAGAACATGCCCGCGGCATGGTTCGCGTTCCGAATGGAGCGAGCCCCGTGTCTTTCCAGGATAGGGGTCAGCTCGGCGGAGCGATGGCCGACCACCACGCGCACGTCGTCGATCCCAGCGTCCCGGAAGAGGCGGATGGTTCGTTCAATGACCGCCTCGCCGCCGAGGGGCAGCAGCGGTTTGAAAGCGCCGCGCATGCGGGAAGAGGCGCCTGCAGCCAGCAGGAGGGCCGCAATCTTCTCCTCCCTCATCCCGGCGCCGCTCCCGCCCGGGCCAGGATGAGCTCGGCCACGATGCTGACCGCGATCTCGTCCGGGCTCTCCGCCCCGATGCTGAGGCCGACGGGACAGTGGACCCGTTCAAGCTCCTCGCGCCCGAAACCTTCCTGCCGCATCAAGGCTTCGTAAATGGCGTCCCGTTTGCGCCTGCTTCCGATCATGCCGATGTAGCCGGCCGGACTGCGCAGCGCCTGAGTCAGCACGGTCCTGTCGTGGCTGTGGCCTCGCGTGACGATCACCACATAGCTGTTCCTGTCGAGCTCGAGCCCTCTGAAGGCGTGCTCAAACGAATCGAGGACGCAGACCTCGTCCGCGGCCGGGAACCGCTCCCGGTTGGCGAACTCGGCGCGGTCGTCCAGCACGACCGTCTGGAACCCGACAAGGTGGGCGAGCGCGGCGACCGGCCGGGATACGTGCCCTGCTCCGAAGAGAAAGACGGTCCCGGGAGCACCGCAGGGCTCGACGAGAAACCGGTGCCCTTCGATGACCGCGACCTGAGACCACTTGCCCTGACTCCCGGCCTCTTCCAGCCGGGCGATCCAGGAGGCCGGGTAGGGAAAGTCTCCGTACTCCGGCTTCCCCCCTTTGGCCACAGACAGCTTCAGTTCACCGGAATCGCTCTCCGCCAGCCCCAGAGCCGTCACCAGCAGGCAGGGCTCTCTCGCTTTCAAGGCGTCCGCAAGGCCGTGGAACAGGTCCCGGTTGCGGTCGCACGCCTCGATGAGGCCGAGGAGGATCTCCAGACGGCCGCCGCAGATCGCGTCCTCTGCATGAGAGGTCGAGCCGGCCAGATCGAAGGCCCGTATCCGGAAGCCGCTCCCCCCGAACAGCTCCCCCGCCGCCCGGATGACCTCGGCCTCCACCAGGCCACCTCCTACGGTGCCGGCGATCGACCCGTTCGCACGCACCACCATCCGGGCGCCTGGCGCCCGCGGCGCGGAGCCCGCCCGACTCAGCACCGTCGCCAGCACGAGCCTTTCGCCCCGATCGAGCAGTTCGCACACGGTTCGGGTCAGCTTGCGCACGGGCGTGTGCCTTTCAACCTCGAGATTCTTTCTGGATCGTCATCAAGCGCAAGCCGCGCATCTGCGTGAAGATGGCTCCCTGGCCGGCCAGCGCCATGGCCAGCGCAGCGTCGACCACCCGCGTCCCGGCGATCAGATCGACGCCGTAATCGAACAGGACCTCCGAAAGGGGCGTGGTGGGGCCGATGACGGTCACGAAGGCCTGGGGGCTGCAATAGGAGAGCAGAGTCTCGAAGGTCTTGTTGACGATCGTCGTGCCGGTCATGGCCACCACTTCGGCACCCGGAAGGGTCTCTCCTGCGGCTCCGGCCGGCAGCTCGCCTTCCCCCGGGTCGAGCTCGAGCACAGCCAGGTGGGACGCCACGGCCCGCACCTTGGGGATGAAAGGGAAATGCCCGACGACGGCCACCCTCTTGCCCTCGCTCCTGCGGACGAGAAGGTCGACTGCGTTCTGCTGAACCGCCTCGCGCCGGGGCACGCCCAGCAGCGCGTGGACTGCAGCCATTCCGAGAGAGGCTTCCATCGGGCTCTGCGAGCGCAGCAACTCGGCGAGCTCGCGCGCCGTGTGGCTCGCGAGCTCGCCCGCCCATCGAATGAGGCCCTGACTGTGGGGTGCGCGGGCGTCGCGCAGGGTCGCGGCCATGCCGGCGCCGTGCTCTGTGGAGAGCACGGTGAAGAACGCCCCCACCCGCACGTCCCGGATGGCGGCGTCGTGCGTCGGCTCTGCCAGCAGGTCGTCGATCACCGACATCGGCGCCTCATTTTTCACGCGCTCGGCGGGCCGCCGAAGGAACCGCCGGTCCGCAGCTTCAGGTGTAGATCGATTGCACGAGCCTTTCGATGCTCCGAGCCGACAGGAAGCGGGTCGCGAACAGAAGCAGCTTGTACTTCGGCTCGATGAAGTACCGGGGCTTCAGCTTCGCGGTGTCCACCAGCCTGGAGACCAGCTGCGCAATCACCTCGGGTCCCTGCGAGCTCATTTCGCTCTCCTTCATCGTCTTGACGCTCTTCAGGGACGTCTCGTAATAGGGCGATCCCGGCTTGAGGGCCGCCACGCGCACGCGGTTCGCCGTAAAATCGGTCTTCATGTCTCCCGGATTGATGCTCGTCGCCTGGATGCCGAAGGTCCTGCACTCCATGCGCACGGCTTCCATCAATCCGTCCAGCGCCTTCTTGCTCATGCTGTAGAAGCCCTGGAAGGGAACGGACGGCACCTGTGCGGCAAGGGAGCAGATCGTGATGATCTTTCCGCCTCCCTGCTGCCGCATCACCGGCAGGACTTCCCGGATCATCCGGTGCGTGCCGAAGAAGTTCACTTCGAACTGCAGTTTCGCCTCTTCCACGGTCGTGTCCTCGACGCCCCCTTCCAGCGCGAAACCCGCGCAGTTGACCAGCACGTCGACGCGCTTCGATGCATCGAGAATCTGCTTGTAGAAGGCCTCGACCTCCTGGGGCTTGGTGATGTCGCACGGGAGGAGAGTGTAGGGCAGGCCTTTCCAGGCGGGGTCCACGGGTACGCCGAAGGCCGTCCCGTAAACCTTGTGCCCCCGGCCGCTGAGCTTCTCGACGCAGGCCTTCCCCATACCGGAGTTCGCTCCCGTCACCGCTATGACTTGACCCATTTGCGCTTCCCTCTTCTCCGTCAGATCAACACTCGACCGGGTAAACCAATTTCTCCTTGAGACCCGTGATCACCTGAACGTAGCCGGCCAGCATCCGATCGACCTCGCCGTTGCCCGTGTCGACCAGCAAGGGTCTGCCGCCGAGTGCAAAGAGCTTGCTCCGGCAGGCCACGACGATGATGTTCTCCTTGCCCACGCGGGCGATCACCCGGTCGCTGATCTGCTGGTTGCCACGCCCGAACAGGTAGCCCTGCCCCCCGATCACCCCCACGACGATCCTGGCCGGTCTCCGGCCGACCACCTCCAGGACCTGACCTTCGTTCACGTCGCAGGCGACGAGCGAGCGGTCGAGTACCACGTCCACTCCGAGCAGCGTGTTGGGCAAGCCGAGGACTTCCATGATCTCCCGGGTCGTCGTGCCCGGACCGATGAGGTAGCAGCAGCCCGGATCCATCGTGGCGGCCACGTGCAGAGCGATTCCACGCACGGCCGAGGCTTCCCCGGCCGACCCGCCCGCCTTGACGGCCTGGACCATCCTGGGCTCGGCCGGGACCCGCAGGTAGCCGTAAAGCCTGGCGCTGAGCCTCTGCTCCCGGAAGGCGCCCTCATCGATGTCCATGACCTCGGCATCCCGAGTCTCGCGGATCCTGCCTCGGAGAAAGAGCGCGGCCGCCGCGCCGGCCCTGGCGGGCGTGGTGCCGAAGACGGCCGAGTGCATCTTGACCCCTGCGGGAATCCCGAGCACGGGCAGTCTGTCGCCAACGCCACGGCAGATGTTGCGGGCCGTGCCGTCGCCGCCTGCGAAGAGCAGCAGGTCCACTCCGGCCGCTGCCAGATCCCGGGCGGCCCGCTCCGTGTCCTCGGCCGTGGTTGCGCCGGATCGGATCGATCCGAGCGTCGTCGCCTCCAAGCCGCTCTCCGTGGCCGCGTCCTCCCCCATCTCGCGAGGATAGGTGAAGAGGTGAAACCCAGCGCCCATGGCCGAGAGGCTTTTCAGCGCTTGCGACGCGCGGCCGCACGATACGGGAACGGCGCCCAGGGCGACGGACTTCCGCAGGATCTCCGGACCGTCGGTCCCCTTGAGACCCACCCTGCCCCCCATCCCGGCGATCGGGTTGACGATGAGTCCGACTCTCTTTTTCACTCCCCTCGCTTGCCTTCCTTCTCCCGCCGGTACTTCTTGTAGGTGAACATGCACTTCTCGTGAAAGAAGGCGGCGCTCTCGTCGATCTTGGTCGTGATCCCCCGGTGCGGGGCGGACTTCACCTTCTGCGGATCTTCGCGCGCTTCGCGATCGATGTGCCGCATCACGGCCGCCCAGTACTCGATCTCCTCCTTCGAATAGGACTCGGTCGGCTCCGGCGTGAACGGCTCCGGGATCAGCATGGGGTGATGGCTGAGCCAGTAGGACTGGATCCCGAAATCGGTCATGCGGCGCTCGATGTCCTCCGAGGTGACGCCGGTCTCGGCAGCCAGCTTCTCCCAGCTGTATCGAATCTGGTCCAGCCGGATCTTGCCGGGCCCATAGGACTCGGTCACCCCGGGAATCGCCAGGAGCAGGCTCTCCAGGTAGTTGTTGTTGATCACCGCGGTCTCGGCAACCGTCTCGAGGCCCTTGGCCCCGAGGCTCATGATCCAGGCGTAGGTGCGCAGCACCACCGGCACGTTCCCGTAGAAGTCCCGCACCTTGCCGATGCTCCTCGGCCGTTTGAAGTCGAGACCGTACTTCCTGCCGTTGAACGTCACGACCGGCAGCGGGAGAAACTTGGCCAGCTTTTCCTTGACCGCCAGGGCGCCGCACCCGGGCCCCATGCCGCCGTGGGGCGAAGAAAAGGTCTTGTGCAGGTTGAAGTGACACATGTCGAACCCGGCGTCGGCGGCCCTGGCCTTGCCGAGCACGCCGTTGGCATTGGCCTGGTCCGTGAAGCAGAGCCCGCCGGCGGCGTGCACGATGCGCACGAACTCGTCGATCCTCGGGTTGTACAGCCCGATGTCCTCCGGGTTCGTGATCATCAAGGCCGCGGTCCGCTCCGAGACCGCGGCCTTGAGGGCCTCCAGATCCGGGTACCCGTCCTTGTCCGGCATGAGGGTGACCACCTCGTAGCCGAGGGTCGCGGGACAGGCGGCATCCACGGGATGCGAGTGGATCGTGGTGATGACCTGGTCCCTCTTCCGCCCCTCTCCGGCGGCCTCGTGGTACGCCCTGGCGATCGCCGCGGCCGTCAGGACCGCCTGCCCGCCGCTCGCGGGCTGGAAGCTCACCTCGTCCATGCCGGAGATCTCGCGCAGGAAATCTCGCGTCCGGTACAGGATTTCGAGGATTCCCTGCACGGTCGACTCGTTCTGGCACGGGTGCAACTCCGCCATCTCGGGCAGGGCGCAGAGCTGCTCGTTCACCTTCGGGCTGTACTTCATCGTGCAGGTGCCGACCCCGACGTCGTTGCTCACGTCGTTCCCCATGGTCATCTGGGAGAGCCGCGTGTAGTGGCGGACAACCTGGGGCTGGGCGACCTCGGGAAGCTCGGGCGGCCGGGTCCGCCGCATGGCCGCGGGGATCAGCCCTTCGGCGTCGCCCACGGCAGCCCGGATCTCCTCCTCACTCTCCGGCGGCAGAATGCCGCGCTGCCCTTTGACGGACAGGTCCATGATGAGCGGCTCGTCCCAGACCTGGGCGTGATAGTTGCGCAGCTTGATTTCTCGAGTCATGCCAGCACCTCCTTCAGGGCCTGGGCGAGCCTCTTCAGGGCCTCGGCCGTGTGGACTTCCGAGACGCAGTACAGGGCGCTCTGGCCGAGCTGCGGGAACTCCCGGGAGAGATCCTTGCCTCCGAAGATCTTGAGCTTGAGAAGCGCCTGGTTGATCTTGCGCACCGTCCTGCCGGCGCCCTCGTAGCTCACCACGAACTCGTTGAAGTGGGCCGAGCGGAACGGCATCCGGATTCCCGGGACCTCGGCCAGGAGCTTGCGGAGGTAGTGGCTCTTCTGGAGGATGGCCGCGCCGATCTCGCGCATGCCCTGAGGACCCATGAGCGCCATGTAGACCGCGTTCGCCGTGCTCCACAGCGCGGTGGACGTTCCGGTGTACTCTTTGGCGTTCTCCCGGGCCGCGTAGGAAAGCCGCTCCGCCCACGCGAACAGATTGAACCCGAACCCTTCTCCCTGCTCCAGGTCGGCGATGGAGTCCATCAGAGGCGGAAGCTCGGCAATGTGCGCTTCGACATCCCGGACCGCCACGAAGCCGCACGCGCCGCCTCCGTAGCTCATGTGAACGCCCAGGGGCTGCGTGTCGCCGGACACCACGTCGGCGCCGTAATGCCCGGGAGGCGCGAGCACGCCCAGCGACATGGGATTGACTCCGACCGCAACGAGCGAGCCGTTTGCGTGCACCACTTCCGCGATCTCCCGGCCCTGGGTCTCGATCATGCCGAGGTAGGACGGGTTCTCAAAGAAAACCGCGGCGGTCTGAGAGCTGATCTTGGACTTCAGGTCGTCGAGATCCATGAGGCCCGTATCCGGATGGGACGAGACCTTGCGGATGCTCTTGACCTCCTTGCCCCGGCAGTAGCACTCCACGACCTGCATCCGGAAGGGGCTCATGGTATCCGGCACGAGGACCTCGGGCCGGCCCGTGATCCGGGCGCACATCCGGACGGCGGTCCCCGCCGATGACGACCCGTCGAACAGCGGGAACCCGGCCACGTCCATGCCCACCAGCTCCGTGAGCATGCTCACATACTCGAACATGACCTGAAATCGGCCCATATCCGAGTACGTGTTCCCGTAATAGGCGGTCAGAAACTCCCCCCGGTTTACGATGACGTCGACGACCGCCGGCACGTGGTGCTGGTAGCAGCCGGCGCCCAAGAAGCTCAAGTACTCCTCACACGACTTGTTCCGGCCCAGGATTCCCCGGACGTGCCGCTTCAAATCGTATTCGGAAAGAAACGGCTGCGGCAGGTCCAGGGGCCTCTTGAGCCGGAGTCTCTCCGGGATTTCGCGATACAGGTCCTCGACCTCCCGGGCCCCTGTTTTCTCGAGCATCTCCCTGCGCGTCTCCGGCGCGGAATTCGGAATGTAGGGGTAGACAGTCTGTTTCTGTTGGTTCATCCGCCAGCCCTCCCAATCGCCACTCATGGGTTTTCCGAGAGCCTAATCCCTCGCAAGCTGCAGGAAGCGGGGAAAGGCCCCTCTCATGAAATGCGCAGGACCTTTCCGGCGCGGAGATCCCGATTCAACCTGCCTCGCGAAACGACCGGCAGGCCGTTGATGAAGACGTGCTCGATCCCTTCCGCAAAGACCGGCTTCCCGTCGGGCGTGAACGCCTCACCGATCCGGCCCGAATCGAACAGCACCAAGTCCGCATGCGCCCCCTTTCGGATCTCCCCCCTGCCGGACAGCCGATAGCGGGAGGCCGGAAGCCCGGTCATCTTGCGCACCGCCTCCTCCAGCGGGAACAGCCCGAGCTCCCGCGAGTAGTGGCCGAGGACCCTGGGGAAGCACCCGTACGCGGAGGGCGGAGGGGTTCCGCCGGCGCCGGGCAGGACGGAATCGGCGCCGATCGCCAGCAGCGAGTGGCGCATCATCTCGTTGAACATCTTCTCGATCCAGGGGCGCGCGGGGAACCCGAAGGTGAAGGTCACTTCCCCTTCTTCCTCGAGCGACAGCCGGCAGAGCGCCTCGAAGGGCTCCAGCCCCCAACACCTGCCGATCTCCGCGAACGTACATCCCTCCGCCCAGCGGTTGGCATCGCTCCGCACCGAGAGCACGCGGATCGGCTTCCAGCCGAGGGCCCGGATGTAGGGGTCCGACCAGGAGCCCTCCTCCCAATGGGGCCAGCGCGGAACGATGGTGGCCACGTCGCGCCGCATGCGCTCCCGGGCGGCCGGATCCTTCAGCCTCTCGAGCAGCTTCCTCCTTCCGCCGCGGTTGGCCCAGGGCGGAAAAAGAACCGTGGTGGTGGTGTTCCCCAGGGTGTAGGGGACCGCGTCCAGGCCGATGTCCACGCCTTTGCGGCGGGCCTCATCGATCACCTTGAGACCCTTGTCCAGGGCGGAGGCCGGAAGCCCGGGCAGCGGTACGATTGCGTTCACCGCTTCGATGAAGCCGACCGCCGAGATCACCAGGCTCGCCCAGCGGCCGAAAAAAGGGACCGCGTGCAAGTGGGAGACCTGAAGGGGCGCCCCGCAATCGGAGGCGATCTTCACCGCCTCTGCCAGGGACTCCGGCAGGGTCGTACAGTACCCGCGCAGATGCGTCGCATAGGGGCGCCCCAGGTCGCCCGCCAGCCGGGCCAGGGCGACGAGCTCGTCCGTGTGGGCGTACATTCCGGGGTAGTACATGAGGCCCGACGAAAAGCCTGCGCAGCCCGCCTCCAGGCTCTCGCGCACGAGCCGGCTCATCTGCTTCAGCTCGTCTTCCGTAGCGAAGCGGTTCTGATCCCCCATGACGCAGAGCCGGACGGTCCCGTGTCCGACCAGCTGGACAACGTTGCACATGAGCCCGAGCCGCTCGAGATAGGTGAGATAATCGTCCATGGAGTGCCAGTAGAATCTCTCCATGGGAACACCCATGCTGCGCACGAGCTCCAGCACCGTCTCCTGGCGCCCCTCGGTGCAGGGCGCCAGGGTCCATCCGCAGTTGCCAACGACCGAGGTCGTCACGCCCTGCCGCACGAACGACTCGAACCGGGACAGCGGATCCTGGTCGACGATGTAAAGATCATGGTGGGAGTGGACGTCGATGAATCCGGGCGCAACCACCAGGCCTTCCGCATCGAGGCTCTGTGCCGCCGTGGCCTCGGACAGGTTTCCCACTTCGGCGATCCTGTCGGCCGAGAGCCCGAGGTCGCCGCGGTAGGCCTTCTTCCCCGTACCGTCTACGATCGTCCCGTTGCGGATGAGGAGATCCAGCATGGTGACTCCTCTCTGTCCCTCCTTTCGGAGGCTGCCGATGAACGGCCATCCGCGGTCGCAAATCAAGCCCTGCAGACCGTCACGTGTACCGCTCCGTCATCGCCCGCGTCTCGTAGAGATGGATCCCCTTGGAAGCCATGTGCCGGAAGTAGTCTTCCGGGTCGATGCATCCTTCGGGGGCAAAACAGCCTCGGGCGGTGATCTTCCCGCTGGCAATCGACCACGCGCCATAGGCGGCCGAGCCGCCGGTCCCCTCGTTGGTGTCCATGGCGGCCGTGTAGACATGATGCACCTTCTTCCCATTCGCGGCGCCCTTCACGTCGACCCTGGCCATGAAGCTCACGGCGTTCTGAGGCTCCTCAGGCTCCTGGCCAGCGGGCTGGGCCAGGACCGCCTGGATCAGGTACTGGACCAGGAAGTCGCGTTTGACGATCTCCCGGCCCTCGATGCGGATGGTGTCCGTGTCCCCGAGCCCGAGATCGATGAACGGCTTCAGAATGGTTTTCAGGTCGATCTCGCTCGGCCACATGTTGCCCTTGTTGGTGGCGACCTTGAGGCCCCGAATGTACCGGGGCAGGGTCACGGGCTCCGAGTGGCCGAGATAGTAGACCGGGTAGCGGCCCAGGGGCGCGGGGAACTCGAGCTCCTCGGCTCCGCTCAGGGCCGGCACCTTGGTCCACTGCCCGTCCAGAAATTGCGGCACCTCTCCGTGAGCCATGTGGATGCCGTGCCAGACGGTTGCAAAGCCGCCGCCCACGTCGGAGATGCTCTCCACCCAGGCGGTGTGAATCTCCTGCGGCTCCATCTTGCGGGCGCCGAGGAGGCCGCAGAGATTGGTGAAACCCGGGCTGGCGCCCAGCGAGATGATGGCGGTGATGTTCGCCTGGCGGCATCGATCATGGTAGCCGAGGAGCCGCTCCGACGCGTCGTAATCGTCGCACATATCCACGTAGTGGACCCGGGACTCCAGACACGCCTCCAGCACCTTGGGCACGTTCCGATAGAAGGGACCGACGCAGTTGACCGCCACGTCATAGCCCTTGAGGAGACCCACCAGAGAGGCCCTGTCGTGAATGTCGGCCGCCTTTGCCGAGGCGGGGAGGCCGAGCTCCGCCGCCTTCTTCTGCGCCGTCTCGAAGTCGAAATCGGCCACCGCCACTTCTCGGACCCCCGGAACCCGCACGAGGTCTCGGACCACCACGGACCCCACCATACCCGCTCCGCCCAACACGATCATCCTCATGACTCCGCCCTCCTCTTCGGAGAGGCTGTCGATAAACGGCCATCTGCGGCGTTGCGCTCATCGGAGCGTGAGGCGGGGGGAGCCTGCCCCGGCGAAGGCCGGGGTCCATCGTGACCGCCATCTAGCCTCATTCCTCAGGATTTAGCGCGCCTTGCATCTGGCCATTTCTCATCAGCCTCTCAAGAGGGTGTTTTTCGACACCCTCTCGGATCTGCAGGGAAGCACCGTGCGCGCCTCCGCTCGCGACCGGTGCTCTGTCTGTTGGCGCTCTTGGCTCCGGGAAGCTCCGCGCGCGCAGCGGACCTTCGGGCGCGCGGCTTCTCTGCCACCAGACGTGACCAGATCATCTCCTTGAACGCCCTGCCGATGGCACGGACCCTGTCCGCATCGCGGCACAGGTTGGCGTAAAACCCGAGCCCTTCCACCATGGCGATGATGTTCTGGGCCTCTTCCGCCGGATGCACGGGACGCAGGACACGCAAGGCCCTGCAGTCCTCGAGCACATCGGTCAAGTGGTCCCGGAATCTGCGGTACATGCCGGCCACCGAGCTGTAGACGGCCTGGTTCCGAAGGCTCAGGTAGTAGATCCCGTAAAAGACGGGGCCCTCGAACAACTGTGCCCACTCGAGGCTGAGGAGCGTCTCCAGCAGGTGCTCCAGCCGCTCCGACCCCCTTGCCCTGCTGTACAGGGAGGCGGCAAAGCTCCGCTCGTAGCGCTCCACGACAAAGTCGACCGATTCGATGACGAGCTGCTCTTTGGTAGGGAAATAGTGGATGATGTGGCTCGGATAGACGCCCATGCGGCCGGCGACCTTGACGATGGAGGCCCCTTCGATCCCTTCGTCCTTCAGGACTTCGTGGAACTGCTCCAGGATCTCTCTCTTCCGCACCGGAGCCAGGCTGGCACGACCCATCGGGTCACTCTTCGGAGGAATTATTGTTTGAATGGCTATTCAAATATCAGAGCGCCGCGGCCAGTGTCAAGGGAAATCGGGCTTCGGGGCGTCGCGCTACGGAGCGCGTCGCAAGCGGCGAGACGCCGGGCAGGGAAGAAGGGGACGGGGGACGCCGGGTCGGCTCAGCTTTCCGTGTGGGAGCGGAACGTCACGAGCACGTAGACCAGGAGAACGAGAATCCAGATGGGCTGGAAAAGGAGCATGATCGGAACGCCCGGGTTCCTCGAAATCACGACTTGCGGGCCCACGCCCCTGCCGGTGAAATCGTGGCTGACCTGGCTCCTGAAGCTGAAAGGAGCCAGGTGGATCTGCATCCCGTCGAACGCGTCGCTGTGATAAGCTGCCACCTCTCCCGAGTGCACCGCTTCCCCGTTGTCATACAGGGTGAACAGGACCCGCACCGGCTGCCTCACGAACAGGTCCGGCGTCATCCAGGCCTTCCCTGCGGCATTGCCGGTCCCGTCTTTCTGTTCGATGGTTTCGACTCTGTCGACCGACAGGGCATAGCGGTTCAGGAACTCGATGCGCTCTCCGACCCGGACCGGAACCTGGCCGACTTTCTTGAACCCGAGGGCAGCGCTCGCCAGGTGGCCAGCCAGCACCACGCCAAACAGGACGTGCATGCCGAGCAGGAGATAGCGGCGAAGATCCAGGCGCCTGCGGAACAGGTCCACGACCCAGTCCCATGTTGCCAGGATCAGATTGACGCCCAGAAGCAAGGCCAGGATGAAGGCCCCCCAGAGCCAGGCCCGGACCGTGCGCTCCGGATGAGGCAATCCGGCGACCATGTCTTTCTGGATCTGGGTCCAGTTGAAGTAGGGGGACCAAATCGGGTCCTCGAGATGGGGGAGCTCGCTGAGCGACCGCGCCGCGAGCTGATCGTTCAGGGCCCTCACGGTATTGCCGTACTGGGAGGATACGGCCAGGATCCCCCCCACGGCGAACCAGACGCACACCAGGACCATGAGGATCAAAGTCCACTCGAGGGAGCCCAACAAGCGGATGAGCTTTGTCATGCCTGCCAGATCATCCTGTATGCGATGACGATCACAAAGAGGAGAAACCCGACGCCCGCCTCGAAGGAACGGCTGCAGGCGGGAACATATCTCGAGTGAATGACGAACATCACGTAGAACCAGATGACCACCCCGGCAAAGGCCATCTTCCCCCACATCCAGTAGTCGCCCCAGCCCTGCAGGGACCAGATGGACCCGAAGAACTGTGAGGCCAGGAAGACGGTGAACCCGACCAGCAGGCACTTCCTTCCTTTCCGCAGGTAGGCCGTGGAGGAAGCTCCGCCGCCTCTGCCCTCCACAAGGTAAACCAGGTACCAGGCGGAAGCGAATAGGAAGAGCGCGAAGGACAGCGCCTCCAGCTCCAGGAAGAGCCGCGCCCACAGAAGGGAGTATCGATAAACCGGCGGGGTCAGCCCCTTCGGAAAGAACAGGCTCACGGCAAACAGGGCCGCGATCATGGCAGCAACGTACGGCGCGATCCTCCTGGTGTCCTCGAGAAAGGAATCGACCCACAGGAGGAGCCCGAGCCAGAGTCCGAGCTGAAGATGCCGTTCGAAAAGAAAATGAGTCGGCAACTGACCCGACTGCACCACCATGGCGGCAAAGGCCAGAGCGTTGAAAACCAGGGGCGCAACCCAGACCGCCTGATAGAAGCGACGCGATCGCCTCTCCCTGGAGAGGGAGAGCAGGAAGACAAGGGCGTACAATCCCAAAGCAATGTAAAAAGCGCTCAGGTAAAACACCTCGTCTTCCTCCATCCGGCCACCGGGTGCCGAGCGCTCCCGGGCTTGCGCACCGTGCGTCCTTTTCACGCTTCAAGGTGCAAGCCCGTGCGAGTCCGCTATCCATGGCCCCGGGCAACCCCGGCACGATGAGACGCCGGGCTCACCAGGGCCATCCGTCGTTCGGGGCTTTCGGACGCGGCACACACACTCGAAGCAGCGCTATCCAAGGGCTCAGCGTGCCACGACCATGTAGCAGAAAAAGCCCAGAGCAAGGACCAGCACCCCCAGGAGGACAACCAACAGGCTCTTGACGGCCGTCTGGGCTTTCACTGTCCTTCACCCCTTCAGTTTCTGGCAAGGTTCTCCAGGCTCGCACCCGCGGCAGGGGTCTCCTGTCCGGATGCAGGCGCATTCGGGTCCTGAAGGATCTTTTCGTAGAACTTCATGCCGTTACGCATGTCGTGGTTGTGACAGTCCTTGCACGGCTGGGCCCCGGCAAAGCTCACGAGCTTGGTGTGAACCGCGGCCTGGTCCATGACGTTGTGGTTTTTCGCGTCCTTGCACTGAAAGCAGCGGTGGTTGGGCACCAGGCTGTAATAGGCGGGCTCCTGCGCCGGGTCGACGAAGATGGGCGGTTCGGGAGGCTGGATCGGCTCCTCCTTGTCACGGGTGAAGTGCTTCACGAACAGCACGACCGCGTCCCGGTTCATGTCCCAGACCCTGGCGATGCCGGTGTCGAAGTGGCAATCCGCGCAGTCCTGGTGGTTCTTGGCCACGCCCGAATCCTTCCAGCGTTTGACAGGCTCGTTCATCTCATGGCAGGCCACACACGCCACCTCTGGGAAATACTGGACCGCGGCTTCATGGCCGACGACCCCGGCGGCGATCAAGACAGGCACCGAGAGCAAGGCGATTCCCTTCTTGCTGGACAAGAACCCGCCTGCCGACCGCTTCTTTTCATCCCTCTTTGCCATGGGCATTATCCTCCTTTCGATTGCTCCTGCAAAACCTCCCTCACCCATCCGCTGCCACCGTTAGGATTGCGCTCGAGGTGCTGGGCGGCCCATGCCGTGACGCGGGCGGCAGCAAAACTGCTGCCGCTCAGGTTCAATTCCTGCGGCACGCCGGGAATGGGCCGCGGCCGGCCGTGAGCGCCAAACTCGACCGGTTTCCCCGCACGATAGACCAGGGCGTCTTCAGCGCACTGGCGATCCCAGTAGACTCCGATTACGGTTTCCAGCGCCGCCGGATAGATCCGATCGTCGCAGCCGCGGGCCGATGCGACGATGACGCTTCCGCTCGCGTCCGCCTCGCGGCAAAGCTTGTCGAGGCGAGCTCTGTCCTTCCTGCGCTCGGTGCCGAGGCTCAGGTGGATGACCTTGGCGCGCAGGGCCATCGCCCGCTCCAGGGCAGCCATGAGGACCTCGGCGGGAGCGCGCAGCTCCTGGTGAAAAATCTTGATCACGTGCAGCCTGGCTGCGGGCGCCTTCTCCCGGATGATTCCTGCTATGGCCGTGCCGTGCCCCAGCTCGTCCCTGAACTCCTCTTCCTCCAGGACCTCGCCCGAGGGCTGCAGGCGGAGCGAGAACCCTCCCTGGACGCCCTGCACGTGGGAGTGCCACGGGTTGACGCCACTGTCGACTACGGCGATGTCAATGGCCACGGCCCCTTCCGGACCTCCTCACGTCCCGCCATCGATTCCTCACTCGCAGGAACACCGCTCCCTTTCTCGAAAAAGCCCCGGGCGGTCCCGTCGTAGATCAACCTGCCGGATTCGATCGCGATGATCTTGTCGGCCCACTCGATGGCCGAAGGCCGGTGGCTCACGACGACAACCGTCTTGTCTCTCATCAGGTCATGGAGCGTCGTCTTGAGGCGCTGTTCGGCGGACGCGTCGAGAAAAGCGGTCGCTTCATCCAAAATGAGGACCTTGGGCTCCATGAGGACGGAGCGGGCGATGCTGATGCGCTGCTTTTGACCTCCGGAGAGCCGCACCCCACGATCACCCACCACCGTATGGTACTGTTCGGGCAGGGACTCGATGAACTCATGGATGCAGGCTGCCTTGGATGCATCGACGATGTCTTGAAGAGGAGCTTCCGGCTTCGAGAAGCGGATGTTTTCCAGGATCGTCGTGTGGAACAGAAAGGTGTCTTGAGAGACCAGCGCAATCTGCTTCCGGAGCCACTCCACCTTATACTTTTTCAGGTCGATCCCGTCAAGCGTGATGCGGCCCGAGTCCGGGTCGAACAGCCTCATGATCAGATGGCAGAGCGTCGTCTTGCCGACCCCGCTCGGGCCCACGATCGCCGTCACCTTGCCGGCGGGTATTCGGAAGCTGAGGTCGCTCAGGACCGGCTCCTCCTTCTCGTACGCGAAGCCGACCTTCTCGAACGCAATCGCCCCCTCCAGGATCCCGGTTTCCGGCACGACCCCTCCATGCTCCTGAAAGGCCGGCGCGACGTCCAGGATCTCGCGCACGCGCCGCAGCGCCACCTTGGCCTTCTGCATGCCCAGATATCCCTCCATCAGGCCCTGCAGAGGCGCAAACACCCTGCCCTGATAGATCGTGAACGCGACCAGGCTCCCGATGCTCAGGGATCCCTGGATGACGAGCGAACCGCCGTACCCGAAGACGACCAGCGTGTTGATGATGGTGGAGAGGATCGGTATGGAGCCGGAGAAGGCCCCCAGGACCTGGTAGCGCAGCAGCAGATCCATGATTCCGGACTGTTTTTCGTTCAGTTTGGCGCGCTCGAGCTTCTCCGCGCCAAAGGCCCGGATGAGACTCATGCCGGAGAGAGACTCGAGCAGGAAATGAGCGATGTCCGAATTGCTCTCCGCCATGCTCCGGCCCAGGTCGACGAGCTTCGGGCGGATGCGCGTCACCAGGTACATGGCCGCCGGCAGAAACACGAAGCTCATCAGGGCCATGGCCCAGTTGAGCCAGACGAGAATGCCTGCGGTGATCACGCAGGTCAGGAAATTGAACAGGTAGTTCGGAGCCGTCTCCGTGATCAGGCCCTGGATGTCGGCCATGTCCGAGGAGATCCGCGTGAAGATGTCCCCGATCTTCCTCTTGGAATAGAAGCTCAGCGGGACCTTCTGCAGATGTGCGAACAGATCCTCCCGCATGCGAAAGAGGACCCGGGCGGAATAACGGGTATAAATGTAGCCGTTGCTCACGCGGATGAGAAAGCTCACGATCGTCAAGGTGATCACCGCGGCCATCAGCGGCACCAGCAGCCGGTACTCGCGCGCGATCAGGACCTTGTCGATGAGGAACTTGGCGAAGAGCGGCTGCACCATCCCCATGCCGGTGCTGATCACGCTCAACAGCAGGGAGACCGCCAGCACCCGTTTGTGGGGCCGGAGGTAACCGCTCAGGTAGAGCAGCTGTCGGGCAAAGGACTCCTGCATGGGCCTTACTCTTCCCGGAAGTAGCACATGTATCCCTTGTCGCAGTACTCCGGGGTTCTGCGCAGAGACCTGGCCGTCTCGGCAATGCGCTGGGGGCTCGCGCCCGCCCTCACCTCGTCCATGACCGCCTTGACGAGCTGCAGGCTGCCCATCTTGCGGGCGAACGACGCCTCGCGGCCCACGATCTTGACCGAGGTCACCCCCCAGTCCCGGAACCAGCCGAACCAGCAAAGGCTGCACGGACCGTTCGGCAGACCGGTATCCTGCAAGGAAGAGCCGCAGTTGTTCTGGTACCACAGGTATTCCCGCAGGTCCCGGACGGCCGCCTCGATCCCCTCTTGCGAGACGCTGCACGCCGCTGATCCGCGGACTTCGACCTTCCATTCCGTCAGACAAAAGGGTCCGCCCAGCACGTGCGTGGTCTGGCAGAACGCCTCGTCGAAGAAGCAGCCGTCGTTCACCGCGAAGACCTCGAATTCCATGGGGGAGCGGTTTCCGGCGACGATCCGCCGGATCTCGGATAGTCTGAGCTGCCTCGGCAGGATCACTCGGCGGATGCCGAGAGACTCAAAAAAACCCGCGGAGTAAGTGTTGAGGCAGTTTCCCAGGCTGCTCAGGTGGACCCGCACGGGCAGACCGAGCCGGGAAAGACGCAGCAGGAAGCTCAGATCGCTGACGATGAGACCGTCGACCCCGAGCTCCGAGGACAATTTCTCCGCGAGCTTGAGTAGGTAGCGCAGGCCCGCTTCCGTGTAAAAGGGAGCGTTCAGGGTCACGTGCACCGGCACGTTGGCGCTGTGGGCCGACTGCACGACCTCCCGAATTTCCTGCCACGACGCGAGATTGGCGCCGCGCGGGCTCCTCCGGTTCATCCACCACTGGCCGCCGAAGTGCTCCTCCCATTCGGGCGTACGGACGCCGCAGTAGAGCTCGTCTGCCCCGTGGTGAAGGAGCATCTCCAGTTCTTGCGGAGAGCTGATGGGGGCGATGATCTTCACGATCTAGGAGCCTGTCCAAGAATTCGGCTCCTGGAGGCTGTTCAGAAATGCCCAGATGCAAGGCGCACGAAATCCCGAGGCCTGTTCCGAGGAGCTGAAGCGACGAGGAAACCCCCTGTGACCGGTGGCCGCAGCGGTACTGTGCCGGGGGATTGCTTCGCTTCGCTCGCAACGAGCGCCGCAGATGGGCATTTATGGACAGCCTCCTAGACGGCCAGTCCTTGGTAGACAAGGCGGAGCTTCCTGCGCTGCGCCCACTCGAGAAAGGAGCCGAGCAGGGAAGCCGGGTAAAGATAGAAGATCCCGTTACCTGACTGAAAGACGCGCAGCTTCCACTCCGGGCGGCTCAGGTCGAGCGACAAGCGGCTGCAGAGGCGGTCACACGGCTTGCCGAGGGAAAACTTGCTCTTTCCCGAAGAATGAAAAGAGGAGAGCCAGCAAACCCGGCCCGAAGTCACGTATCCGAACGGGAGATAGACAGAAACTCCAAAGCTCTCGAGCCCCTTCACGCGCGGTTCGCCGTAGGGGAAGAGGTCTCTCTCCAGGCGCTCGACCTGCATCTGAAGCATCTTTTCCTGGAAGTCGGCAGAGTCGAACGTGCACCCCTTCAGCAGGTCCTCTGCTTCCCGGGAGAGCTGAGAGAACTTGTTCGGCTCCGGCAGTCTGGGGTCCTTGAACCCCTTGTTGAGCAGCCTTCCCGCTGCCAGCCGGAAATCAGGATAGCGTGTCTTGAGGTATACGAGCAAGCCCCAGTCGTTGACCACCACCTCGGTCGCGGGGTCGCCGCGTTCAAGGCGTTCGAAGAGCGGTGCGCAGGTATCCAGCCCTTCGTCCGTCAAGGGCGGGGTCAAAATCGTCAGCTTCCACTTGCCTGCTTTCGCCTCCTCGAGAAACCGGTTCAGCTCGCGGAGGCTCGGCAGGCGGTTCAGGCAGAACTCGTCGCCCACGTAGACCCGCCGGGTGCGTCTGGGCAGCCGGCGCGCGATCTCGGGCCCATCTGCACCGTACAATCCCGTCAAATGTTGGGCCACACCGTCGAGCGCTGTCAGCTCCGACGGATCTCTCAGGTGAACGGCAAGCTCCATCGCGTCTCTGTGCTCTCCGCGGACAAAAAGGGGGGATTCTCTCCCCCCTGTCGCCTCGGACGTCATAATCGCCGCGCCGGCTACTTCGAGATGCGGTGCGTCACGCATCCGTCCGTCTTGAGCGCGATCTTCCCCTGCGGCTTCATCGTGGAGGTGTCATAAACGGTGATGTCCGGGCCGGCGGGCCCGACGTAGAGCTTCTTTCCGTCTGCGGTGATCGCCACGGCGTAGCAGGTGCCGCGTTCGATCAGATCCGAAGCCAACGTCTTACCGGACTGGAGATCGACCTTGTACACTTCATCCATCGCCGAATAGACGTACTTCTTGTCAGGGGATATGACCGACGAGTAGACCATCAACGTGTCCTCGCCCTTCAGCAGGCTCAGGCTTCCCTTCTTGTCGATCAGCATGTAGAAGAGGTTCCCGTCCGTCGAATAGACGCCATTGACGAAGATGCCGTGATCGCCCGGGCTCCAGTTGTTCCAGACCACGAGGGAGTTCAGGCCGGGCTGGCCATCCTCGGGGTGGAGCACGCCCTTGATCTTCGTCATCTTGCCGTCTTTCACGTTGAGCTTGTAGATGTCCTGGGCCATGAGGATCACGTGGTCCGGATCGTCGCGCAGCGGGACCACGGCATTGCAGCACGGAGGAATGTCGAAGCTCCGGACGATCTGCTTCTTCTTCAAATCGTAGACCGCGAACTGGGGCGGCAGCACGTTCAGCCTCGGGACGTTGAGCTTCTTCTTTGCAACGACCAGGCTCAGATAGAGATAGTTGCCGTCGAGCGAGACCGCGATTCCGGGCATCACGTAGACCCGGTTCAGGTCCGACCAGAATTCATGCTTGTCGATGAGCCGGTTCGTCTGCGTGTCGACCACGTAGATGGTTCGCCAGTTGTTCATATAATACCGCTTCCCGTCCTGCGACGGCGTGGCGTTCACGATGAACCCGTCGTAGGATACGGTGTCCACCACCGTATCGGTATCACAGTCGATGACCTGCAGAAGATTCGGCCCTGGCACATAAAGGAAATCCTTGGCCGAAGCCGGCAATGCGACCGCGAGCAGCGCCATCGTCAGCGCAACCGAAACCAGTGACTTCTTGGACATGCTCACCCCCCTGTTCATGAGGCTGTCGATAAACGCCCATCTGCGGCGTTGCGCTCATGGAGATGCAGGCGGCGTGGGGAGCCTGCCCCGGCGCAGGCCGGGGTCCACTGCGATTCCCCCATATACGCCTCATTCCTCAGGATTTGACTCGCGCCGTCCATGGCGCTCGCCCTGCGGGCGCATCATCCTGCCGGATGATGCGTCCAATTCCGCGGTCCTGCGGAATCGTCGCGCGCCTTGCATCTGGGCATTTCTCACCAGCCTCTCGCGAGGGTGTTTTTCGACACCCTCTTCTTGAGTGAATGATCCTCAACCATGATCGTTCCGATTCTCCAGTCCCTCGGTCCGGGACCCTTCCCCCTTGTCGGCATCCGGCTGCGGCCCGAAACCCCTGGAGCTGCAGAGCAGCTCCAAGTACTCGGGCCACTCCGCCGCGACGCGGCAATACGTTTCCAGCCCCAGCTCGCTCCAGCGCCGGATCCACTCGCAGTAATGGCGGTTCGGCTTCAGGTGG
Source organism: bacterium (assembly GCA_040756235.1). Lineage (GTDB taxonomy): Bacteria > Desulfobacterota > DSWW01 > DSWW01 > DSWW01 > JBFLZG01. The sequence goes on along the minus strand of JBFLZG010000002.1, from coordinate 56,933 downwards.
CTCCCTTCGCGCACGCAGGCTTCATGGTAACAACCGCCCGTGCAGAGAGTCCGGGCCCAGCAGGCCCTGCACTCCTCTTTGTTGCAGATCTGGGCTTCGTCGCGGAATTTCTGGAGCTTTTCCAGGTCGAACCCCTGGAAAATGTCGCCCATGCAGAACGCTTCCTGGCCGGTGAAGCGCTGGCAGAGATAGAGACGGCCGTCAGCGTCCACCGAGAAGAGCCCGAGCCCTGCTCCGCACGGGTATCGCATGACCTCTCCCTGGTGCAGGGAGACCAGCAGGTCGATCAAATTGGAAAAACCGAAGAAGCTGCGTTCGCGAACGGCCTGCAGCAAACGTCCGGACAGGTGGCGGAACTGCTCCAGCAGCAGATCCATCTGGCGGCCGTCCAGCTGGTAATCCGGGTGGCCGGTGGTCACGGGCGCGAATCCCGCCTCGATGAAGCCGATTCCGAGCAGGTGGTCGAGCGTGCGGGAAAGATCGCCCGCTTCCTTGACGAGCGTCACCCTGGCCACCACCGGCCTCGTCGTGGCCTTCTCTATAAGGCGCTTCACCTTGGGCAGAATCACTCTATAAGAAGGGCTCCCGTCCGGAAACCTCCGGTAGCGGTCGTGCGCCTCTTCGGCGCCGTCCAGGCTCACCGTGATGCCGATGTTTCGTTCATGGAGGAAGTCGATGACCTTATCGTTGAGCAAGGTCCCGTTGGTCGTGAGGGCGAAGTTGACTCTCTTCCCCTGCTCGCCCCCTTTCCCGGCGGCATACTCCGTCAGGAATCGAATTACGTCCAGGTTGAGGAGCGGCTCGCCGCCGAACAGGACCAGGACCACTTCCTCATGATTCCCGCAGTGCTCGAACAGGAAATCGACCGCCCTCTGCGCCACCCGGCGCTCCATGGGGCGTCCGTTCTGCTTGACCGATTTCTGTTCATAGCAATATGCGCAGCTCAGGTTGCAGGCCTCGGTCACGTGCAGGATCAGGTTCTTGACGGGAAACGACCCTTGTGGCGCCTGCGTTCCCCTGTTCCCCTGGAAAGGCTCACCGGCCGGAACGATGGCGCGGCACGTGAGCAGGCCCTGGAAGCACTCCTTCCTTTCGTCTGCGGAACCGCCCGGCAAGGCCCCGATCAGCTCGTCGGCCTGGAACTCCCCTTTGCGCGACCAGGCGTCCAGCGCCGCCCGGGTCGGAGGCTCGACCTCGAAGATGGCCTTGTCCGCCGCGAGGAAGAGGTACTCTTTTCCGTCCACGCGGATCAGTCTGTGCTCGGCAAGGCGGAATTTGGCCATGGGGTCGAATCGAGCTCGTCGCGGATTCTTGGTTCGGCGAGGTACAAAGTCCCGAAGCCTGGGTCTAAACAGGCTAACCTGCGGCCCTCGGGAATGTCAAGGCATTCCGGGTGCACAGAAACAAGAAGGGGGGGGAATCCCCCCCCCTTTTTGAGTCCCGTATCAACTCTGTACAGAAGACTACTTGTTGAGCCGGCTCATCACGATGCCGTCGTGCTTGAGCGGGATGAGACCGATCCGCTTCATGGTGGCCGTGTCATAGACCGCGACGTCCGGGCCGGCAGGTCCGAGATAGAGCTTCTTCCCGTCGGAGCTGATCGCCATGGCGTAGGTCGTCCCTCTCTCGAGGATGTCCATCGCCATCGTCTTCCCGGTCGCGAGGTCGATCTTGTACACCTCGTCCATCACGCCGTAGAGGAACTTGCCGTCCGGAGAGAGGATGTTGGAGTAGTAGAAGGGAACTTCTTCACCCTTGACCTCTTTCAGGCTGCCGTCCTTGCGGTTGAGGAGGAGGTAGGTCAGGGACCCGTCCGAGCCGTAGGCCGGGCTGGGGAAGATGCCACTGTCGCCGGTGGGGCTCCAGTTCACCCAGAGGATCAGGTTGTTCAGCATCGGCTGGCCTTCCTCCGGATGGAGCTGCCCCTTGATCTTCGTCATCTTGCCGTCCTTGAGGTTCATCTTCAGGATGTCCTGGGACATGAGGATGACGTTGTCCGGATCTCCGGTCAGCGGAACGATGGCGGTGGTGTTGAAGGGAACGTCGTAGCTCTTGGTGACCTGCTTCTTCTTAAGGTCGAAGATGACGAACTTCCAGGGCGGAACTGTCAATCGGGGCACATTGAGTTTCTTCTGCGCCGTCATCCAGATCATGTACAGGCTGTTCCCGTCCAAAGAGGGAGACGGGTTGCCGAAGATGTTGACCCGGTTCAAGTCCGTCCAGAAGGTCAGCTTGTCGATGACCTGGTCGGTCGTCGTGTCGATGACGTAGATGTTGCGCCAGCCGTTGACGTAGAACCGCTTGTTGTCGAAAGACGGCGCGCATCCGATCACGTAGTCTTTGATATCGATGGTCTTCACCACCGTGTCGGTGGTGCAGTCGACGACGCTCACATGGTTTGCGCCCGGCACATACAGGAAGTCCTTGGCCGTGGCCGGCATGCAGAGCCCCAGCACCGCAAGCACGACCACCATCGAAAACACGATCCTGTTCTGCATGGTCGTCCCTTTCTAGTATTTCTTTATTTTGAGCGCGGTGTTGATCTGTCTCCAGTCCCTCTCGACCGCCGGGCACTGGCTCTGCTGCCCGTAGAAATTGGTCATGCTGTCCGGCGTCTGCGCGGGCCACCAGCACGGGCCGGAACAGCTCCCGTAATCCCGGGCATTGGACACGCAGGCGCTCATGGGCGCGGTGGGCCTGGGGTTCGTTTCCCACCCCGTGTCGAAAACCGAGGTGCAGCCGACCGGCTGGTCCCAGAGCACGTTGATCTCTTCCATGCCGAAGACTTCCCGCTCCTCGAGTCTCCTTGCGCGTCTGTTGACGGCCTTCAAACCTTTCTTCTTCATCGCATCCTCCTCTCGTCTCCTCAACCGCCGGAGCGCGGTCAGCCTCTCTTCCGGCCTCGCCGCGATCCGGCAAAGGTCTCTGATGTTCGTCCCTGACTATTTGATATGCGTGACGAAGTCGGCATCCGTCACACCCAACAGGGCCCGGCCCTTGAAGTCCTGGTAAGAGGCGGTCACGGCGATCAGGCCGACCGCTGCCATTCTCTGGCGCCGGCTCTCGATCGGTGCGAAGGTCCCCTGCGGAGTGTAAAGCCCGTTGTCGATGGGCGCTGCCAAATACTTGATGTCGTCATCCCAGTCCGCCGTCTTCTCTTCTTCGAGCGCCCACTGCGCGGCTACCGGCTCCAGGATCAGGTCGTCTTCGGTCTCGGCCTTGCCGTCCTTGCCGAAGTTCACGCCGCGCGCCTCGAACTGCACGCCCTCCGGCGGATAGGCGGAGCCGCAAGTATTCCGCGCCCGACCCAGGGCAGGGAACACCCGGATGCCGTCCAGCTTGTCGAACACGACGAGGTTCACGGCGCTGGCCGCCCCCTTCACCTGGACCTTGCAGGGCCCGACCGCCGCGCCCTGTGCCGCCGTCACCTCGACCACGAGCTTCGTGGCATCCGCTCGCTTCACGCTCTTGGCCTTCACGTTGGGGTCCCCGAACGTGACGTCCGCGGCCGCAACCGTGGCCGGCAGGTTGACGCCGATCATGCGCACGGACTGGGCCGCGCCGCCGGACTTCACCGCCTGCGGAAAGACGGCGATGACTCTGGCGGGCGCATCAGCCTTGAAGAAGACCTCGCTGCCGAAAGCGTTCGTATCCTGAACGACGGTCCACCACTTCCCCTTGAAGCCCTTGGCGTCCGCATCCAGGTCGAACACGCCTTCCACCTGGCCCGTGAGCTGGGTGGGCACCAGACCGTAGCGCAGATGATATTCGCCGTACAGCGTACCCGTGCCCACCTGTTTCAGGCTCGTACCGTTCTCGTACTGCACTTCGCGCGTGATCTGATACTCGTCCTCCGCCTTGGGGTCGGCTTTGAACGTGTAGGTTCCCTCGTAATAGCCGATCCCGGGCTGGTAGCCGGCGATCTTCCACTTGCCCGCCAGGTCCTGGGCTTTGCGCGCTCCGACCCAGGTATTGAATTCCGGGCTGTCCTTGGGGAACGTCTCTGCCAGGACCGGGGCCAGGTCCATGGCCTCCTTCGGCCAATCCATCTCGCGCATCTGGGGCACCACAGTCGGATAGTAGCCCAGGTGCATGTTCATGATCTCTTTCCAGTTCGCCGCGGTGTGGCGGTGCGAGAGGATCTTGCCGTAGGCATGGCAGCGCACGCACGCCTGGAACACACGCTTCTCGAAGTCGCTCTTCATGAGAGAGCTTCTCTCGCGGAAGTGGCTGTTCTCGTCGCTGTTGTAGTAGGCCACCATGGCCATCTCCGCGGGCGTCAAGATCAGGTGCTGGCTGAGCTCCTTGACGGCCGGCTTGATCTCGGGGTCGCCGATCGGCGCACCGTTGAGCCGGATCATGCGGCTGATGACGTTGAACCACTCCTCCGGAGTCTTGCGCGTCTCCTCGATCACCTCCACCTTGCCCTGCTGGTCCAGTCGGTGGCAGACCGAGCACTTCTGCCGTACCACCCCCCCCTCTGTGAAGGGCGTCTTTGCATAAGAGGACGCCTCCATCGCGATGAATCCGAGTAAGCCGATGAACGCCAGACAAATCCCCTTCCATCCTCGCATGAATGTCCCTCCCGTCTAGGTGGTTAAGTGCCCGAAGGCTCTAGAAAGCAAACATCAGCCAAAGCTGGGCAAAGACCGCGGTCTTGTTCCCGAAGATTTCCTGTGCTCCGTCGTTGGGAATGCCGCATCCGATACCCGAGTGGACGAACAGGAAATCCGTGGCCTGCCAGTTCATGAAGATGTTGATCTCGTCCGCGAAGTCTTCCGACACCTCAAGGACGTTACCCGCACCGTCGGTCAGTGGATTGAGGGCGCCGTTCGGATAGTAGTCCTCGTCGAGCTGATGCCGGATGTACATGGCCTGGACCTGGCAAGTCTCGACCGGGTAGAAGCCGACCTCGCCGATGTACTTGATGGTGTTTGTCTTTAGCCCGAACACCTCGGTCATGTGCTCGCCGATGAACCAGCGGTTCCACACCGTCCAGCCCTCGAACATCGGGTCGTATTCCTCGATGTCGTCATCGCCGAAGTTCTCGTCGCCCGGCCAGAAGATATAATGCAGCTTGATGTAGGGCGAAAAGGTGATCGGCAGGGTGAACTTGGGAGATACGAAGAAGCCAAAGGACTTCCTGTCCAGGTCGTCGCCTGCTACAAACTCGACGCCGCCGAACTCGTAGACCGCTTCCGCTTCGATGTTGAACGGCCCGAAGGTCCAGTCGCCGCCGAAGTCGATGGCGCGGGTATCCGTCTGTGCCAGGCTCTGCCCGAGGAACCCTGTTGCTCCTGGCGACGTGTCGTCCATCTTGTTGAAGAAGCCGCCATAGAGATAGGCGTTCTCGAGGATGTCCCAATGCACGTTGAGTCCGGCAACCTCGACGTCTTCTTTGCCCTCAAAAGTCTGAGCAAAGTAGGTTCCCGACCTCGCCCAGAAGGACGTGGTCTTCACAGCACCCCAGTCGCCGTCCACCCGCACGCCGAAGGGGAAGCTCTGGTTGAACAGCAGCCACCAGGAGACGTCCTGGGTTCTGCCGAGCCCGATCAGCATCTGCTTCTCCAGCTGGATGTCCTGCATGCCGACCGTGACCGTCAAGGGGCTGCCGAAAAGCTGGCCGAACTTGATGTAGGCCTGATTGAAGTCCACATCGGTGTCGTCCTTCCAGACGCCATAGACATCCTGGTCGATGGTGGCCGTGAAGGTCGGGGCAATCTGCACTTCCGTTTCGGCCCAGTCGAAGTTCTTCTTGGCCTTGAAACGAATCCTGCTGAAGATCTCGCCCCAGTTGTTGTCCTTCTGTATGGCGGGGAACCAGCTCTTCCCCATGTACGGGTAATGGTCCCACCTCCAGAATAGATTGATGTCCGCACCGATGAAGAAACCGTCCAGGACCGTGGGCAGCTCCTGAATGGCCACCTCTGCGTGCAGTGCGCCTCTGGGCACAAAGGCGAGCAGCACTCCCAGAACCCAGATCCAAGCCAACCCTGTCTTTCTCATCATCTCCCTCCTCCAGCTGTTGATTGGTACTTCACCAACCGTCCGAGTACAGGAAGAAGCACCCCCCCTAGGGCAGGCAGGCAAGCCGGAACCCCGGTTTCAAGAAATCGTTTGAAGACGGCGCCATAAATACAATGGCTGCGAGAAGGTTGTCAAGGAAAAAAGCCACTCCGTGCGCTCCCACCTCCGGCCCGTCAGAATCCCTTCCGGAATTGTGACGGAAAATGCGGGCGCCGGCTCATCCGTCCCTGGCGGCTGACTTACGCCCTTCCTCGATCTTGCGGAGCTCCACGCGGCGGATCTTCCCGGAGACGGTCTTGGGCAGCTCTTTGACGTACTCGATCTCTCTCGGGTACTTGTAGGGTGCAGTATTACGTTTTACATGATCCTGGATGTCGCGCGTCAGCTCCTCGGACGGCTGATAGCCCGGCGCCAGGATGATGAAGGCTTTGACGACCGTGCCGCGCAGCGGATCCGGCGAGCCGACGACCGCGCTTTCCGCCACCGCCGGATGGCTCTGAAGGGCGCTTTCGACCTCGAAGGGCCCGATCCGATACCCGGAGGCCTTGATCACGTCATCGGCCCGCCCCACGAACCAGAAATACCCCCCCTCGTCCTTGTAAGCTTTGTCCCCCGTGTAATACCAATCCCCGACAAAGGATTCAGACGTGGCCTCCGGGTTCCTCCAGTACCCCTTGAACAGGCCCACGGGGTGTTCGGGCTTCACCCGGACCGCGATGTGGCCTTCGACACCCGCGGCGACGGGACGGCCTTCGTCGTCCAGGATCTCGATGTGGAAGCCGGGAGCAGGCTTGCCCATGGAACCCAGCTTCACCGGCATGCACGGGTAATTCGCTATCAGGTTCACGCTTTCGGTCTGACCGTAGCCGTCGTAAATGGTCGTGCCGGTGTGCTCTTTCCAGACCCGGATGACTTCGGGATTGAGGGGCTCTCCGGCCGAGCAGCAGTGCCGCAGGCTGCTGAAATCGAACTTCGTGAGATCCTCGAGGATGAACATCCGGTAGGCGGTCGGGGGAGCGCAGAAGGTCGTGACCCCGCACTTCTCGATCAGCTCCAAGTGGGTCTTGGCGTCAAACTTCGCAGCCGCATCGTGGATCATGACCGCGGCCCCGATGTGCCACTGGCCGTACAGCTTGCCCCAGGCGGCCTTGGCCCAGCCCGTATCGGACAGGGTCCAATGGAGGTCCGTGGGCTTGAGGTCCTGCCAGAACTTGGCCGTGACGATGTGCCCGATCCCGTAAGAGGCCTGGGTATGAGGCACCATCTTGGGGAACTTCGTCGTGCCCGAGGTGAAGTAGATGAGCAGGATGTCTTCCGAGCGGGTCGCCTCCACCTCGTCGCGGGAGAGCCTCGGCGAGGCCTTTTCGATCAGGTCCTCATAAGAAAACCAGCCGTCCGGTGCGCCTCCGACCGCAATGAGGTGTTTCAGGGAAGGGCACTTCGCCCGCACGGCATCGACCTTGCCCACGTGGTCCTGCGCCACGACGGCCCCTGCCGCTTCCGCCTCCTGGATCCGATATTCCACGTCCTTGGCCACCAGAATGTTCGGGGCCGGCATCGGGATCACGCCGAGCTTGAAGCTCCCGAGAAGGACGGCGTACCACTCGACCACGCGCGGGACCATGACGAACAGGCGGTCGCCCTTGCGCAGGCCCAGCTCCCGCAGCGCGTTGGCGAAACGGTTCGACAGACACTTCAGATCGTAAAAGGAGTACTTGCGGATGTCGCGTCCGGTGCGGTCCGCCCACACCAGCGCCAGCTTGGATCGGTCCTCGCTCCAGCGGTCGATCACGTCGAAGCCGTAGTTGAAGACTTCCGGGACATGAAATGCGAAGTTCCTGGCGACTTCGTCGTAGTCCCCCATGTTGGGAGCGGTCATGTTGACGGGAATGTTGTCGTAGCGGGTCGTTCGTTCCACAGCCGTCATCTCCTCTCCGGATGGATTCGTGATTGCGGCAAACAACGGTGCAAAGACCAGTGGAAGCATACTGGACCGAGGGTCCGGGATCAAATCGTGAAGCCCCCTGCTTGTTTCCCACCGCGCCCGGATGTTAGGTTAGTGACGGCATCGGAGATGTTCGGGACGACTCCCCGGTTTTTCCATTAAGAACCCAACCTTCGTTCGATCACAGGCCATGCACAAAGACAACCGGACCCCCTTCGACAGGCTCAGGGAAAAGGACACCGTGCAGGAACGGTTTCTCGTGGCGGAGAAGCAGCTCGCCTTCACGCGAGAAGGGAAGGCCTACCTCAAGCTCGCCCTCATGACCCGCGCGGGTCGCATCGAGGGCATTCTGTGGGAGAACGCCGAGGCCGAAAGCCAGCGTTTTTCTCAGGGCGACGTGATCGAGGTCCAGGGCACGGTCGTCCTGTACCAGGGCGAGCGCAAGATCAGGCTGCAGCGGATTTCCACTCCCAACCCGGACGGGGTGCGCAAAGAGGACTACCTCCCCTGCTCGTCGAGGTCGTACGAAGAGATGGAGGGCGAGCTCAACCGAACCGTCCGCAAAGTGAAGAACCCGTTCCTCAGGCACCTGCTCGAGGCGATCTTCAGGGACCCTGTCATCTGGAAGGCCTACCGGTGCGCCCCCGCGGCCAAGTCCGTGCACCACGCGTACCTGGGGGGGCTGCTGGAGCACACACTCTCGCTGGCGAGGCTCGTCGGGCTCGCGACCCAGAACTATCCCTTCCTGGACGCGGACCTCGTCCTGGCCGGTGCTCTGGTGCACGACCTGGGCAAGGCGTGGGAGCTCTGCCCCGAGCTCGGGTTCGAATACACGAACGAAGGGAGACTGCTGGGGCACATCGTGATCGGTCTCGAGATCCTGGAGAAGAAGATCCGTGAAGTCCCGGACTTTCCCGCCCCGCTGGCGATGCACCTCAAACACATCGTGGCGAGCCACCATGGAGAGCTGGAGTTCGGCTCTCCCAAGCAGCCGCAGACACTAGAGGCTCTGTGCCTCCACGCCCTGGACAACCTCGACGCCAAGCTCTGCGGCGTGCACCAGTTCGTGCAGAGAGAGATTCGGGACACCGAGCGCTGGACCTCGTTCCATCGCGTCCACGAGCGGTACTTCTACGTGCCGGAGCCTGTTGCCCGTGGCGGAGCAACCGTCAAGGATGCGCCGGAGCCGGCGGCAGAAGAGGAGACCCCGGACCTGTTCGGCGGGTAGAAAAGGCGACTGCCGGTCGCCCCTACCGCCTCGACGCGAATCACCGCAGCATCCGCCTGGGCACAAGCTCGGATGTTACCGTCGGGTAGCTGCAATCCCCGGCCGCGTCAAGCCTTCACCCCCTCGAGAGTCCCAGCCGCCATGTCAGCCTATTCGGATCTCGTCCCTTCTGCCGAGGCGGCTCTGGCGATCCAGAGATCTCTCGCCGCTTGGGTGAGAATCTGTCCCCTGCCTGCAACGCCCGGACAGGTCGCCGGCGCCGACGCGGCGTACTCCAGAGACGGGAGGAAGATCCTTGCCGTGGTGGTCGTGCAGGAGGTCGATACCTGGAAGACGGTGGACCTGGCGCTGGCCAGCGGTCCCGTGTCCTACCCCTACGTTCCGGGATTGCTTGCCTTCCGGGAAGGCCCCGCGTTGCTGCGCGCCATGGGCCGATTGGAGAAGTGGCCGGATCTCGTCTTCTTCAACGGCCACGGGATCCTGCATCCGCGAAGTCTGGGGCTGGCCAGTCACCTCGGGCTCCTGCTGAACCTCCCTGCCATCGGTTGCGCTGAGGGGCCCCCGAGCCGAGGACCGCAATTCGCCCACGCTCCCGGTGCGCTCAAAGGCAGCCACGTTGCCGTGTCTCTCCCGGGCAGGTACCGGGACCAGGGAGCGATCGTGAGGACCCGGGACGCCGTAAAGCCGGTCTTCGTCTCCCCGGGACACCTAGTGGACCTCGCGGACAGCGTGGCATGGATGCTTCGGGCAGCCCGCGGATCGCGGCTTCCCGAGCCGTTACGTCAGGCGCATCTCTGGGCCACCCGCCTGCGCAACGACGCGGAAAAGAGCCGGTAGGGGCGACCGGCCGGTCTCCCCTGCTGGAAGTGTGAAGGGCGGACTGGATCGTGTGGTGGGTACCCCGCCTCGGTCGTCTCGGGCTCAGAACGCTCCGGCCCTTCTCCTCCCAGTGTCGGAGACCGCCGCCCTTCGGGCAGGGCCCCATTTCGTCCCTCGTCCGGGGCCGGGTGTTCGCGGGACGCACGCGCCTGACGGATCTGGTATTCGAGAAGCAGCGCCACGTTCCACCGGCCCATCGGACTCGGGACGGCCTCCGCGACTCGCCCTCGCCTCCTCGCCGGGGTACCCACCGCACTCATCCGGGTGACGAGATGTCCGAATCAGCAGGGGCGACCGGCCGGTCGCCCCTGAGCAGAGCGATTCGAAGCGGGTCCAAAATGCGCGGGCCGTTCAAAAGAGTCCAGATGCAAGGCGCGCGAAGTTTGAGGCTTGTTCCGAGCAGCGAGAACGACGAGGAAACCCGCGGCTGCAGTCGTCCGCCGCAGCAGTTGCGCCGGGGGATCGCGTCGCAAAGCCTCGCGACAGGCTCCGCAGATGGGCCCTTTTCAAGGGCCCGCTACGCCTTGTAGCCGATCTTGCGCAGGAACTCCTTGCGCCTCTCCTGGTCCGCCTTCTTCTCGACCCCCTTCGGGGCAGAACCGTCGACCACGCCCATGACCCCGCGTCCCTGAGCCGTTTCCAGCACGACGGCTTGAACGGGGTTGGCGGTCGCGCAAAAGACGGTGCAGACTTCCTGGCAGGCCTTGATGGCAGGAAGCACGTTGATGGGGAAGGCTTCCTTGAGAAGGATGAAGAAAATGTGCCCGCAGCCGACGCTCTGCGCATTCCGGATGGCTGCGTCCAGCAGCTCGGGATCGTTGCCTTCGTGGCGAATCAGGCAGGGCCCCGAAGCCTCGCAAAAGGCGAGCCCGAACTTGCAGCCCGGAACCGTGGTCCTGAGGATCTCGCTCAGGTCCTCGACGCTCTTGATGAAATGGGTTTGCCCGAAGATCAGGTTCGACTCGTGAGGGACGTCCAGCTGGATGGCTTGCAGATCCATGCGATTACCCTCCTCCATCGGGTTTCAAACGTCGGGTCGGTCCCCGGCGAGCTGACCGCAGGCACCCAGGATGTCGCTGCCCCGGCTCTGCCGTACGTGAGCCGACACCCCCTTGGATCTCAGAAGGGCCTGAAAGGCAAGCATCCCGGACTCCTCCGGACCCTGCAATTCCGTCCCGGGGAACGGATTGAAGGGGATGAGATTGACCTTGCAGCGGATGCCGTGGAGCAAGCGGACCAGCCGCCGCGCGTCTTCCGGGCTGTCGTTGACGCCGCGCAGGAGCACGTAAGCGATCGTGAACCGCCTGCGCGGCGGAAGGGGCAAGCGCCGGAGAGTCTCCAGCACATCCCCGAGCGGATAGCGTCGATTGACCGGCATGATGCGAGAGCGGGTCTCGTCATCCGCAGCGTTCAGAGAAACGGTGATCGATACGGGGGTTTCGAGGAAGAGCGTCTCCAGGCCGGCCGGAATCCCGACCGTCGAGACCGTCATGCGCCGGAGCGACATCCCGCACCCGAGGGGATGGCTCAGGATCCTCAGCGCCCGGCGTGTCTCCTCCAGGTTGTCGAGCGGCTCGCCCATGCCCATGAAGACGATATGCGTGACGGCCGGGCCGCCTTCGACATCTTTCAGCAGGGACCGGATCGCGTAATGCTGACCCAGGATCTCCCCGGCCCGGAGGTTCCGCTCGAAGCCCAGCCCGCCGGTGCGGCAGAAGGCGCATCGCATGCGGCAGCCCACCTGCGTGGAGAGACAGAGAGTCAGGCGGCCGGCTTCCGGGATGAGCACCGCCTCGATCGCGAGCCCGTCCTCGAGCCGAAAGAGGAACTTGCGCGTCCGGTCCCGGCTCGTCAGCACCCGTTCCAGGCTCACCGCCAACGAGAACGGTTCATCGGCCAGCCGCTCGCGCAAGCTCCCGGGCAGGTTCCCCATCCTGTCGGGCCGCAGGATGCCCTTCTTGTGGATCCATGCGAAGACCTGACCCGCGCGGAATCGAGGCTCGCCGAGCCCGGCCACCCGCTCCTCCCATAGCGGCAGCTCACGGGAGATCGGATCCTCGGGCGCGGACCGGCCGGCCGCGCCCGAGGCCTCGCCGGCCCGACGGTCAGGAGCACGCTCCTGCGCGGCCTCCGCGCGCGTGTGCATGCCCGATGCATGCGGTCTGCGGCGCCGGCGCGTGTCTGCGGCAGCGGTCTCTGTCCGCCCGCCCCGCGGGGGGCAACCTTCCTCCTGTCTCGCGTCAGCCATACACCCTCTCGAGACGCGCGCCTGCAGCTCCCGCAGGAGACGAAGTCACTGGAGCGCCTCCTGGACGGTCCTGCCGATGTCCGCAGGAGTCGGGCAGACCTGAAGCCCCGCCTGCTCCATGGTCCGGACCTTTTCGGCCGCCGTTCCCTTGCCCCCGGAGATGATGGCTCCGGCATGCCCCATACGCCTGCCCGGAGGCGCGGTCCTGCCGGCCACGAAGCCGATGACCGGCTTGGCGAAACCGGTCGATCGGATGAATGTCGCCGCCTCCTCCTCGGCCGAACCGCCGATCTCTCCGATGAGCACCACGGCTTCGGTCTGATCGTCCTTAGAGAACAGCCCCAGCAGATCCACGAAGCTCGACCCCACGATCGGGTCTCCTCCGATCCCGATGCAGGTCGACTGGCCGAGCCCCAGGTCGGTGAGCTGCTTGACCGCCTCGTACGTCAAAGTGCCGCTGCGCGAGATCACGCCCACCCGGCCCGGCTTGTGGATGAAGCCGGGCATGATGCCGACCTTGGCTTGTCCCGGGGTGATGACCCCGGGGCAGTTGGGCCCCACCAGGCGGGTCCGGCTTCCTCGGACCGCATGATAGACGGGCAGCATGTCCTGCACCGGTATCCCTTCCGTAATGCAGACCACGAGCTCCATGCCCGCGTCCACGGACTCCAGGATCGCGTCTGCGGCAAAAGGCGGCGGCACGAAGATGAGCGAGGTATTGGCGCCCGCCTGCTCCCTTGCCTCCAGCACGCTGTCGAAGACCGGAATCCCGTCGACCGATTCCCCCTTCTTCCCCGGCGTCACGCCGGCAACCACCCGAGTCCCGTACTCCTTACAGGCCTTGGCGTGAAAGGAACCTTCTTTCCCCGTGATGCCCTGGACCACGACCCGCGTCGACTCACTGACCAGAATTCCCATGGCGTGCTTCCTGTCTCATCTGTTTGGATGGCTCTTTTTCCTGCCCTGTTCCCCTCTCCCTGAGGCGAGCTTTACGCAGCCGCTCGGCTCACCAGCGCAACCGCCTTGCGGGCGGCCTCGCGGAAGCTGTCCGCGACGGTGAAGTCCAGGTTGGCATGCCGGAGCATGGTCCTGGCCTCCTCCGCGTTGGTGCCTTCCAGGCGCACCACCACCGGCACGCCCAGCGAAACACGCTTCGCTGCCTCGATCACGCCCTCCGCCACGCGGTCGCAGCGCACGATGCCGCCGAAGATGTTGATCAGGATGGTCTTCACCCTCGGGTCGGCCAGGATGATGCGCAGCGCCTTCTCCACCGAGGCCGCGCTGGCCCCGCCTCCAACGTCGAGGAAGTTCGCCGGCCGGCCGCCTTCGTACTGGATGAGGTCCATGGTCGACATGGCCAGACCCGCACCGTTGACCATGCAGCCGATGTTGCCGTCCAGGCGGATATAGTTCACGTTCGCCTCGCCCGCCTGCACTTCCAGCGGGTCCTCCTCCTCCTTGTCCCGGAGGCTCACGACGTCTTCATGCCGGTACAAGGCGTTGTCGTCGAACTGGAGCTTGGCGTCCAACGCGTACAGGGTACCCTGTTCCGTGACAATCAGCGGGTTGATCTCGACCAGCGAGGCATCCTTCTCTCTGAAGAGCCGAAACAGGGCCGAAAACATCTGCTGGCCCTGGCGAGCCGTCTTTCCGTCCAGGCCCAGGCCCGAGGCGATCCGCCTGGTCTGGAAGGCCCGCAGCCCGAGGAACGGATCCGCGAGAACGCGTTGGATCTTCTCCGGCGTCCCGGCCGCCACCTCCTCGATGTCCATCCCTCCGGCCCGGCTCGAGATGAATGCGGTCTTGCAGCTGCTCCGGTCCACGAGGAGGCTCAGGTACAGCTCGGTGCGGATCGCCAGCGCCTCCTCGACCAGAACCTTGCGCACGACCCGGCCTTCGGCGCCGGTCTGCGGCGTCACGAGCCTCCTGGCAAACATCTCGCGCGCCGTCTTCTCCGCTTCGTCAAGGGAACGGACGACCTTGACGCCGCCCCCCTTGCCCCTGCCGCCCGCATGCACCTGGGCCTTGATCACCCACGCGCTCCCGCCCAGCTCCCGGGCCGCGTCGCCGATGGAGTCCTGAGGGGTGCACATCTTACCCCTCGGGACCGGGACCCCGTACTGCCGGAACATCTCCTTCGCCTGGTACTCGTGCACGTTCATGCTCGGGTCTCCTATCGGGTCGGAACGCCCTCCCCGGTCTCAGAGCTTGAGCTCGGCAATGCTCTTCCTCACCGCTTCGCCGGAAATCCTTACCAGCTCCTGCTCCTGAGCCGTCAGCTTGAGCTCGACCACCTGCTCGACGCCACCGGCACCCAGCCTGGCCGGGACACCGAAATAAACGCCCCGCAGCCCGTACTCGCCTTCCAGGAACGCCGAACAAGGCAGGATGCGTTTCTTGTCCCGCACGATCGCTTCCACCATCTGGATGGTCGAAGCGGCCGGCGCATAAAAGGCGCTTCCGCTCTTGAGCAGCTTCACGATCTCGGCTCCGCCGTCCCGGGTCCGGGCAATGATCGCATCGATCCGCTCCTGCGGCATCAACTCGGAAATCGGGATGCCGGAGACCGTGCAGTAGCGCGGCAGCGGCACCATCGTGTCCCCGTGCCCTCCCATGACCAGGGCCTGAACGTCCTCCACCGAGACCCCCAGCTCCATGGCCACGAAGGTCCTGAACCGGGCCGAGTCGAGCACCCCGGCCTGTCCGAGGACGCGGTTCTTGGGAAAGCCGCTCACGTGTCTGGCCAGGTACGTCATGGTGTCCAGCGGGTTGGTCACCACCACGAGAATCGCCTCCGACGAGTGCTGCACGCACGAGGAGACCACCTTGCTGATGATCTGCTTGTTGGCCTCGAGCAGGTCCTCCCGCGTCATGCCGGGCTTGCGCGCCATTCCAGAAGTGATGACGATTACGTCGGACCCGGCCGTGTCCTTGAAGTCGTTCGTTCCCACGAACCGACCGTCGAAGTCTTCCACCGGTCCGGCCTGGGCTAGGTCCAGGGCCTTCCCCTGGGGCATCCCTTCGATCACGTCCACCAGGACCACGTCCCCGAGCTCATGGACGGCGGCCCAGTGGGCGCAGGTGGCTCCGACGTTCCCGGCGCCGATGATGGAGATCTTGTTCCTTCTCATCCGTCGTTCCTCCGCTTCCTCATTCTTCCATGTTCGCGCACACCGCCTCGGCGAATTCCGAGCACTTCAGCAGCTTCACGCCCCGGGTCCCTTCCTCCTTCATCTGCCGTTCCAGATCGTAGGTCACCCGCTTCTGCCGGATCGTGCGGGTCACGGCTCGCCGGATCATGCGGGCCGCCTCCGGCCATCCCAGGTAACTCAACATCGCCTCACCGGAGAGGATCAGGCTGGAGGGATTGACCTTGTCCTGGCCCGCGTACTTCGGGGCCGTCCCGTGGGTAGCCTCGAACAGGGCGCGGCCGTCTCCGATGTTGCCGCCCGGCGCCATCCCCAGGCCGCCGACCATGGCGGCGCAGGCGTCCGAGAGATAGTCTCCGTTCAGGTTCAGGGTGCAGATCACGGAGTAGTCCTCCGGCCTGAGGAGCACCTGCTGAAACATGGCATCGGCGATCTGGTCCTTGAGCAGGACCCGGGCGGCCGCCCCTCCCCCGGCGCCTCCGCCGGCCTCTCCCGCCAGACGCACCTTGCCGGCGAACTCCTTCCTGGCCAGCGCGTAGCCCCACTCCCGGAAGGCCCCTTCCGTGTACTTCATGATGTTGCCTTTGTGCACGAGCGTCACGCTCGGGCAGCCCTCCCGCAGCGCGTGCTCGATCGCCTTGCGCACGATGCGCTGGCTGGCGCGCAGGCTCACCGGCTTGATCCCGATGCCGGAGTCGCCCCGCAGGCTCTTGCCGGTACCCGCGAGCACCTCCCGGTTCAGGAACCGGATGACCCTGGTCGCCTCCGCGCTCCCCTTGCGCCATTCGATGCCCGCGTACACGTCTTCCGTGTTTTCCCGGAAGATCACCAGGTTCACGCGCTCCGGGCGCCGGATGGGACAGGGCACGCCCGGAATGTAGGTGACCGGCCGAATGCACGCGTAGAGATCGAGTGCCTGGCGCAGCGCGACGTTGAGGCTGCGGATACCGGAGCCGACCGGGGTGGTGAGCGGGCCCTTGATCCCTACGCGATACCGGCGCAGGGCCGTCAGCGTATCCTCGGGCAACGGCGTCCCGAACCGCCCCAGGGCCTCCTCGCCGGCGAAGACCTGGAGCCACCGGATCTCCCTCTTGCCCCGGTAAGCCCTGCACACCGCCTCGTCCAGGACGCGTCGGGCGGCCGGCCAGATATCCACCCCGATGCCGTCTCCCTGGATGTACGGGATCACGGGCCGGTTCGGAACCAGCAGCTTCCCGCCCGGGCCGGCCTGAATCCGACCCGGCTCAACCTTCTCCTTCTGCATCAGCGCTCCTCATGAGGCTGTCGAGAAACGGCCATCTGCGGCGCCTGTTGCGAGCGAAGCGACGCAATCCCCCGGACACCATGCCGCGGCGTCTGGTCGCGTCCGCCGTGACCGGCGGTTTCCTCTTCGCTACCGCTCCTCGGAACAAGCCTCATGATTTCGCGCGCCTTGCATCTGGCCATTTCTCAACAGCCTCGCAAGAGGGTGTCCTTTGTCACCCTCTCCGTGGATATGCCGGCCCTCCTCCTGTCGCAGCCGGGTCACGTTCCAGGATTCCAAGGGAGCTGCCAGCTCTTCTTGCGGGGACCCCGCAAGGAAATAGATGCGGGAATTTCGGTCGGGAACACGACGGCCAGGCGGATCGTCTCCGCTGTCCGACGAACGCTGCATCCCCTGCACAGCCGACCGAGCTTTCCGGACCGCGGCACGCCCGGGCCTTCGGCGGGCGCCCGGGACCTTCATTCATCGGGCTGCGTCAGGACCCCCATCGCCTTTTGCAGCCGGGCCACGGAAATGTTGTATCGGTTCAATGCACTGTAGTAGTTCACCTGCGCCCTGGACAGCAGGGTCTGAGCGTCCAGCACCTCGGTATTGGTCGTCACGTTGGCCTTGAACTGGTCTTCCGTGATGCGGAAGTTCTCTTTGGCCTGATCGATGCTCGCTTCGGCAACCCCGATGGCTTCCCGCCACTCTTCGAGCGCCAGGTAGGCCTGCCTCACCTGAAGCCGCGTCAAGTCCGCCAGCTGTCTGTGGCGAGCCTCTGCGACCGACCGCTGGGACTCCGCCGACTTCACGTTGTAGTAGTTCGTCCCCCAGTCCCAGACCGCCCAGTCGCCGTGGAGCGTGCCACTGAGCACCTTGTCGGAGGTGGCGAAACCACCTTCATCGTGCGTGAGGGCACCGACCAGGCCGAAGTGGGGGTACAGGGCGCTCCGGGCCAGACGGACGGACTGCTCGGCCTTGCGGATGTCCAGCTCCGAGATCAGCAGCTCAGGCTGACGGGACAAGGCCACTTGGACGCTGTCTTCGAGCGTACCTTCGTAGGGTCGATAGCGCAGCTCCTCGGAAAGGAGGACCGGTTCGTCTTCCTTCCTCCGGAGGAGGATGTTGAATTGCGTCCGCGCCACGTCGAGCCGGTGAGCCGCGATGATCCGGTTCTGCTTGACGTCCGCGAGCTGGACCTGCGCCTTGAGCAAATCGTTCTTGGGAATCATCCCGGTCTCGAAGAACTGCCTGGCCACTTCGGCGTGGGACTCCAGCTGTGTGACGGACTGCTCCGCCACCCGGAGGAGCTTCTCGGACACGAGCACGTCGAAGTAGGCCTCATGAGTCCTCAGGATGAGATCCTGGCGGGTCGCCTCGCGCTGCACCTCGGCCTGGCTCAGGGACAGATCGGCCAGCCGATAGCGCGAGACCAGGGCAAGGCCGGTGAACAGCGGCTGCTCGAGAGAGGTCCTGGACAGGATCTCGTGATCCGAGCCGGCGTCGAACGTCCGAGCCGGCAGGGGCGGCATGGCCGGGATCTCGACGGTGGGAACATCGTTGAACCCGGTGATTTCGAACTCGGTCCTGAGCTTGGGCAGGAACTCGCCCCGGACCGACTTCCTCTGCTCCTCCGCCGAAGCGGCCCCCTGGGCGGCGATCTCTGTCTGGGGGCTCTCCCGGAGAACGATGCCGATGGCCTCGGCCAGGCTGAGGGGGTACCCCGGCTGGTGCTCGGCCCCGGCCGCCGGCACGGCCACCAGGCAAAGCACGCAAAGGCCCAGGAGCACGACTCGTCCCGGCCACCTCATCTCAGTCTGCCTTCACGTCTCAAGGAAGGGACCTCAGCCTTTTGCCGACGGCTTCGGAAGCACCGTCCGGATGTGGAGCTCACGCAGTTGCTCGGGATCGACGAAGGCCGGGCTCCTCGTCAGGAGGCACGTGGCTTTCTGCGTCTTGGGAAAGGCGATGACCTCCCGCAGCGAGCGCGCGCCGGCCAGGAGCATCGTGAGCCGGTCCAGACCGAAAGCGATGCCCCCGTGCGGGGGGGCCCCGTAAGACAGCGCCTCCAGCAGGAACTCGAACTTCTCGTTCGCCTCGGCCTCGGACAGGCCGAGAACGGAGAACACCTTCTGCTGGATCTCGCGCTGGTGGATGCGGATGCTGCCGCCGCCGACCTCGGTGCCGTTGAACACCAGGTCGTAAGCCTGGGAGCGGCAGGATTCAGGATCCGCCTCCAGCCGTTCCAGGTCCTCGGGTTTGGGCGCCGTGAACGGGTGGTGCTTCGAGGTGATCCGCCCGTCCTTGTCCCGCTCGAACAGGGGAAAGTCGAAGACCCACAGGAAGGCATATTCCGCAGGATCGATGCGGACGTGGTCCCTGGAGAGCTCGATCCGCAGCCGGCCGAGCAACGGGTTCACCTTGTCCCTGGGGCCGGCCATGAGCAGGAGCAGATCCCCCGGCGCCGCCGCCGTCCTCTCCAGGATCTTCTGCGCGAGCTCCTGGGACAGGTACTTGGCTATGGGGGACTGCAAACCGTTTTCCGTGCACTTGGCCCAGAGCAGGCCGTCCGCCCCCCACTCTTTGGTAAGCGCATCCAGACCGTCCAGCTCGCGGCGGGTCAACCGCGCCCCTTCCGGCAGCCGGATTGCCTTGACCACGCCCCCGCGCTCGACGACGGACTGGAAGATCTGGAAACCGGATCGGCCGGCCAGGTCCGACAGATCCAGCATACGGAGGTCGTAGCGGACGTCGGGATTGTCCACCCCGTAAATCTCCATCGATTCCTGGTAGGAGATGCGAGGGAAAGGGGTCTTCAGCTCGATCCCCATCAGCTCTCGGAACAGCCTGCAAATCCAGCCTTCCATGATTTCGATAATCGTCTTCTGCTCGATGAACGACATCTCGATGTCGACCTGGGTGAACTCGGGCTGCCGGTCGGCCCGCAGATCTTCGTCCCGAAAGCACCGGGCGATCTGAAAGTAGCGATCCACACCTGCGACCATGAGCAGCTGCTTGAAAAGCTGTGGCGACTGGGGCAGCGCGTAGAACATCCCGGGGTTCACCCGGCTCGGGACCAGGTAGTCGCGCGCCCCCTCGGGGGTGCTCCGGGTCAGGACGGGCGTCTCGATCTCGAGGAAACGGAGCTCCCCGAAGTATTCCCGGGTGATCTGGGCCGCCCGGTGGCGCATGAGAAAGTTCCGCTGCATCGGGGCCCTTCGGAGGTCCAGATACCGGTAGCGGAGACGGATCGCTTCATCCACCTCCGTGTCCTCTTCCAGGCTGAAGGGGAGGACCTGGGAGCGGTTGAAGATGGCCAGCTCGCTGACCATGACCTCCACCATGCCGGTCTTGAGCTTGGGGTTCTGCATGCCCTCGGGCCGCTGCCGCACCGTGCCTTTGACTCCCAGGACGAATTCGGACCTGAGGGTGTCCGCCTTCTGGTGGGCCGCGGGGCTCACCTGGGGATTGAAGACGACCTGGACCAGGCCCTCCCGGTCCCGGAGGTCCACGAAGATGACGCCCCCGTGGTCCCTGCGGCGGTGGACCCACCCCAGCAGCACCACCTCCCGGCCGAGCGAGTCGAGCGACACCTCTCCGCAGTAGTCAGTCCTCGCAAAATCATGAAACTCGTCCAGCTCCGGCATGGCTCCCATCCGCGACGATGTGAAAGATTTCCCTCATTTTTTCACGGAAAAAACGCGTGCATGATAGCTTACGGCGAGGAAGAGAATCAAGGAGCCGACCGCGTGCGCGGCATTGCAGCGGAGAGGTTTCAGGTGTCGGGTTTCAGGTGTCTGGCCCCCCTCGGCCCGACCTCGCGCTTTTTCGGGCGGGCTGGGGGGGGCGGGCCGAAACCTAATGCCTGACACCTGATACCTCTCCTTGGACTTGCGGCACCGAAAAGCAACGTTTGGCACCGCGGTAGGGTTGTACCTCGAGCGTCTTCCCGTCCGTGCGCATGCGGACGGCGCCCTCAAGATCGGTCCGGTACATCAGGGCCCCCTGCTCGGCGTATCTTCGCACCACCTCACCGGAAGGGAATCCGAAGCGGTTCCCGAACCCTGCCGAGACCACGGCGACCCCGGGCGAGACCGCCTCCAGAAACGCCGCCCCGCTCGAACCGCGGCTGCCGTGGTGCGGCACTTTGATCACGAGCGCCCTCAAGCCGTCCGGATTCCGCAGGAGCCGGTCCTCGACCGTTCTTTCGATGTCGCCCGTCAACAGGAAACTCACCGCACCGTAGGTCAGCCGCAGGACGAGGGACAGGTTGTTGGGATCGCCCGTCGCCGCGCGTGCTCCTTCGTCTTCGCCGCCCCCCGGGCAGGAGGGGTTGAGGACCTCCACGGTGACGCCGTTCAGGGAGAAGGGCTCGAGCTCGTCGCAGAGGACGCGCCGCCGCACGCCGAGCCGATCACAGGAGATCAGAAACTCCTGATAGTCCAAGGGATCCCCGGCGGTCGGCGGGCCGATCCAGATCTCGCGCGGCCGCAGGGCCTCGGCAACAAAGCGCAGGCCGCCGTAGTGATCGGGGTGTCCGTGGGACGCTGCGATCCAGTCCAGCTTCGAGATACGGCTGGCGCCCAGGAACGGGCCGACCACCCGGCGGCCCGCGTCGCTGAAGCCCTCGGCCGCCATGCCGCCGTCGACCAGGAGCTTCTTCCCGCCGGGGAGCACGACCAGGGTGCCGTCACCCTGTCCGACCGCAAGAAAGGTCACCTCCAGGTCCCGGCTGGTTCTGCGGGACAGGACCGTAGAGCCCGCCGACACCGCGACCCCGACCAGGCAGATGGCGGCGCATCGCCTTCTCCAGCCCGATCGCCGCGCATCCAGGGCAAACCAGAAAGAGCCGTAGAGGAGCAGCATCTCCAAGACGGTGGGCGCTCCCACGCGAACGGCCGAACAGGGAACGGCCGCAAAGAATTCCACCATCCGGATCGAAACGCCCGTGGCCCCGGCCGCCCATTCGAGGACCGCAGGTGCAAGTGGAGGGCAGACGATCGAGCAGAGCGCGGCCAGAAGCCCCAGGGGCATGACCAGCCAGCCCACGAATGGCACCACCGGAAGGTTCGCCAGCACGCCGATGAGCGACACCTGATGGAAGAAGCGGGCGCACAAGGGGAAGGTCGCCAGGCCCGCGGCCAGGCTGACGAGCAGGGAGGAATGCAGAAAGCTCTGAAAGAGACGGATCAGCCTGCCCGGGACGCCCGAGCCGGCGGCCCCCTCCATAATGCCCGATCTCGGCATGAAGGGCGTCACGGCCAGGATCGCCGCCACTGCGACAAAGGAGAGGAGAAAGGAGATCGAGAACAGAGCGGCGGGATCGCTGACCAGGAGAAACAGGGCAGCCGCGCCGAGGGTGTTCCAGGCCGCTGCGGGCCGGTCGAGCACCAGGGCGCCCGTGAAACAGAGAGCCATGAGGCCGGCCCGGAGCGCCGTGATCGGGCTGCCTGCGATCAGGACGTAGGAGAGAACGGGCGGAAGGCTCAGGGCCGCGGACAGCTTCCGCAGCCAGCCTCTGAGCAGGATCCGTTGCGAGCGCTTGAGCGCTGTCTTCACGATACCGTATACGAACAGCCCCACCAGGCTGACGTGGAGCCCCGAGATCGAGATGAGATGGGCGAGCCCCGACTCCCGGAAAGAGTCCTGCAGGCCCTCCGTCAGCTCCGTCCGGTCGCCCACGATCAAGGCCAGGAGCAGAGCCCTGCTCTCGGGGTCGGGCACCGTCTTGAAGAAAGCACGCAACCGGAGGCGGACATCCTGAATCGCGCCCAGGGTCCCGTAGCCGCCTGCCCGGCCCACCGTGAGGACCCTTGCAGGCTCCTTCACCGACCCTCTCACGTAAACGCCCCTGAGATGAGATCGTTTCACCTTGTCGAATTCCCCCGGGTTTCCGAGGTTCCGAATGCGCTGCAGGCGGGCTTCGACGATGAGGACGTCCCCGATCCGGAGCTCCGGCAGGACGCCGGGCACGTAGAGGTCCGCCTTCCCCTGCACGCTGCCGACGCCGCCCTCGCGACGCAGGAACGTGGCTCGAAAGGGGAGTTGCGTCGAATCCGCTCCGAGCACCGGCTCGTCCCACAGGACGCCCTCGAGGAGGACCGGCTTGCCCGAAGCCAGGCGGGTCAGGTGATCGGCAGGGAACACGGGATCGATACGGACGCTGGTGCGAAAGGCCGAGAGGGCGAACACCGCGCAAACGAGGAGCGCGGCTCGCGGGAGCGGACGCCCGAGGGCGACGACCGCAGCCAGAGCGAGAAGCCCGAAGACGGCCAGACAGACCCAGAGCGCCTCCCGCGCCTGCGGGAAGAACCAGCCGAACAGAGCCCCGCCGACATAACTCACCAAGGGGACGCCGATCGGGAATGGGTGGCCGGCGCCGGGGAATCCCGGTCCCCGGAACCAGCCGGAGATTACGCGACCGAGCTTGTGAGCGAGGGCGCTCACCGCATGGACCTGCGATTGGGGTTTCGTCTTTCTGGGAGGCGCCTGCAAGCACAGGGCCGCGGGCACCTGCCCCCACGGATCATGCTGTGAATTCTGTAGTTCTCTGCGGACAAGACAGAGGAAGAGCGTCGCGGCTTCTGCTCGCGGCACCACAGGTCTGTGGACGAGCGGAAACAGTCCGGCTGTTCGAGGTTCCCGATCGGGATAGGGGAGGTTTCAGGTGTCAGGCCGGTGGGAGTGTGCCCCTGGTTTGGCAGAGGCGAGGACGCTCGCAGTCCTCATCCCTGGTTGGTGGACACGCCTGGGGCTTTGTCCACCCTACCGATAAGCCGTCAGGAGTGCGGTGGGTGTTCCGCTGAGGAGGCGAGGGCGAGTCGCGGAGGCCGTCCCGAGTCCCGAAGGCCGGGGAACGCAGCGCTGTTTCTCGTTATCTCGCCCTCTGGCCCGATCTTCGGGCCAGGCTGGTGTGCCCCGATACACCCGGCCCGGGACGAGGGACGAAAGGGCGGTGCTGCCCGATGGGCCGTGGTCCCCGACCCTTGGAAGGAGAAGAGCCGGAGCGTTCTGAGCCCGAGACGATCGAGGCGGGGCACCCATCGTGCTCCATGCAGATACCTGACACTGCTCAAGAAGCAGGGTTGTTTTCGGAAGGGTCTGCAGCCTTCACCTCGCCCGCAGGCGCCGCAGGGTGGAAGTATCCGAACACCGCCTCGGCGGCCCTGGCGGTCATCCCGGGCACCCGGCGCAGCTCTTCGACCGAGGCCCCTCGGATCCTCCCCGTGTCCCCCAGGGATTCGAGCAGCGCCCTCTTTCTCGCCCTGCCGACTCCGGGAATGGCGTCCAGCTCGGACTCCTGCAGCGCCCGGGAACGGAGTTTGCGGTGGTAGCTCACGGCGAATCGATGCGCCTCGTCCCGGATGCGCTGGAGCAGGTGGAACCCCTTGGAGCGGGCAGGGAATCGCAGAGGGTTGACCTTCCCGGGCACGAAAATGCGGTCGGCGCCGCCGCCGCCGTCGGACGGGGGCAGATCGAGCACGCCGCGCCGCCGCCCGCGGACCTTGGCGATGGAGGCCGCCGGGACATCCTCGATCCCGAGATCCCTGAGGACCCGGACCGCCACCTGCAGGTGTCCCTTGCCCCCGTCCACGAGCAGCAGATCCGGGAAATCTCCCTCCTCCTTGCCTCGCTGGAAGCGGCGCAGCAGCACCTCGTACATCATGCCGTAGTCATCCGCACCTCGCGGCACCCGGATCTTGTAGCGGCGGTACCCGTCCCGGTACGGCGAACCGTCGCGGAAGGCGACGCGGGATCCGACGGCCATTTCTCCGTGCAGGTTCGAGATGTCGAAGCACTCGATGCGCCTGGGCGGCCTCTCCAGTGCGAGCTTGCGCCGCACCTCGTCGATTGCGACGTAGCGGTTCGTGTCCTCGCGCGTCTGCTCCTCCCAGAGCGCCGTGGCATTGTCCGCCGCGAGCTTCACCAGCTCCGCCTTGTCCCCGCGCCTGGGGGTGAGCAAACGGCAGGCCGCACCTCGGAGATCCCTCAGCGCCTCCTCGATCGCCGCCTGGTCCTCCAGCTCCACGGGGAGGAGGATTTCCTCCGGCGGGCCCTCGCCGGGTCGCCAGTAGTACTGTACGAGAAAGGAGCTCAGGAGCTCATCGAGCGGCGTCACGATGTCGGCGAAGAAGAAGCCCTTCCGTTCGACCAGGCTGCCGTTGCGTATCTTGAGCACCGCAATTTCGGCGACCCGGTCTTTCTCGAAGGCGCCGATCACGTCCCGGTCCGCAGGATCGGCGTCGACCACGCGTTGCTGCTCGAGCGTGGCCCGGACCGCCTGGATGCGGTCGCGCAGGGCCGCAGCCTCCTCGTAGCGCAGGGCTTCGGCCGCTTCCTGCATCTTCTGCTGGAGCAGCCGGATGAGCTCCTCGTTCTTACCCTGCAGGACCAGGACGGCCTGATCTACCATCTCCATGTACTTCTCGCGGCTGATCTTCCCCACGCAGACCCCCGCACAGCGGCCCATCTGGTACCACAGACACGGTCGCCGACGCCGGCCGAGCTCCCCGTCCTTGCAGGTCCGCAGCGGATAGAGCCTGTAGAGTTGCCGCAGGGTCTGGCGCACTGCAGCGGCGGATGCGTAAGGACCGAAGATGTCGCGCTCGGGGCCGGGCTCGGGCCGCCGCACCGCCTCGAACCGAGGGAAGGGTCGTGACCTGTCCAGCAGGATGTGGAGATAGGTCTTGTCGTCCTTGAGATTGATGTTGTACCGGGGCCGGTGCTGCTTGATCAGGGTGTTCTCGAGCAGGAGCGCTTCCTTTTCGGTCCCGGTCACGATGCATTCCAGGTCCTTGACCTTGGGCATCAGGAAGCGGACCTTGGGCAGGTCCCGCGCGCCGCCTCCCACGTACGAGCGCAGCCTGGCCCTCAGGTTCTTGGCCTTGCCCACGTAGAGCACGGCGCCCTGTGCGGACTTCATGACGTAGACGCCGGGCTGCCCGGGCACGCGGCGGATCTTCTCTTCAACGGGATCCATGAGCGAGTCTTCTCAGTGCAGCTCCAGCTCGGCCGTGCGGAGCTCCTTCAAGCGGTCCCGAATCTCGGCCGCCTTCTCGAACTCGAGACGGGCGGCCGCCTCCCGCATCTCCTGGGTCAGGAGCCGGATCCGCTTCTGGATCTCTTCGGGAGATCCGTAACGGGAGACCGATTCCGCCATTGAAGGCGGCGGCACGTAGTCGGCCTCGTAAATCGATTCCCGGATTTCACGGATCGATTTGGTGATCGTCTCGGGGGTGATCCCGTATTCTCGGTTGTAGGCGACCTGTTTCTCCCGCCGACGTTCGGTCTCCTCGATCGACCGGTCCATGGAGCCGGTGTTCTGATCCGCATAGAGGATCACCCTGCCCTTCACGTTGCGTGCGGCGCGGCCGAAGGTCTGGATGAGCGAGCGCGCGGAGCGCAGGAAACCCTCCTTGTCCGCGTCCAGAATCGCCACCAGCGAGACCTCGGGCAGGTCCAACCCTTCGCGCAGCAGGTTGATGCCGATCAGGACGTCGAACTTCCCGAGCCTCAAGTCCCTCAGGATCTCCATCCGCTCCAACGTTTTCACGTCGGAGTGGAGATAGCGGACGCGGAGGCCCATCTCCTGGTAGTAGTCGGTCAGCTCCTCGGCCATGCGCTTGGTCAGGGTCGTCACGAGCACGCGTTCGCCCCGGGCAACGGTCTTGCGGATCTCCCCCAGCAGATGATCGACCTGGCGGTCCGCAGGTTGGACCTCCACCGCCGGGTCGACGAGACCGGTCGGCCGGATCACCTGCTCGACGAAGATCCCGCCGCTCCGGGCGAGCTCGTAATCGCCCGGGGTGGCGGAGACATAGATGACCTGATGCACCCGGTCTTCGAACTCCCCGAAGCTCAGGGGGCGGTTGTCCAGGGCCGACGGGAGCCGGAACCCGTACTCCACCAGGGTCTCCTTGCGTGAGCGGTCGCCGTGATACATGCCGTTGAGTTGCGGGACCGTCAGGTGGCTCTCGTCGATGAACAGCAGGTAATCCTTGGCGAAATAGTCGATGAGCGTGTACGGGGGCTGCCCGGGAGCCCGGCCGTCGAGGTGCCTCGAGTAGTTCTCGATGCCGGTGCAGTAGCCCATCTCGCGGAGCATCTCCAGGTCGTATCGGGTCCTCTGGTCGAGCCGCTTCATTTCCAGGATCTTGCCCTGGCTCTTCAGCTCCGGGAGCCACTCGCCGAGCTCTTCCCCGATCCCCCGGATCGCCTCCTCGAGACGGTAGCGCTCGGTCACGTAGTGACTGGCCGGAAACAGGACCAGCCGGTTCATCTTGCGCTTCACCTTGCCGCGCAGCGGGTCCACCTCGGAGAGCGCCTCCACCTGGTCGCCGAACAGCTCGATCCGGACCGCCAGATCGGACTCGTAGGAAGGCAGCACGTCGATCACGTCCCCGCGCACGCGAAAGGTGCCGCGGAAGAAATCGCGGTCGCTCCGGGCGTACTGCATCTCCACCAGGCGGCTCAGGAGGTCCTCCCGGCGCAGCGTCTGACCGGCCTCCACGCGGAGCAGCATCCGGTTGTAGTTCTCCGGCGACCCGATCCCGTAAATGCAGGAGACGCTGGCCACGATGATGACATCCCTGCGCTCCAGCAGAGAACGGGTCGCGGCGTGGCGCATGCGGTCGATCTCTTCGTTGATCGAGGCGTCTTTCTCGATATAGGTGTCCGTGCTCGGGACGTAGGCCTCAGGCTGGTAGTAGTCGTAGTAGCTCACGAAGTACTCGACCGCATTCCGGGGGAAGAGGGCGCGAAACTCGGTGAAGAGCTGGGCGGCGAGCGTCTTGTTGGGCGCGATCACGAGCGCGGGCCGGTTCACCCGGGCGATCACGTTGGCCATGGTGAAGGTCTTCCCGGAGCCGGTCACGCCCAGCAGGACCTGATGTTTCCTCTCCCCCAGCACGCCCTCTGCCAGCTCGGCGATCGCCTCGGGCTGGTCCCCTTTGGGCTCGTATTCGGAAACAAGCTCGAACCGTTCCACGGGACCGTTCAGCTCCTCCGCTTCCAACGCGTCCCCTGCGGCGTGTCTTCCAGCAGGATGCCCAGCACGGCGAGCTCCTTGCGGATGAGGTCCGCGGCCTTCCAGTCTCTGGACCTGCGCGCCGCTTCCCGGGCCTGGATCCGTTCCTCGACGCGCTCGTCGGAAAGCGTACGGACCGCCACGCCGGCGGGCGCGCCGGCCTGCCGGAACCAGCGCACGGGCTCCTCCTGAAACAGCCCCAGGACCCGGCCGGTTTCGCCGAGCTGCCGCCTGAAGAAGTGCAGCAGGGCCCTGCCCTCCGGGGTTCCGGCCCGACCGCTCCCGTCGATCCAGCGGTTGAGGAAGGTCGCCGCCCGGAACAGCTCACCCAGGGCCTCGGCGGTGTTGAAGTCGTCGCTCAGGGCCGTTCGGAAGCGCCCCAGCATGTTCGTCAGCGGGTCCGCCATCTCCGCATCCATCCCCTCCGGCACCTTGCCCGCGGCCTGTCCCGCCTCCGCAGCGCCTACCGCGGCGGGAACAGGCCTGCCGCAGATCTCTTCGATTCGCAACAACGTATTGTAGAAATAGTCGAGGTTCCTCCTGGTGCCGCCCACCGCTTCGTCCGAGAAGTCCACCGGGGAGCGATACTGATGGGAGAGAAAGAACATCCTGAGCACCTCGGGGTGGAACCTCTTCAGGGCGTCCCGCACCGTGACGAAGTTGCCCAGGGACTTGGACATCTTCTCTCGATTGACGGTGAGGAGCCCGTTGTGGATCCAGTAGCGGCAGAACGGCTTGCCGGTGGCGGCCTCAGACTGAGCGATCTCGTTCTCGTGGTGAGGGAAGATGAGGTCCATCCCTCCTCCGTGGATGTCCAGGGTCTCGCCCAGGAACTTGCGCCCCATCGCGGAGCATTCGATGTGCCAGCCGGGCCTGCCCGGTCCCCACGGGCTCGGCCAGGAGGGCTCGCCCGGCTTGGACGCCTTCCAGAGAGCGAAGTCGAGCGGGTCCCGCTTCGATGCGTCGGGCTCGACCCGTGCGCCTGCGAGCATTTCTTCCGGCCGGCGCCGGGAGAGCTTCCCATAGGAGCCCCATCGGCCCACCGAGAAGTAGACGCTGCCCGAGGCGCAGTAGGCGTATCCCTTGGCCATCAGCTCCTCAATCAGGTCCAGCATCTCCGGGATCGTCTCGGTCGCCCGGGGCTCCTGGTCGGGCTCGAGGATCCCCAGGGCCCCCATGTCTTCCCGGAAAGCCGCCTCGTACCTTCTGGCGATCTCTTCCCAGTCCCTGCCCTCCTGGCTCGCCCTCAGGATGATCTTGTCATCCACGTCGGTGACGTTGCGGACGTAGCGCAGCCGCCACCCGCAGGACCGCAGGTAGCGGGCGATGACGTCGAAGACCACCTCCTTGCGGGCATGCCCGACATGGCTGACGTCGTAGACGGTCGGGCCGCAGACGTACATCCGCACCACTCCGTCGCCGACGGGGGTGAAGCGCTCCTTGCTCCTGCTCAACGTGTTGTAAAAGAAGAGATCCGGCATCTGCATCCGCGGCACTCCCTCGTCCGCACGCTGTCGATCCACAGCCGTCTGCGGGAAGCCAGGTCAAGGCAAGGCACAGGCTCCAAACAGAACGGGCGACGCATGCGTCGCCCCTGCCTCTTGCCTGCCTGTGCGCTTTCGCCTGTCACGTCAGGCGGGAGCCGGCCCTACTGCGTCGCTCATGCACATTTTGCAGCCGGAGGGAAGAGAAGACAAGAAGGCCCCGCCGACCTCGGCCCGGTCGCCCGAGGCTCCGGCGGCACTGCCTTCCATGTCGGGGAGGGGTTCTGAAGGGCGTCCAGTGAAGATCCCGCGTGAGGAAGTCGTCCGTCGAAGTCAGGCCGACAGAAGGCCGATCAGCTCGTCCTGGACCCGGTCTTCCCCCATGTTGCGGGCCACGGAAATCTCCTTTACCAGGAGGCTCGTTGCCGTATCCAGGATCTTCTTTTCGCCGAACGACAGCTCCTTCTTTCTCTTGAGGCGGAAGAGCACCCGGAGCACTTCGGCAATTTCGAAGACCGATCCGGTCTTGATCTTCTCCGTGTACTCGCGGTACCTGCGGTTCCACGTCTGATGGTTGTCCCGCGCCATCTCCTTCTGGCCGAGGATATCGTAGATCCTGCGGACCTCTTTCTCTGAAATGACCTGCCGCAGCCCTACGCTGTCCACGTTCCCTTTGGGGATCAAGATGGTCATGCCGTTTTGGAGGATTCTCATGATGTAGAAAGTCTGCTCGCTTCCCGAGATCACTTTCGTCTCGATCGCTTCGATGACGCCCACCCCATGGGCCGGGTAGACCGCCTTGTCGCCGACGTTGAACTCTGCAAATGCAGCTTGGCTAGCGCCGAGATGACTCATATTCCCCCCTCCAGAAAGTACGGCTCAGACACCTTTTCTCCCGAAAGCACGCGCAAACCTGCTTTCCGAGCCTGACTCCAATGCCTTCTGTCTGCTTGTTCGGAACATGATGCCTCTCGCCTGACCACCCCCTTTCTTTTCCCTGGACCATGGCCCCCGACTCATGTTTTTCTGTACATACCAGCCAGTGGATCAGTCAAACCCTTCAAAATGGTACCACCCGCCGCTGTTGCCGTCAAGCAAAGAATCATGGTGGGGCCCCGGCGGAGGCAGCGGCGGGCGTTTGACGGGGCCCTGGCGGTGTGTTACTCTACTTACTTCTATTCTTCTTTTATCCCAGCTACTTACGTCTCCATCCGCGCCTTCGGACACGCTCGGCGGCTGCGACGGAAAGGGGCCCAGATGACGGAGAGCGGTTCAGCCGGCACGCCGGTCCACTTCGACGACATGAGAACGAGGGAGGGGTCGAGCCTGCTGGCCAAGACCCAGCGAGTCTTTACGGCCGCCGGCCTGGAATCGTGCGTCAGCCAGAAGGACCTGGTGGCGATCAAGCTCCATTGGGGGGAGGTGGGCAACCTCGCGTATCTGGCACCTCCGCTGGTCCGCACCGTAGTCGACCTGGTCAAGGACTGCGGGGCCAAGCCGTTTCTGACCGATGCCAACACGCTGTATCGCGGGGGGCGCAGGAACGCCGTGGACCACATCCTGACGGCCTACCGAAACGGGTTCACACCCGAAACGGTGGGCGCCCCCATCGTCGTGTCGGATGGGCTGCGGGGGATGGATTACGTGAAGGTCAAGGGATCGGGCATCCATTTCAAAGAGCTCAAGATCAGCTCGGCCGTCCATTACGCCGACGCCCTGATCGTGCTCTCCCACTTCAAAGGGCACGTGCTCATGGGGTTCGGCGGAGCCATCAAGAATCTGGGCATGGGATGCGCCGCCCCGGCGGGCAAGCAGAGCATGCATTCCGACTTGCGGCCGGCCGTCAAGAGACCGCGCTGCCTCGGGTGCGGCAGCTGCGTCAAGCACTGCCCGAGCGGCGCGGCCCGACTGGGCGAGGACGGCAAGGCCGCAATCGACCAGAAGCTCTGCATCGGGTGCGGCGACTGCACCGTCGTATGCCCTGAAGGTGCCATTCCGGTGCGCTGGAAGACGGACGGACGGGCGGTCCTCGAGAAGACGGTCGAGTACGCCATGGGAGCGGTGGAAGGGAAAAAGGGGAAATGCGGCTTCATGAACTTCCTGATGCGCATCACCCCGGACTGCGACTGTCTCGCCTGGAACGACACGCCCATCACCCCCGACCTGGGGATCCTGGCCGCCCGGGACCCGGTGGCGATCGATCAGGCCTCGGTCGATCTGGTGAATCGGGCACCCGCAATGCCCGACTCCAGGCTCGTGAATGCCGCGGCCGAGGACAAGTTCCGTGAAGTCACCGGAGTGGACTGGGAACCCCAGCTGGCGTACGCGGAGAAGCTGGGTCTGGGCTCGCGCCGCTACGAGCTGGTTCGCCCGAACGCGGGGCAGGCAGGCTGATCGGTCCTGCGTGCTTGCGTGCGCATGCAAATCGTGGGAGCTCGCATGATCGCTGATGGGGAACGGCTCGTCGCCGGCATCGATTCCGGGAGCACCTCCACCAAGGCCCTGGTGCTGAGCCGGAGTCGCCGGGTGCTGGGATCCGCCCTGCTCCCCACCGGGGCAGACAGCCGCGAGGCCTCACGGCGGGCGCTTCTGGAGGCGCTCCGGCAAGCCGGCGCCAGCCGCCGCGCCGTGGCCTTCGTCGTTGCCACCGGGTACGGGAGGGAGATCGCAGGGGAGGCCGACGCGTCCGTGACCGAGATCACCTGCCACGCCCGGGGCGTCCATTTCCTCCTGCCTTCGGTCCGCACCGTTCTGGACATCGGAGGCCAGGACAGCAAGGCGATCCGGATCCATGGACAGGGCCGGGTCCGGGACTTCGCCATGAATGACAAGTGTGCCGCGGGGACCGGCCGTTTTCTGGAGGTCATGAGCCAGACTCTGGGAGTCCCGCTCGATGAGATGGGACGGGTCTCCCTGACCGCCGGCAAGCGGGTCCGCGTGAGCAGTATATGCACCGTCTTTGCCGAGTCCGAGGTGGTCTCCCTGGTGGCCAAGGGCGAGCGAGCCCCGGACATCCTGAACGGGCTGCACATGGCGGTCGCGGACCGCGTGGCCGCCCTCGCCGCGCGCGTCGGCCTCCAGGCGCCGGCGGCGATCACGGGCGGCGTGGCCAGGAACACGGGCGTGGTCAAGGCTCTCGAGGAGAGGCTCGGAACAGCCTTGCTGATCCCCCCCGAGCCGCAGCTCACCGGTTGCCTGGGAGCCGCCCTCATCGCGCTGGAGAAGTGGCAGCCGGAGGATGGCTTCCGATCTGCCGAGACGATTTGAACCCGCTTTCGGACCCGGGGCTGGAAGAATGGACCCGATCTTGCTGGATGAACCCGGCCGCAAGGCCCTC
This sequence comes from bacterium, assembly GCA_040756235.1. Classification (GTDB taxonomy): domain Bacteria; phylum Desulfobacterota; class DSWW01; order DSWW01; family DSWW01; genus JBFLZG01. Next base: position 24,364 of record JBFLZG010000002.1, on the reverse strand, counting down.
ATGATGGGAAACGAGGCGATCGCCCGGGGAGCGCTGGAGGCAGGAGTACACTACTGCGCGGCCTATCCGGGCTCGCCTTCTTCCGAGATCCTGGGCGTTCTGTCACGTGCGGCGCCCCACTTCGGCATCTACGCCGAGTGGTCGGCCAATGAAAAGGTGGCCCTGGAAGGGGCCTGCGGCGCTTCCTTTGCCGGGCTGCGGGCCATGGCCAGCATGAAGCAGAACGGCGTGAACGTGGCCTCGGACCTGCTGACCGCCATGTCCCTGACGGGCAGCCCGGGCGGTCTGGTGCTGGTCGTGTGCGACGACCCCGGCGGCATCTCCAGCACCAACGAAGTGGACACCCGCCACTATGCCAGGCTGGCCGACGTTCCGCTGCTGGAGCCGGCCACGTTCCAGGAAGCCAAGGACATGGTCCGCTGGGCCTTCGAGCTCTCCGAGGAGCTCCAGCTGCTCTGCATGGTCCGATCCGTGACCCGCATCTCCCATGCCAGGGGGGTGATCGAGCTGGGGCCGCTGCGGCCTTTGCGGCGCAAGGCGGGGATGAAGCCGGGGGACCGTTATGCCTCGCTGCCGCCCTGTCCCAAGCACGAGGAGCTCAAGGCGAAGCTGGCTCGAGCCCGGACGCTGTTCGAAGGGTCTCCTTTCAACAGCTACAGCGGCCCCGGGCGCCCTGAGCTCGTCGTCGTCACCTGCGGAACGGGCTGGTGGTATGCGGCCGAGGCCCTGCGCATCCTCGGCCTCGAGGAACGGGTGGGAATCCTCAAGCTCGGCACGACCTGGCCGCTGCCCGAGGGCTTCCTGCGCAGACACCTGGAAGGGGTCCCGGCGATTCTGATCATTGAGGAGCCGGACGCGTTCCTGGAGTACAACGTCAAGGCGGTGCTCGCGCAAAGGGCGGGAGCACAGGAAATCCGGACGCCGCGATTCTTCGGCAAGATGTCCGGAACGGTGCAGGGGCTCTACGGACCCGCAGTCGGCGAAATGAACCCCGACGTCGTGATCGAAGCGCTCTGCCGGAGCCTCGGCCGGGACGCGCCCGGGGGCAGGCAGGCCCTCAAGGAAAGGATCGGTGCAGACGTCGATTTCCCGCTTCCGAAGCGCGAGGTCGCCTTCTGTCCGGGGTGCCCGCACCGGGCCTCCTACTGGGTCATGAAGAACGCCCTGCGCCTGGACGGCAGGGACGGGCTGCTGATCGGAGACATCGGCTGCTACTCCCTCGGGTTCGGCCGGACCGGCTATTCTCTGTCGCGCACCATGCATTGCATGGGTTCGGCCATCGGCTTCTCCTCCGGCATGGGGCAGCTCGGCCGGTTCGGCTTCAGCCAGCCCCTGATCGCGGCGGTAGGCGACTCGACCTTCTTCCACGCCTGCCTGCCAGGTCTGGTGAGCGCCCGCTACAATCGCTCCGCTTTCGTCTGCGTCGTGCTCGACAACAGTGCGACCGCCATGACCGGTTTCCAGCCCCACCCCGGGACTGGCAGGACCGCGCTGGGCGAAGCGGCGCCGAGCCTTTCCGTGGAGGCGATCTGTCAGGGCATGGGCATTCCGGTCGAGGTCGTGGATCCGTTCGACGTACCGGCGGCCACCGAGCTGCTCTGCCGAACGGTGGAGAAGGAGGAGCTTCACGTCCTCGTGTTCCGGCACAAGTGCGGCCTGCTGCAGACCCGGGAAGAAGGCTTGCCGGCCCGCCGCGTCTTTGTGGATGCCGAGAAGTGCATCGGCGCACAGTGCGGATGCAACCGGTTCTGCTCCGCGGCGTTCGGGTGCCCGGCACTGGTGTGGGACGCGGAGACGGGCCGCGCCTCCATCGACGAGGTCGTCTGTTCGCGCTGCGGCCTTTGCGCAAAGCTCTGTCCGGCCGAAGCGATCCGCATCATCGAGGGGGAGAAGCGCGCATGAGCCGTTCCGCCATGAAGTCCTCCTTCAACCTGATCATCGCAGGCGTCGGCGGCCAGGGGAACATCACGGCTTCTCAGGTCATCGCCCAGGCTGCCCTGCTCGAGGGATGGATCGCCACCGTAGGCGAGACGTACGGCGTCTCGCAGCGCGGCGGCTCCGTCATGAGCCACGTCCGCATCACCCGGGGCTCGCCCCTGGGGCCCCTGATCCCGAAGGGGGATGCCGACATCCTGGTCGGCTTCGAGCCGCTGGAGACCTTGATTGTCGCCCTGGAATACGGCCGGCCGGACCTGCGGGTCCTGGTGAATCCCAGGCCGATCTACCCGATCGGAGTCCTCGCGGGCGAAGAGCGCTATCCCGGGGCCGACCGGATCCTCGCGCTGCTCCGGCGCCACTTGGAGGTTCTCGAGATCGTGCCGGCCACGGAGCTGGCCCAGCAGATCGGGGACATACGGTCCATGAACCTCGTCATGGTGGGCGCCCTGGCGGCGAGCGGGCTGTTCCCGCTGGCCAAGGAGAGTTACGCAGAGGCGCTCCGGGGCCTTTTCGAAGGAAAGGCGCTGGAATCGAACGGGCAGGCCTTCGAACAGGGTTACCGTACTCTGGATTCTCGCTCGCAGCCGGCCCCGCTCACCGGATGAGGCTCCTCCGGTTTCTTTTCAGGTCTCCTCGCCTTGATCACGAGGATTTCCCCGGCCAGGATCGGTGTCCGATTGCCGGCAGCGTGGGAGCGGCCCGATCTGGGAAGGAACCGGGCCATGAAGCGGAGGATCGCTCCAGGCCACATCCAACCGACCCGCAAGCGGTTGGTCGTCACCACCTCGACCTGGAACCCGCAAGCCTGCAACACATACTCCAGCTCGAACCAGGGGATCGGGTTGAGGTGACCGAAGCGCGACGCCGCGTCCTCGTCGAACCAGTAGAACGTCCCGCGCAGCAGGAATTTCACGCGCGACCACAGATTCGCGACGTTCGGGGTCGTGATGACGAGGACTCCCCCCGGCTTGAGCACTCGGAAGAGCTCCCGGCAGGGCCCCAGGACGCTTTCCAGATGCTCGATGCCCTCCACGCAAACGACGCCATCGAACGACGCGCTCTGCCACGGCAGCCTTCCGTTCATATCGACTTCGATGATCGCGATGCCGCTCGGCCCGAACTTGGCCGGACGGACGTCCCCGGCCACGACCTGGAATCCCGCCTCTGAAAGCGCCGCCGAGAGCAGCCCCGCTCCGGCAGGCAGGTCGAGCACCGTCTTTACGGGCTCGGTCCGCAACAGCTCGAGGACGCGGTCATAGACCCCCGGCAATGCCTCTCCTGTGAGGATGTAGCTCGGCCTTCGCCGTCTCATGGTCCGGAAGCACACCCTTTTCTCGCGGATCTGATTTCTGCGCGCCCCGTCCGGCCGCGGCAAGGAGCGGTTTGCACCACGGGCGGTCGCGATTATAGTCAAGGCCACCGGGACGGTTCAATCACACGGCATCTGCGCGGCCTCCGGCGGCGTTGGAGGAAATGGCGCGCAGATGATAGATTGATAGCGCAGTCTCCTGCGGCCGCTTCCGTGTTGTCCGGCAGAATGGCGGCCATACGATCCTCCTGATGTGCCTGGAGAGGGGACGGATGCCGATCTACGAATACCAATGTCGCAAGTGCGGATCCGTCTCCTCCTATCTCGAGCGACGCAACCAGTGGCGCATCCTGGGGCGCAAGTGCGGCTGCTGCGGCAGCCGCAGGACGCGAAGAATCCTCTCGACCTTCTCCTGTACGGTCAAGCGGACGCGCATCGAAACGTTGAATGAGCTGCAGCACCTGGGCCCGGTGCGGGTCGCCCCCCGCCCCGCGCCCCCCGAGAGCTGCCCCTACCGCCCGCAAGGAAACCCGGAAGGCGATCCGACCAACGGACCGGAACGCGAGCCCCGGCGGATGCGAAAGGGACCCGTCGCGTGCAAACCCTGACCCAGATCGAGGGTGAGCTCACCCAGATCGTCTACACCAGCGAAGCGGACGGCTACACCGTTGCCCGGGTCCGCCAGAAGGGCCAGCTCCAACCCACGACGGTGGTCGGAAACCTCGTCTCGGTCAGCCCCGGCGAGACCCTCCTGCTCAGGGGCGAGTGGGTGAACCACAAGCGCTTCGGGCGGCAGTTCAAGGTGCAGAGTTATACCAGCCTCCTGCCCGCGACCGTGGACGGCATCCGCAAGTACCTGGGCAGTGGCCTCCTCAAGGGGATCGGTCCGGTCATGGCCGGGCGGCTCACGGACCGCTTCGGGACCGAGACCCTGGAGGTCATCGAGAACCATCCGGAACGACTCTCCGAGGTGGAAGGGTTCGGGCCTGTCCGCATCGCCAAGATCAGGGCGCGGTGGGACGAGCAGCGGGAAGTTCGCAGAATCCTGCTGTTCCTGCAGCAGTACGGGATCAGCACCGGTCTGGCGGTCAAGATTTACCGCCAGTACGGGGATCAGTCGATCCTGCGCGTCAAGGAGAACCCCTACCGGCTCGCCTCCGAAGTATTCGGCATCGGCTTCAAGACGGCCGACCGCATCGCCCGGGCCATGGGCGTGGACCCCGGCTCGGTGGCGCGCGCCGAGGCCGGAGCGCTCTACGTCCTCGAAGAGGCCTCCCGGGAAGGCCATCTGTTCCTTCCCTACGACACCCTTCTGGATCGGTCGAAAGTCATTCTGGAGATCCAGGACGAGGAGGTGTTGCAGAGGGGCATCGCGGAGCTGTTCCTCAAGCGCGAGATCTGCATCGAGGATCTCAACGACGAGATCGAGACCTTCCAGGAGAACCGCAAGGCCGTCTACCTGCCGGCCTTCCATACGGCGGAAAAGGGCACCGCTGCCCTGCTCCATGCCTTTCTCCAGGCGCGCGTCTCCACCGCGGTCGCGGATACCGCGCAGGCGGTGCGCAAGGCCGAAAGCGCTCTCGGCTTCGGGCTCGCGCCGGAGCAGAGCCAGGCCATCGAGCGCGCCCTGCGCGAGAAGTGCCTCATCATCACCGGAGGGCCCGGCACCGGCAAGACCACCCTGGTCCGGGCGCTCGTCTCCATCTGCCGCTCCTTCGGCTTGCGCTTCCTTCTGGCCGCGCCCACCGGCCGAGCGGCCAAGAGGCTTCAAGAAGTCACGGGAGAGCCCGCCAGGACCCTGCACCGCCTGCTCGAGTTCAGCTTCCAGAAGGGAGGCTTTCTGCGCGGCACCGACAATCCTCTGGAAGCGGAGCTGCTCATCGTGGACGAGGCGTCCATGATGGACTGCCTGCTCTTCTACCATCTGGTGAAGGCGCTGCCGCGGTCCGGGATCTTCGTTCTCATCGGCGACGTCAACCAGCTTCCCTCCGTGGGGCCCGGCAGGGTCCTGGAGGATCTCATCGAATCGGGCCGCATCGGCGTCGTGCGCCTCCACCACATCTTCCGTCAGGCCGAAGCCAGCCTCATCGTCACCAACGCGCACCGCATTCTGCAGGGCAAGGGCCCCGTGACGCCGGACACCGAGAAGGAAGGGCGTAAAGACTTCTATTTCATCGAGGAGCCGGACCCGGAGCGTGCCGCCGGCCTGATCCTGGAGCTCTGCACCCAGAGGATCCCGGAGCGCTTCGGGTTCGACCCCATGGAAGGCATCCAGGTCCTCTCCCCCATGCATCGCGGCGTGGTCGGAGCGGAGAACCTCAATCTCCTGCTGCAGCAGCGGATCAATCCGGCCGGACCTGCCCTGCAGAGGGCGGGTTGGGTCTACCGTCTGAACGACAAGGTCATGCAGATCCGCAACAACTACGACAAGGAGGTCTTCAACGGCGACATCGGCCGCATCGTCCGCGTGGACGAGGAACAAGCGCAACTGGCCGTCGGGTTCGAAGGAAGGGCGGTGACCTACGAGCTGAGCGAGCTCGACGAGCTGGTTCCGGCCTACGCCATCTCCGTGCACAAGTCCCAGGGAAACGAGTACCCCGCGGTCGTGCTGCCGGTCCTGACGCAACACTATCTCCTGCTCCAGCGCAACCTCCTCTACACGGGGATCACGCGGGGCAAGCAGCTGGTCGTGATCGTGGGCACGCGCAAGGCCCTGGCGATCGCTATCCGCAACAACCGCACCCAACAGCGCTTCACCCTGCTGCGGAAGAGGCTGCAGAGCGCGGCAGACCCGCTGCCCGGGGCGTAACGGCCTCCTCCCGGGAGCTCCCCTTGCCCGCCGAACCGCTGGCGCCGGTGTGAAGGAACTGGCCGTTGCTGCTGTGAAGAGAGGCTCACAGGTGGATTCCCGGCCCGGGATCCGCACCCCCCATCCTTTCCTTCTCCGAATCTCGCAGCGACTTGAACGGGTGAAAGGGTAAAGGGCTGGAAAAGGTAAGAGCGATGCGAGGCTTCCACCTTTCTTCCCTTTGACCTTTGGCCTTTACCCTTTCACCTGTGCTGGCTGGCACTCCTCTTGCTCCTCCAGCGGAGGAACCCCGCGATGGGAAGGGAAATGTGATGGGATTCGGGCCGCTCGGACGACCCCTCCCCGAGCCGAAAGCGATCAAACCCTCCGGAGAAGGGATGGTCGCCTCCGGGGCCGGCCTGCTCGGCGGGATCACGACCGAGGAGATCCTGTCCGCCATCCGCACGCCCGCGGACGGGCTGCAGCCGGTCATCCGCTACGTGCTCGGCGCGCCGGGCAAGCGGCTGCGGTCCGCGCTCCTGTACGGTGCGAGCCGGCTCATCGACACGGCGCCCGCCCTCCGGCCGAACGTGGTGCGGGCCGCTTCCCTGGTCGAGTTGCTCCACAACGGCACCCTGCTGCACGACGACGTCATGGATCATGCCCGGGTGCGCAGAAACCTGCCCTCGGTCAACTGGCTGTGGGGGGATGCGGTGGCGATCCTCGCGGGCGATTTCCTGCTGGCAGCGGTGACCGACCTGGCCGTCCGCACCGGAATTCCTTCCGTCCTCACCACGGCCGTGGAGACGCTCATCGAGCTCGTCGAGGGCCAGATGCTGGAAATCCGCAACCAGGGCAACCTGGACCTCGAAGAAGGCCGCTACGTGGAGATCATCCGCAAGAAGACCGCCTCCCTGATGAGCGCCAGCTGCAGGCTGGGAGGCATCGTCACGCGCGGCGGCCGCACGGAGATCGCGGCTCTCGAGAGATTCGGCCTGCACCTGGGACTCGCTTTCCAGGCGCTCGACGACCTCCGGGACTACACCGCGCCGACCGCGGTGTCAGGCAAGGAGACGGGCAAGGACCTGGCCGAGGCGAAGGTGACCCTGCCGGTGCTGGCGGCTCTACGGCGCGCCACCCCGAGCTCGCGCGAAAGACTCTGTCAGATCTTCAGCCACGCCGGACGCGAACGCTGCCTGGAGGAAGTCCGCGATCTGCTCTCTCGCCTGGGCGGTTTCTCCTACACCGCCCGCAAGGCGCGGCAATGGATCCACCGCGCGCTGCGCTCCCTGTGCGCCTTTCCCCCCTCAGTTGCCAGACAGGACCTGGAGCGGATCGCCACCGCCCTGCTGGAAAGCGCCCGTCAGGGATAGCCCCTACAAAAGCGTGAGTCAATTTTGCGTTCGGACTGGGGTACCCCGCCCTGCGCCGGGGCAGGCTGCCCTCGCCTCCACGCCCCATGAGCACAACGCCGCAGATGGCCGTTTATCGCCTGCCTCCTCGCCCTTGATTTTTCCGGACTTCCATTCGATCATAGCCCTTGCGGCCGGCAGTCCCGGTGCCGTCGAAGCCCGCGCTCGGGATGCCACACGCCACGAGATGCGGCGGCCTCGCCCACAGCCGGCCGGAGAGCCTTGCATGATCCAGGAAGCCATTGCCAGGGTAGTCCAGAGGGAAGACCTCGCCGAGGACGCGGTGCGGGCGGTCATGCAGGAGATCATGGACGGCCGGACCACCCCGTCCCAGATCGCCTCCCTGATCACCGCGTTGCGCATGAAGGGCGAAACGGTCGTGGAAATCACCGCCGCTGCGCGCGTGATGCGCGAGCGCGCCACCGCGATCCCATGGGAAGATGCGGAAGGTAGGGCAAACCCGCCGGGGCGCGCGTGCGAGCGGCTGCTGGTCGATACCTGCGGTACCGGCGGAGACCAGACGCACACGTTCAACATCTCCACTGCAGCTGCCTTCGTCGTGGCCGGCGCAGGCGTTCCGGTGGCCAAGCACGGCAACCGGTCGGTGTCCAGCTCGTGCGGCAGCGCCGATGTCTGCGAGGCTCTCGGCATCAATCTGCATCTGTCCCCCGAGCGCGTCGGCCTCTGCATCCGCCGCTGCGGGCTGGGATTCCTTTACGCGCCTTCCCTCCATCCGGCCATGAAGCACGCCGTGATCCCGCGCAGGGAGATCGGCATACGCACCATCTTCAACGTCCTCGGCCCCCTGACCAACCCGGCCGGAGCGACCGTGCAGGTCGTCGGAGTCTACCGCAAGGGCCTCACCCGACTGGTCGCCGCGGCCCTGAGGGAACTCGGCTGCCGGAGAGCCCTCGTGGTCCACGGCGCCGATGGCATGGACGAGATCACGACCGCGGGCGAGACTTTCGTATGCGAGCTCATCGCCGGCGAAGTGCGCGAAGATACGTTGCACCCGAGCGCGTTCGGGATACCGGTCTCGAGCGCTTCCGACCTCCGCGGCGCAGCGGCCGAATCCAACGCCCGGCTGATTCTCGATGTTCTTCAAGGGCATCCGGGCCCCAGGAGGGACGTGGTCCTGCTCAATGCCGGCGCGGCCCTCTACGCGGCCGGCGCGGCGCTCGGTCTGACCGAGGGGATCGAGATGGCCCGGGACTCGATCGATCGAGGGCTCGGCCTGGCCAAGCTCCGGCAGATCGTCGAGTTCACGCAGGCGGCGGCCCAATGAGAGGCAGGTGACGGAAACGATGAAGAGAAACACCCTTCGGATCCTGCTGAGCTTCGTCGCCGGCATGGCCGTGGCCTACGGGCTGATGCTGCTCGAACGGGAAGCTTCGGCGCCGAGGGTGAGCGCCGGAGAGGTCCTCGAGGTCGTGCTGCCCGACGGCACGACGCAGCATTTCAGCTTTGCCGAGATCGAAAGACAGCGGCAGGAGCTGGCCTCGCTCAGGCAGCGGGTGAGCGAGCTCGAGCAGAAGGCGCCGGCCTCCGCCCCGACGGCAGCGCCTTCACCGGAGTCGACCTCTCCATTGTCCGAAGGCCCCGGGGCCGCACCTTCGGGTCCCGAGGCCGCGGGCCCTGGCACGCACCCGGGAGAGGACCTGGATCAACCGGCCGGAAAGGGCCTCGGGAACATCTTCTCCAGAATCTTCACTCAGCCCGTCATGAAGGAGCTGGTGGCACACGAGGTGAACCGGCAGGTCGGAGAACTCGCCGCCGTGCTGGAGCTGAGCCAGGAGCAACGCACGGCGCTCGAAGAGATCCTGACGAGGAGGAGAAACGAGCCGCCCAGAGGCCCGTCGTCGGGGAGAACCCTGGAAGACGAGCTGCAGGGCGTCCTGAGCTCGGCCCAGTCGGAGCGTTACCGGGAGTACACGGACAAGAAGAGGTCTCTCGCCGGCGCCTCCCCGGTCGAGAGAGACCTCTTCGAGCTCGACTGGCGGCTCGGGCTGAGCGACGAGCAGTCGGCGCAGGTCCGGGAAATCCTGCAGGAGCAATTCGAAAAGGGCCGGACCCCACCGGCCCCGACCGGGCCCCAGGCAGAGGAGCCCGTCTCCCGGAGAATAGAGGATTCCTTGGACCAGAAGGCTTCCTTGGACAGAGAAACCGGCGAGAAGCTGGGGAAGGTGCTGGATGAGAGCCAGCACGGGGTCTTTCTCGAATACCAGAAGGAGAAGGCCGCGGAAAACGAGCTCCTCCGGAAGCTTCTCCAGGAAGAAAAGGCCGCCGCACGATAGCGGTCACCTGTTCAGCTGTAACCCTCCTCCCATCACCCTGACGACAATCTCTTCCCTCAAAGCCGGCGACCGGAAACGGACGACTCAGCCGCCGGGGCGATCCGGCTTCCGGGCCAGCAACGTCCAGAAGGACGTGGTTTCCTTTTCATAGAACAGCAGGTCCAGCCGATCTCTGTAGATTCGCTCCATGGTAGCCGTAGCCTCGGTACGCTCCGGGAACCTGGGCACCATCACCAGATCCACGTCGTTGAAGACCTTCTCGCCTGCGGGAAACAACGTCTCATTGAAGGTCACGTCTACCTGCCACCAGAGCGCGTCGCCCCGGGGAGGAGGCAGCTCGAGGGCGAAGGAGAAGGGATTCGAAAAACCCATGGTCAGGACCCGGGTGTCTTTCGAAGCGTGGCGGCGCAGCAGGGACAGGCCGTCATTGATCTGGACCGTGAACGCCTCCACGTTCGTCCTCGGCACGACCGTCGAGACAATTGCCGAGCGATCCACCACAAAATCACGCAGAGTCCTCGATTGCAGGCGCTCGCTGTCCGGGCAGCGCGGGAGTGCGAGCTCGTGCCACGCGACGGCGTACATCGTGCTGGTCACGTCTTTGAGAAAGATGCCGGCGAACAAGTAGGTGGCCACCATGACGGCGGCAAGGTACTTGATGCCTGCCGTGGTCTGGAGGATCGGCCTCCCCGGATTTTCCTCACTCCTGATCGCCCGCCGCAAATACTCCGCCAGAACCAGCCCTGCGATGAAGAGGAGGGGGATGTCCGCCGGCTGGCAGTTCGTCGAACAAAGGACCAGACCGGAGAAGGCGATGAAGGACGATGTCAGGACCGGCTCGTGCCGCAAGAAGCGCCGGCCCGGCGGAGGCTCTGCAGGCCACCCCCCGGCCATCAGGACGAGCATCGCGAAGAACAGGAGGTAGAACTGGGGGAAGTTGCTGAGAAGAAGCCGCAAGGCCAGCCAGAACCTCACGGGGGACTGCCTCATGGAGGCAAGAGCGGCATCCGAGACCAGCGCGGCCAGATCGAGGCGCAGGAGGAGCCCGGCCGCGGCCGCGACGACGGAAAAGCCGACGATCATCGAAATGGATTGAGAAATCCTCTTTTCCCGCCGAAGGAACAGGTGGAGCAGAACCCCCGCTATGCCGAAGATGAAATAAGTGATCTTGCACAGCAGGAGAAGGGCCAGGATCAGCCCGCTCGAAAAAGCTCCAAGCAGCCACGCCCGGGGCCGCATCGGACCGCGGGGCATGAGGAGCCGTTCCACGAAGAGCATCGACAGCAGGGCGAACCCGAAGCGGTTGTAGATCATGGCGTACGTGGTCGCTCGCGGGGTATCACCCAGGGCCCTGGGGGCGATCAGCAGAAAGGCGGTGAACGACACGAACAGCAGTGCATGGACCGTCGACATGCGACTTCGGGCGATGAGCCAGGCCCAAGGCGTCGCCACAGCCAGAAGGATCACGTTCCCGTACGTAATGGCAGAGGTCGAGGGCGGGGCAAGCTTCATTCCGGCGGCGGTCAGCAGAAAAGGCAAAGGGGCCAGAGGCGTGTAGTAGTCCACATGGGGGATCTGGCCGTTCAGGATTCGCCACCCGCCGTCAAGCTGGATGAAGATGTCCCACGGCATGACGGCAATGTGGGGGGCTCCCATGCGGAGGAGAAGAAGCGACAGGGCGGCGGTCAGTGTCAGAACGAAGATCCATTGGAGTCTGTAGCCGAGAGCGGAATCAGCCGTGCATACATCGAAGATCCACTGTGGGATGGATCGGTCGTTCATTCGCCACAACCCCGAGCGGAGCCGCATGCCGGTCGCGGACGGAGGCCTCTCGACCGGAAGACGGTTCCATATATATAGAGCTTGTCCCACAACCCCCAGTTCGAGAGCCTGTTCAAAAATGCCCAGATGCAAGGCGCGCGAAATCCCGAGGAATGAGGCGTACATTTCAGTACGCCGGTAACGAGGGACGAGCGCAACGCCGCAGATGGGCGTTTTGGGACAGGCTCTATATAGCCGGCTGGAGAACGGCGAGTCAAACATTTGACAGCCGGGACGGCTCCGGGGCCTCCCGCTTCCTTGCGGATTCCCGCGCTGCAAGACAGACTGCTACGGATGACAATTTTCGGCAAGTCGTGCACTTTTTGGTGATCCATACGACCCCAGGAATCTGTTCTGTAGATATTCCTTTTTTTCTTCTACTTGTATCTTACTGTTCTGAATGGAGAACCGACTCCCCATGGAGGGCCTTGCATGACAAGAAACGATTGGAACGTGCTTTGCTTTTTCCCTTGCGAACCGTAGTTCCGGAATCGCCAGCACTCCCCTGACAGCTCCTGACGTGAGGTCGAGCAGATCATGCACGGACGTTCCTTTCGCTTCACGATCCTGTCCGCCGTCTTCACCTTCGCAGGTCTCACGACGATGCCAGCGGGCGCGCGCGGAGTCGAAATCCTGGTCGAGCCCGCCGGGGCCCGGCAGGCCGTGAGTCCGCTCGTTTTCGGCAACTCCGTGATGTGCGGCGGGGAATCCATGGGCTTCAGCCAATGGATCGCCAATCAGCAACAATACGATACGGCCAAACGGACCTGGAACTACTACCTGCCCTATATCCAGGAGCTCGGGCCCACCGTGATACGTTATCCCCACGGTCTGGGCGCCAACAGCTTCTTCTGGAAGGACGGGATAGGCCCCATCGAAAGCCGCAATCCGGATTACGGCGGAGAGGGGATCCCGCAAACCTTCGGCACGGACGAATTCCTGCAATACGCGGAAGAAGTGGCGGCCGAGGCCATCCTGGTGGTCAATGTGTCCGTTGCGGGGGCCAGACCCGGATCGGTCCAGGACGCGGCAGATTGGGTCGAGTACTGCAACGCCCCGGACGATGGTTCCAACCCCGGAGGCGGGACCGACTGGGCTGCGCTCCGGGCCGCCAACGGCCACAAGGAGCCTTATGGCGTGAAGTACTGGGAGCTGGGGAACGAGGAGACGTTTCCCGGCTGGGAGAATTACGCGGACCGCGTGAGGTCCTATTCGCAGGCCATGAAGGCCATCGACCCCGGCATCCGGATCGGCGTCATAGGCGGTGGCACGGGTCTCGACGCTTATTGGCAGAACGCGGACTGGCTGCGCTATCACCAGTTCATGCTGGAAAGCGCCGGCAGTGCGTTCGACTTCTTCATCCATCACTCCCACATGCCGGCCGTGAGCGGACACGTGGACGGGCTCACGTTCGTGCGCAGCGGCACGAGTCTCGAGGCGCCCTTCGAGGTGGAGCAGGAGGGAGACCATTCCTTCCAGTTCCTCGTGGAGGGAGCGTGTTCCCGCGGCGAATGTCCCCGTCTGAGCCTGTGGGTGGATGGCGCCCTGAAGGGCGACTGGACGCTTCAGGCCCCTTTGGCGGCCCTCCGCACGGAAGCGTTCCGGCTTCTACCCGGGCGTCACCTCGTGAGGTTGCAGGTGGAGAAGCTTCCGGGAAAGCCCTTGCACGTTGCTCAGCAGCTTCAGCTCTTCCGTCAATGGGCAGGAGGTTCCGAGTCCGCCTGGGTGGACCTGAAGGATAGTCTGGAATGGTACAAGTGTCTCCAGGGAAGCTGGAAGACGGTCGAATACTTCTACAATCAGATCCAGCCGTATACCGGGGGGAAGCCCATCTTTTTCACGGAATTGAATGTCCAGTATCAGGTTTGCATGCAGCCTCCCTACCTTTCGAAGGCTTGTACGCTGCGCGAAACGTTGAGCCTGGCCTGTATCTACAACTTCTTCCTCGGCAGCGGTGTTCCCCTGGCCAATTACTGGCTCCTGTTCCAGGAGCAGGACGGAGTCGGCGTTCTGGAAGGGGTGGCCTACGACGGCGAGACCCGCGAGTCGGGCAGGCCGGACCCTCACAGGAGGCCGTCCTTTCATCTGCTGAAGGCCTACCGCTGGAACGTGCTCGATTTCGTGGTCCCGGCGGAAGTCCGGGGCGCGCCGACCTTTCTCTCCGGGCCGCAGACCGGCCTCACCATCGGTTACGCAAACCAGGACTTTGAGAACGACTACCTTCAGGCTCTCGCCACGGTGTCGAAGAGCGGAAACAGACTCTCCCTCTTCGTCGTCAATCTGGACCCCGAAAGAGGGTACGACGTACCTGTTGATCTGAAAGACTTCCGCCCGAAAAGCAAGGTCAAGGTCCTCTCCCTCACGGGCCCTTCGCCGGGTGCGAACAACGAACCCGAGGATTGCCCGTCCGGAGATTGCGTGAAGACCACCCAGCGCACCCTGACGGTCCCCGGCAGCACCTTCTCGTATCACTTTCCCAAGCACTCCGTCACGATCTTCGTGTTCGAGAAGACCGGATCCGACTCCATTCCTCCGCTGCCGCCCACGGGGCTCTCCGGGGGGCCCGGCGACGGTGCGGTCAGACTCACCTGGAATCGCAACCAGGAGGCGGACCTGAAAGGATACAACGTCTATCGGTCTCGATGCACCGAGGGACCTTTCCTGCACCGCGCGAATTCGGGGCCCTGCGCCGGAACCGACTTCCTCGACGATTCCGTAGACAATGGCGTCACCTACGCGTACGCCGTCAGGGCCGTGGACAACCAGGGCAACGAAAGCGCTCTCTCGGACAAGATCCTTGTCGCCCCGGAGTCCGGCTTGGGCCCTCCGACGCTGCCTCCGCCGCCCGACGGCGTGGACCGGACACCTCCTTCGGCCCCGGTTCTGCTGTCGGTAGAGTGAGGAGGATCCTTTTCTTCCCGCGCCTTCGGCGGGATCAAGGAATCGTCGTGAGGTGCCGGACGCACCGCTCGTCGTTCCTGCCCGATCTCCCCTGTGCCGGCGCACGATCGGCATGACCCCGTGGCCGGGTGGTCCATCCATGCGGATGGGATGGCTTGCCTGCATCGCCTTGCTTTGCTTCCTCCTCTCTGATTAGGATGAATGCGTGGAGACCCGTGCGTCTGGCTGGCGGCAGGAGAAGAGATGCCGAACCCTCGAGTCCTCAACCGGCGGCAGCAAAGGGCTCAACGGATCTTCCGTTTCGCTGCCGGTCTCGCCGCCCGGTACCGCAGGAAGAGGGCCCGGCAGATCCTGCATCTGCTCCAACCCCGAGGCGTTCGGCTGCTCCTGGACGTGGGTGCGGGATGGGGCGGCTTCTGGACCGGGCTGCAGGATCGCATGGGATCCCTGAAGGTCATCGGCCTGGATGTTCGCAGGCCGGACCGGCTCACCCCCGGCCGCTTCGTGGTGGCCGACGCGTTGCATCTTCCTTTTCGGGACCGCAGTGCCGATTGCGTGGTCTGCAACTCCGTCCTGGAGCACGTGGGCGCTTTTCCAGCCCAGCTCGAGCTGGCCCGCGAGATCCGCAGGGTGGCCCGTCGTCTGTATCTCGTGCAGGTGCCTGCCATGGATTTCCCCATCGAACCGCATCTGATGCTCCCGTTCGTCCAGTATCTTCCCCAGCATGTCAGACGTTCCCTTCACAGATTTCTATACGGCTTCGATCCGGGCGACATCCACCTCCTGCGCAGGCGCGCCGTTCAGGAGTTGTTTCCGGACGCCGCAATCGACGAGGAAAGGATCTGCTTCCTCACCAAGTCGTTCACCGCCAGAGGAGAGCCGGAGCCGGACGATGCTTCCATCAGCCGACCTGCGCCCCGCACGGAAAGACCGGGAGCGGACGGGAGAAGAATCGTCCCCGGCGGAACAAGGAGATGACGGCCATGCAACTCCGCTTCCAGTATGCCCTCGGCCTCCTGTTATCGACCTTTGCGCTCATCGCCTTGCATGACATGAGCCCGCCGCCTGCTGCGGCCCGCCGCGGCCCGGTGTTCACGCCGCTGAGCCTTCCCCCGCTGAAGGAAAGCGCAGGACCCGCGCAGGCGACACCCGCGTATGCGAATGCGCCCACCGTGACCGCGATCGTGCCGAGCGCCGGCCCCCGACACGGCTGGACGCAGGTGGAGGTCGCGGGCACCAACTTCCGGAAAGGGCTCGAGCTGCGGATCGGAGGGAAAAGCGCCCTCGATGTCAACGTCGTCTCGAGCAGCCTCATCCGCGCGCGGGTCCCGGAGAACACCTTCATCGGGAGCGCCGATGTCGTGGTGCGCAACGCCGACGGCAAGGCGGGCGGGCGCCTGAACGGGTTTACCTACTACGGCGCGATCTACGAGATTCCCGGATACAACATCCCCCCGGACTGGAGCTGGGTCTCGGACATCAAGTTCGCGGACTTCAACGGCGACGGCCGCAAGGACCTGCTCCTGGCTGCGTCCTGGATGCCGCACGAGGACACCGAATTCGGCCATCTCCGTCTCTACCTCCAGGGCCCGGACCGGGACGGAGACGGCGTGCCGAACTTCGAGCGCGTGCGGCACAACCCGGTGCTGGACGATACGACCATCCACTTCAGCGGACTGGCGGTCGGGGATCTCGACAAAGACGGGGACCAGGATTTCGTGGGCACCGCCTTCTACTACCACTTCTACGCCACCGGAGAACCGCAGAAGAACCGCGTCTTCCTCAATGACGGCAAGGGGAACTTCAGGGTCGTGGACCTCCCCGGGGTGGCCATGAGCAAGGGAGCGGACATCGGCGACGTGAACGGGGACGGCAACCCGGACATCGTGATCGCGAACCTGCCCGGGCAGAGCCAATTGCTGCTCGGAGACGGTAAAGGGAGCTTCATCGACGCGACGGCCACCCATTTTCCCAAGGCGGACCTCTGGACCGCCCACGTGCACCTCGTGGACGTGGACCGGGACCGGGACCTCGACGCCGTGCTGGCCAACACCGCCGACCCCAAGAAGCCGCACGGAAGCCCGAACCTGCTCTACGTCAACGACGGGCAAGGCCATTTCCGGGACATGACGGCGGCGATGGGATTTCCTGCCGGAAACGAGCGGAGCCATCGGGTCGACTCTGCCGACCTCGACAAGGACGGCGATCAAGATGTCGCGATCGCAAGCGCCGGAAGCAGCCAGATCCTCCTCAACGACGGACGCGGCCGTTTCACCCCGCAGCCGCTGCCTCCCTACATGGCCCGGGAGTTCGACCCGAACATGGACTTCTCGAAGGACATTGCCTACTACGTGCTCTTCACGGACATCAACGTGGACGGCTTTCCCGACCTCGTATTCTGTGCCAACCGGGCCTCCGCGATGTTCTTCATCAACGTTCCCGGCGCGGGGGGCAGGAGAGCGTTCGAGGCCAAGCCCGACCTCGTCTTGCCCCGTCCGTTCGGCTTCGGCGCCGAGAGCCTCGACCTGGCCGACATCAACGGCGACGGCAAGCCGGACCTCACGATCGGGCCCGGCAACGAGCAGACCCCGCTGTGGGTGAACGACTGGCCGAAGGGCTTCCGGTTTGCCACGGCCAACGTCAAGCTGAACCTGCCCTTTACCGCCTGGGTCTCCCGCAGCTGCGACACCGGGGACCTCAACGGCGACGGCAAGCCGGACATCGTCATGGGGCAACGTCACGAACGGGAGCTGATGCTCTTCTTCCAGACCCAACAGGGCTGGGTGCGCAAGGATTTCGTCGACGAATCCGTGATCGTCAGAGGCAAGAGCGTCGTGGAGACCATCAGCATCGCAGACCTGGACGGGGACGGCGACCAGGACGTCGTCATCGGCATGAGAGGGCAGCCGAGCCATCTCCTGCTGAACGACGGCAAAGGCAATCTGACGACCGCGAAGGGGGAGCAAGCCCTGCCGCGGACCCCCATGGGGACCAGCAGGGCCCTGCCCGTGGACGTGGATCTTGACGGCGACCTGGATCTCTTCATGTGCAACTGGGAACGAGGCCTTCTCGCCGGCGGAGGGCAGAAGAACTCCCTCTTCATCAACCAGGGTCGAGGCAGGTTCCTGGACCGCAGCAAGGAGTTCCTGCCGAACCAGGGCGTGAGCGCCCGGGGCGGAGACTTCGGGGACCTCAACAAGGACGGGTATCCGGACCTAGTCCTGGCCTGTTTGAAGCCGACCCTGCTGGCCGGCGGGGAGCCGAACCGGGTTTACCTGAACGCGGGCAAGGCGGCCCCCGGCAAGTTCCAGGAGGCCCCGCTGCTGCCGAAGAACGATTTCAAATCGACCAGCGCTTCCCTCTTCGACGCCGACGGTGACGGCAGGCTCGACATCCTTTTCACCAACGAGATCACCCTGCAAAGCACCCAAGGAGAAGACAACCTGTATCACCAGAGGCCGGACGGCAGCTTCGAGGACTGGAGCAGCCGGCTTCCGAAGATCAATCGAATCACCTGGGAAGGCCAAGTCCTCGACTTCAATCAGGACGGGGCCCAGGACCTGTTCACCAACCGGGCTTACGGGAACTACGAAATGGGATACGGGCCCAAGCCCGAGTACGGCCGCCTCCTGCTCCAGGTGAACGACGGCAAGGGCAACTTCTCGATTCCCACGGTCCGGCAGTTCGACTACGTCGACCAGGAGCTCGACTGGTGGCACGGGTCCTGCGTGGACGACCTGGATCGGGACGACTACCCGGAGATCAT
This sequence comes from bacterium, assembly GCA_040756235.1. GTDB lineage: Bacteria > Desulfobacterota > DSWW01 > DSWW01 > DSWW01 > JBFLZG01. The sequence continues at coordinate 6,135 of JBFLZG010000002.1, read as the reverse complement.
CGAATGCGTGGACGGGCAGGTGCGGATCCACCAGACCTTCCTGCGCACCAAGGCGATCGCCCATCCCGTCTATGCGGAGGTCGCCCCCGGACAAGAGGTCCGCTTCGACGCCTCTTCCAGCCGCCTGGCTTACGGGCTCACGATGAAATCGGTAGCGTGGGAATTCGGCGACGGCGGGACCCAGTCCGGGGAGACGGTCGCGCACAAGTACGGCCGGCCCGGGACCTATACCGTTGTCTTGAAAGTCACCGACACGGCCGGCCGCAGCGACACGGACAAGGTTTCGGTTCTCGTCAGGTAGCCGCGGCCCGGGACCCTCTCGCGCTCGCGTCAGGTGCCGGTTTTCAGCGGCCGGCCGCCAGCCGGGTCAGCGGCAGGTCTCTTCCCGAAACAGGCGCATCTCTTGTCTGCCGCACCCCCTTGTGCTAGGGTTCCTTTTTCTCTGAAGGTATGCCGGTCGGGAGGTCTTTGGGCGCGTGAAGAACCTGGTACGAAGCAACATCCTCGAAACCATCGGCAACACCCCCCTGCTCTGCCTCTCCCGAACGTACGACCACCCCATCCATGCGAAAGCCGAGTTTCTCAACCCCGGCGGCAGCATCAAGGACCGCGTGGCCAAGTACATCCTGGAGGACGCGGAGCAGACCGGAAAGCTCAGACCCGGTCAGATCGTCGCAGAGGCCACCTCCGGCAACACCGGCATCGGTGTCACGCTGGTGGGCGTCCAGCGGGGTTACCGGGTCCGCATTCTCATGCCCGAGAACATGAGCGAGGAGCGCAAGAAGATCATCCGGGCCCTCGGCGGCGAGTTGATCCTGACGCCGGCCGAGGAGGGAATCGAAGGAGCCGTGTCCAGGCTCAAGAAGATGGCGCAGCGCGATTCCCGGATCTGGGTCGTGGGTCAATTCGAGAATCCGCTGAACCCTGAGGTCCACCACCGGTTCACCGGGCCGGAAATCTGGGACGCCCTGGGCGCGGACATCGATGCTTTCGTTGCCGGCGTGGGCAGCGGCGGCACGCTCGGGGGGGTCGGCAGGTTCCTGAAGAGCATGAAACCCTCGATCAAGGTCGTGGCGGTGGAACCGGCCAACGCGGCCGCCTTGCTCGGCCAGGAGCCGGGGCTGCATCAGATTCAAGGGATCGGGGACGGCTTCGTTCCGCCGGTGCTGGATACTTCCATCATCGATGCCGTCGTCACGGTGACGGACGACGATGCCATCGAGACGACCCGCACCCTGGCCCGCAGCGAAGGTCTCCTGGTCGGGACGAGCTCCGGAGCGAACGTGTGGGCGGCCCATTACGCTGCGCAGACCCTCGGCTTCGGCCGCCGCGTCGTGACGGTCCTGCCGGACCGGGCGGAGAGGTACTTCAGCACGGCGCTACTGTAGCAGGCTGTCCGAAAGCCCCCACCCGTTCCGGGGGCCGAAGGATGGCCAGATGCAAGGCGCACGAAGTCCTGAGGAACGAGGCGTACATGGAAGTACGCCGCAGTGACGAAGGACGAGCGCAACGCCGCAGATGGGCGTTTTGGGACAGCCTCTAGCTAGGTGGGGACCAGGTCGTCCAGCTTGCTCGTTCGTGCCTTCTCGATCTTCTCGTCCAGCTTGTCCCCGAGATCCACGCCCAGCTCCTGCATCCGCTTCTTCGCCCACAGGCCGATATTGCGGTCATCCCGGTAATAACTATCGTCGGGCCGCCTCTGGGTATCCAGCTCGCGCAGCCTGCCCGACTCGCTCTTGTGCAGGGCGAAACCGGACAGAAGGCGGCGGAGCTGGTCGGAGCCGCAGTGCTTGCAGCGCAAGGTCTGCGACTCGTTCCGCAGGCGCACCAGGATCGAGCTTTTCCTGCCGCATGCGTTGCAGGCGTATTCATAGATGGGCATCGAGAAATCCTCCCCGGTCGTTGGCAGCGACGATCCGCTCCATGCGTACCCTGAAGGGCACTCCCGCCGAGCGCGACGGCAGGCAAGCCAAGAAGAGCTCGTTCACGGCGACGAGCATGCGGTTCAGGCGGTCCATGTCCAGGAACGAGCCGGCTTCCCCCGGAGGCTCGTTCCCCGCAACCTGCCCGAGCACTTCGCAGCCGGGGTGGAGCACCCGGCTACCGGGCTCCGGCCCCCCATCGGGCCGCAAGATGAAGGGATGCCCGTGGGTCCTGCAGAGCATGGGCCGCTGTTCGTAAAGCAGACAGCGGCCGTCGAGAAGCAAGGGGCAGGCATCGCCGTCTCCGTCCGGCAGCCCCTCTGTCGCCAGCTCCCGCAGGCCGGCCGGAAGCTGCCGGAAGGCGCGCCTCAGGTAGAAGGCTTCCACCGGGAACAGGGAGAGACCGGCCCGGCAGCAGACCGAACAGCCCCCGGGACAAGCACAGGCCGGCAACGTCCGGAGGTGCCGGTCGACCTTCTCGATCAGCCTTTGGTAATTGGAGAACATGGGGGAACGGCCCAGTACCTGAGCCCCATCCGTCGCTGGACGATCTCCAGGGTCCGGCCTGCCACCTCCCGCGCCTTCTCGGCTCCGCGCTTCAGAATGGCATGCAGCTCCGCCGGGTTTTCCAGCAGCCAGGCCCTTCTTTCCCGGTAAGGAGCGAAATGGCTCCAGACCCGTTCGAGCAGATCCTTCTTCACATCGCTGTAGCGGAGGCCGCCGGCGCGATAGCGGGTTGCCAGCGCCTCCTTCTCCTCCGCGGACAGGAAGAGAGCGGCGATGGCGAACAGGTTGCACCGCTCCGGGTCCTTGGGCGCCTCCACCGGCGCGGAGTCCGTGACGATCCCCATGACCTGGCTGCGCAGCGTCTTCTTGTCCGCGAAAATATCGATCGTGTTTCCGTAGGACTTGCTCATCTTCTGCCCGTCGGTGCCCGGGATCACCGCCACGTTCTCGTCGATCTCCGCCTCCGGCACGACGAAGGTCTCGCCGTAGCTCAGGTTGAACTTGACGGCGATGTCCCGCGTCACTTCCAGGTGCTGCTTCTGGTCCTGTCCCACCGGCACCCGGTCGGCCTGGTGGATCAGGATGTCGGCCGCCATCAGGACCGGGTACGCGAACAGGCCGTGATTGGGCTGGATGCCCTTGGCCACCTTGTCCTTGTAAGAGTGGCAACGCTCGAGCAGGCCCATGGGCGTCAGGTTGGAGAGGATCCAGGTGAGCTCGGACACTTCCGGCAGATCGGACTGCACCCAGAAGACGGCCTTCTCCGGGTCCAGCCCCAGGGCCAGAAAGCTCGCCGCCGCGTCCCAGGTGTAGCCGGCGAGCTTCTCCCCTTCCGGCTGGGAGGTCAGGGCGTGGAGGTTCGCGATGAACGCGAACAACTCGTGCTCCTCCTGGTACGCGATCATCTTCCTCATCATGGCGAAGTAGTTGCCGATATGGAAGGAACCGGACGGTTGTATCCCGGAAAGAATGCGCATGCTCGAAGCTCCTGCTGGGTCTCCCTCGCGGATGTAGATCACGGCCGCCGCAGCCGATCGCACATTATATTTTGTGCCTTCGAGACCCGCAAGGCGGGCTTCTACTCCACGGCCTTGCCGAAGGCCGCTGCCGCCTCGTCCAGGAGCAGGCCCGGCTCCGTGTGATACTTGGGGGAGAAATGGAACACCACGAGGCGCACCGCTCCGGCCTCACGAGCCAGAACCCCCGCCTGGTGGGCCGTCAAATGGCGCCGCTCGCGGGCCCTGGCCCGCTCCCTTTCGGAAAAGGCAGCCTCGCAAAAGAGGATGTCGGCGCCCCTGCAGAGGCGGACGATCTTCTCCACGTTCGCATCCGTGAAAGCGGCGTCCGTCACGTAGCCGATCTTCTGTCCCCGCGTGATCCGGATGACGTCCTTGCGGAGCTTCCCGAGCTTGAATCTTCGGGGCGGAGACTCGGGGCCTCTTTCGCCGGCGGCCACGGCAATGTCGAGGTCGTCGGGCTCGCCCTTCTGGATCGCCTCCTTGAGATGCCGGATCCAGGGCCCCACGCGCACCCCAAGGGCCTCCAGCCGCACCTTGTCCACGTTGATGTGCTGCTTCTCCTCCAGTACGTAGGCCAGGCACGGGATGTCGTGCTCCAGGAGAGACGCGCGCACCTGCAGGCCGGGCTCGTCCAGGATCACGTCTCCATCCTCGAGCGCAGCCGGCCGGGCCAGCGGCCGGGAGACGAACGCTTCCCGGCAGCCGAAGGCGGCCGCCCTCAGTCTCCCCGGGCCCAGCTCGTGCGCCTCCAGCCGGAAGTCATAGGGGTAGTTCTGCACGAGGTTCCAGCTATAGCCCTTGAGCTTGCCCTCCACGTTGGACACGAACCCGGGCGGGCCGTAGATGACCAGCGTCTTCTCCCGTCCCAGGTGAAGCCGCAGAATCTGGTCGAATCCGATGAAGTGGTCCACGTGCGTGTGCGAGACGAAGCAGTGGGTCACTTTGAGCAGGCTGCGAGCGCTGAGCGCGCAGAGGTCGCCCAGGTCGAAGAGAAAGGCCCTTCTTTCGTACTTGAAGGCGGCATAGACGGCCGGATCCCCCTCGGGGCCGTTCACCAGGCAAGGCAGGATGTCAGGCCTCATGGCCCTCTCGGGATGGTTTGCGGAATGCAGGAGATTATCCGTCTTGAATGGGGCTTTTTCAAACCGCTATACTGGAACCCGGTACGGATGCAAGCCCGGAGTCGAAGACCCGCACGAGCCACTTCGAGAAAAGGAGAAAGCTGAACATGTTGTACACCGACGCGCATGCCCTGGAGGAAGACCTGCGTCCCGTGCTGCGCTGGGACGAGAGCGGGGTGCAAATCACGGCCCTCGATTCCCTGGTGACGCACAAACTGGACAAGCTGGTCCACAATGCGGTCTTCCACACGGATTCAAAGGTTCGCGAGACCGCCTTCTGGTTCATCTGGTCCGCCGGCACGGCGTTCGGAGCCGTGTCTTCGAGCATCGACGGCCTCTACCAGGCCTTCGGCCAGGGCAAAGGCAGGAACCACACGGTACCTGCCATGAACCTGCGCGGCCTGACGTACATGACCGCCCAGGCGGCGTTCCGGGCAGCCAGGAAGATGGAGGCGGGCGCCTTCATCTTCGAGATCGCCCGGTCGGAGATCGGGTACACCGAGCAGAGGCCGTCCGAGTACGCGGCCTGCATCCTGGCGGCCGCCATGAAAACGGGGTTCCGGGGCCCGGTCTTTCTGCAGGGCGATCACTTCCAGTTGAACGCGAAGAAATACGCGGACAACCCGGACAAGGAGCTCGGAGCGGTCCGGGACCTGACCGCCGAGGCCATTCGGGCCGGGTTCTTCAACATCGACATCGACAGCTCGACGCTGGTGAATCTGGCTCAGCCCACGGTGCGCCAGCAGCAGGAAGTCAACAGCCGCCTCACGGCCGAGCTGACCGAGCACGTGAGATCTCTGGAGCCCAAGGGTGTGACCGTCTCGGTGGGGGGTGAGATCGGCGAAGTGGGGAAACGAAACAGCACCGTGGAGGAACTGCGCGCCTACATGGACCAGTACCTGGAGATCCTCGGAAAGGGACGGAGAGGCATCTCCAAGATCAGCGTCCAGAGCGGCACCACGCACGGCGGGGTCCCGCTGCCGGACGGCAGGATTGCCGAGGTCAAGCTCGACTTCGGCACGCTGCAAGAGCTTTCCAGAGTGGCACGGGAGGCGTACGGACTTTCCGGAGCGGTCCAGCACGGCGCTTCGACCCTGCCCGACGAGGCGTTCCATCGCTTCCCCGAGGTGGGAACGGCCGAGATCCACCTGGCTACGGGATTCCAGAACCTGCTCTACGAGCACGAAGCCTTCCCGGAAGAGCTCCGCAGCTCGATCTACCAGTATCTGAAGGAGCGGCACAGAGACGAGTGGAAGAAGGACCAGACGGAGGAGCAGTTCCTCTATCAAACCCGGAAGAAGGCTTTCGGCCCCTTCAAAAAGCAGATGTGGGAGCTGCCGCAGTCGACGCTGGATCGGTTATCCCGATCCCTGGAGGAGAAATTCTCTTTCCTCTTCCGGAAGCTCAACGTCGGTCAGACGAGAGAGCTGACGGCCGAGCACGTGAAGCTGGTCAAGGTGAGCAGGCCCCGGCCTGCTTGCTAGAGCCTGTCCCAACAGGCTCGATTCAGAGGCTGTTCAAAAATGCCCAGATGCAAGGCGCGCGAAATCCCGAGGAATGAGGCGT
>JBFLZG010000001.1:0-67835 GCA_040756235.1 bacterium | reverse complement strand
GGACCCCGGCCTGCGCCGGGGTGACGAAAGACTATCGCGTCATCCCGGCCCACCTGCGGAGCGCGTGTGAGCCGGGATCCAGCAGTGCGCCCGGGGGAGCAGGGGTGTGAATCACCGGAAGCGGGGACTGGACCCCGGCCCCTGCCCCGGACCTGATCCGGGGTGCGCCGGGGTGACGAAAGAAAGGACCTACATTCACCGCGCCCCTACAGCCAGCGTGCGAAGTGAAACCCCTCGTCGCCGCCGCCCTCGTGCAGGCGCATGACGACTTCCAGGAACCAGAGATCGAGCCGGGCCTCGTGGCCGTCGAGGCGTGGGAAGGGATTTCGGTCCTCGCCGCGGATCGCCCTCCCGATGCGGTCGAGCATGGCCAGGGCAAGCTCCGGGACATCGAGCCGACGTACGCCCTCCAGCTCCATGAGCCGGTCGTAGATCCGGGACATGGCCATGCCGCCCGGGACGAAAGACAGGGCCCGGGTCCTCATGACCGGCAGAAAGAAGTCCTGAACCAGCTTCCCGGATCCGTAGGCCGCCGAGGTGGCTTCCTGCTGTACATCCTTCGGGATGTAGAGGCTCGTGGAATAGGCGCCCTGGCGGCCGTACTCCGGCGACGACGGGTCGCGGCTGATCCGATCCAGGCTCCCCCTCCAATCCGCGAACGCCGTGGCCTCGACCCGGAAACCGGCTTTCTCCAGCTCCTGGGGGAAGCGGACCGCCAGGGTGCCCATGACGAAACGGTTGGCCTCGAGGCTGCGCTCGTCCAGGGGCAGGAGCTTCCAGAGAAAAAGGCCTTCATGGTCCACGTCCTTCACGTAGACCGGCGGGTATCCCGGCCGCACGCCCGAGATGGCTGCGGCGACGGTGTTGATGTAAACGATCCGCCCGGCGCCGGCCTCACGAAGTGCCAAGACGATCGATTCCAGATCCTTCCCCTCGAAAGCGAGCCCGCGATTGGACCAGTGGAACCTGTTGGCCAGCCCGCCCGCCTGTGCGCGCCGCTCCATGGCGGCCCCGGACTCGTAGCCGACGGAGCGCTTGAGGTCGCGGCTGATGACCGTGAGGCTGCCCCCCCGGCCCAGAAGGTTCAGGACCGCGCAGGCGAGGGCCCCTCCGAGTCCGGACCCGGTAGCTCCGGCGAGCAAGAAGTGCGTCTCCTCCGCCCATTTGAGGTCGTAGGGGCCGGACGCGAGCAGGCTCTTCTGCGCCTCCCAGGTCCGGTCGAGGAGCTTGGCTGCCTCCACGGGGAATGATTCGATTTCCTCTTTGCTGGGCCGCGTGAGGGCGAGCGTCCAGTCCCTGACGCGAAGCCCCGGGACCGGACGGGCAAAGGCGCCGAGAAGAGCGGAATCCATGGCGTGCTCCCGAGCATGCGGATGGGTCGGAGGGTCAGATTACAGGGATGATCGTCCAACGTCCAGGGGGGCATGAAACGTCACCCCGGCCGCGGGATCCGAACTGACTGGCCCAAGGCAAAGGGCGACGCATGCGTCGCCCCTACGGGAAGTCCGTAGGGGCGAGCGGCGCTCGCCCTCAGTGCCGGAAGCTGGGACAGGACCCCGGCCCCTGCGCCGGGGTGACGAAAGACTATCGCGTCATCCCGGCCCATATGCGGAGCGCGTGTGAGCCGGGATCCAGCAGCCTGCCTCAGGGGTGCACAACCTGCGATCACGGGAAGCTGGGACTGGACCCCGGCCTCCGCCGGGGTGACCAAGAGTATGGAGGCCCCTCACCCGGGCTTGCCTCCCGCCCCCGGGCCGCTGCCCTCGGTCAGCGCGCGCGGGTCGAGCAGCCGATCGAGCTCCTGCGGCTCGATATCCGTCATCTCGGCCGCGACCTCCTTCACTTTGCGGCCCTGCACGTAAGCGCGCTTGGCGATCTCGGCCGCCTTGTCGTACCCGATCAGCGGGTTGAGGGCGGTCACCAGGATGGGGTTCTTCTCCACGAGCTCGCCGATCCGCTGCGGGTTGGCGGTGAAGCCGGCAACAGCCTTGTCCGCAAAGAGGCGCGCCGCGTTCCCCAGGAACGTGATCGACTCGAGCAGGTTACGGGCGATCAGGGGCAGCATCACGTTGAGCTGGAAGTTGCCGCGCTCATTGCCGATGGTCACCGCCAGATCGTTGGCGATCGCCTGGCCGCAAACCATCATCAGGGCCTCGCAGATCACCGGATTGATCTTGCCCGGCATGATGCTCGAGCCGGGCTGCAGGGCCGGCAAGGTCACCTCGCCGAGCCCCGCGATCGGTCCGCTGTTCATCCAGCGGAGGTCATTGGCGATCTTCATGAGGGCCGAGGCGAGCGTCTTGAGCTGGCCGCTCAGCTCCGCGGCCGCGTCCATGGAGGCCTGGGCCGCGAAGTGGTCCGGCGCCTCCACGAAGGGAAGCCCGGTCCGGTCCGCGAGCCGGCCCGCCACCCGGGCGCCGAGCTCCGGATGGGCGTTGACGCCCGTGCCGACTGCCGTGCCGCCCAGGGCGAGGGCTGCGAGCCTGGGCACGCAGTCCCGTATGCGGTCGATCCCCTGATCCACCTGAAAGGCCCACCCTCCGATCTCCTGACCCAGGCGCACCGGCATGGCGTCCATCAGGTGGGTGCGGCCGGTCTTGATCACGCCGTCGAGCTCCGCGGCGCGCCTCCGGAGCGCCTCTCGCAGGTGCTCGAGCGACGGCAGAAGGGACTCGTGCACCTGGAGCATGGCGCTCACGTGGATGGCCGTAGGGATCGCGTCATTGGAAGACTGGCCCATGTTCACGTGATCGTTGGGATGGACCCTCGCCCTTCCCTTCTTCCCGCCCAGGATCTGTCCCGCCCGGGTGGCGATCACCTCGTTGGCGTTCATGTTGGTCGAGGTGCCGGAGCCGGTCTGGAATACGTCGATCGGGAACTGGCCGTCGTGGCGGCCCGCGATCACCTCCTCGCAGGCCTGCTGAATCGCTGCGGCGAGCCCGGGCTCGAGCAGCCCCAGGTCGGCGTTCACCCCCGCGGCGGCCCACTTGATGAGCCCGAGCGACCGGATGAAGACCGCCGGGAACCGGATCCCGCTGACCGGGAAGTTCTCGACCGCCCGCTGCGTCTGGGCGGTGTACAGCGCATCCCGGGGTACCCGGACCTCGCCCATGGAGTCCCGTTCGATCCTGTAATCAGTCATCACGATCTCCCAGTCAATCCGCCGCGCAGTCGACCGTAACCTCGTAGAGATCGCTCGGCGCGTACGAGGGGTCTTCGTCGTCGCCGCCGTTCCATCTCCCTTTGACGACGCACAGCACCGATCCCTTGCGCATGCCGAACATCGTCCCGTCCGGGCCGTCGGCGGCGTAGCGCAGCTCCTCCTTCCAACCCCGGCTCGGAAGGGAGTCGTGCAGCCTCTCGGCAACGTCAGGAGCGCCGCGCAGCGCCGCAAAGGAGCCTCGAATCATGAGGCAGCACCCGATCCTCTCCCGCCCGCCGACCTCGTCGATGAACATGCCGTCGCCTCGCTGCAGGGTCGCTCCCGGGCATTCGGAGGCGAGCTTCGCGAGGCCCTCGCACGCCGCGCTCACGTCCCCGGTGAGATCCTGCAGCAGGGCCGGGTCGGGCTTGGCCTCCGCGGCGGCCGTCCCGGAGGAACGGGACGGGAATCTCTCGACCGTCGGCTCAACGGTCTTCGAGGGGCTTTCACCGGCCGCTGCCGACGCCAGCGCCAGAAGAGCCGCGACCGCCAGGACCCCTGAGGCATGTGTCACGACCCGCGCTCGCATGGTGCCTCCTTTTTCGGAGTCTGCACGGATCAGGGGAGTCGATGCCTGCTACACGATGGCGCCGAGGATGTTCCGGATCCGCTCGATCTTGTCCTTGCCGAGCCCGTCCAGGTCGCCTTCCGCCAGCCACCCCTCGCGCAGGAGCCTCGCAAACACGAAGATGAGAACGGAGTACCTGTAGTCGTACTTCTCGGAAATCTCCTTCAACCGGCCCCCCAGGGAGTCCTGCAACTTCCAGAGGTCTTCCGGCTCGCGCAGCTCGCGCGCCATCGCCTTCACCTCTTTCATGAACGCCGCGCACTCGTTTCGATACGCCTTGTCGAAAGCCCAGCGCGCGGCCGCCTTCTCCCCCTTGGACCAGGTGAGCTCGTTCATTTCGGGGCGGACTCCTTTCCGGTAAGCTCGCATTCTGCCGGGGAATCGAAGCTCTCGGACGCGCATTCTTCTGCGGGCCGTTGCGCTTGTCAAGGAAAGCGTTCGAGAGCCCGAGGCGCTTGCGAAATCAGCGGAACAGGTAGCGGTCCACCGCACCGGCGGCGAGGCGGCCCTGGTCGATGGCCCGGACCACGAGGGAGGCGCCGGTGACGGCGTCCCCGGCGGCGAACACGCCCGGTGCGCTCGTCCTGAAGTTGCCGTCGATCCGGATGTTGTCTCTCTCGTCCCGGCTCAGGTCGAGGTCACGGACCAGCGGCCCGTGCTCGACGCTCAGGAAGCCCAGCGCCAGCAGCACGAGGTCGGCCTCGACGCAGAGCTCCGAGCCCGGGGCCTCCTGGAAGCGGCGGATCCCCTGGTCGTCCGGGGCGGACCAGTCGAGCTTCACGCAACGCAGCCTCTTGACCGCGCGGCCGTCTCCCTCGCTTTCGAAGGCTTTGGTGGCTACGCTCCACATCCGGGTGCAGCCCTCCTCGTGCGAGGAGGACGTCATGAGCACGCGCGGCCAGGTGGGCCACGGATTGTCCGGCGCCCTCTCCGGGGGCGGCTGCGGCAGGATCTCGATCTGCACGATGTCCCGGGCGCCCTGCCGCCGCGCCGTGCCGATGCAGTCCGAGCCGGTGTCCCCTCCACCGAGGACGACGACTTTCTTGCCCCGGGCCGTGATCACGTTTTCCGGGCGGACCAGCCAGCCCTGGTTGCGGCGGTTCTGCTGGGTCAGAAAGTCCATCGCCTGATGAATGCCGGCCAGCCCCCGCCCCGGCACCGCGAGGTCCCGGGGCACACCCGCGCCGGCGGTGATCAGGATCGCGTCGAAGGACCGGCGCATGTATCGCACCGAGACGTCCACCCCGGCCTCGACCCCGGTTTCGAACACCACCCCCTCGGCCCGCATCTGCTCGAGCCTGCGGTCGATCACCCATTTCTCCATCTTGAAATCCGGGATGCCGTAGCGCAGGAGCCCGCCCACGCGGTCGGCCTTCTCGAAGACCACCACGTCGTGGCCCCTGCGCGCCAGTTGCTGGGCCGCGGCCAGCCCGGCCGGCCCGGAGCCCACGATGGCCGCCTTCTTTCCGGTACGGAACGGGGCCGGCTCCGGCGCTATCCAACCCTGCTCCCAGCCGTGCTCCACGATCTGCAGCTCGATCTGCTTGATGGTGACCGCCGGCTGGTTGATGGCCAGCGTGCAGGCGGGCTCGCACGGCGCCGGGCAGATCCGGCCGGTCACCTCCGGCAGGTTGTTGGTGGCGTGCAGCAGGTCCAGGGCGCGCCTCATCTGCCTGCGGGAGACCGGCTCGTTCCAGTCCGGGATGAGGTTCTTCACCGGGCAGCCGTACATGTGGCAGAACGGAATGCCGCAATCCATGCAGCGCGCGGCCTGCATCTCCAGCTCATGCTGCAGGAGAGGGTTGTGGAACTCCCGGAAGTCCCGGATCCGTTCCTCCACCGGCCGCTTGGAAGGGTCCTTCCGGCCGTAGGTCATGAAATCGGTCGGCTTACCCATGGTAGACTTCTTCCGTTGCGGACTCGGTTTCCCGGTCCCTTTCTTCCTGAAGCCGCATCCGCTCGAGCGACTTCCGGTAGTCGATCGGCATGACCTTGACGAACAGGGGGAGCGAGGCCTCCCAGTTTTCCAGGATCCTCCTGGCCCGGCCGCTCCCGGTGTATCGGAGGTGCTTCTCGAGCATGCCGCGAAGCTGGCTGCAGTCCGCGTCGGTCCAGACGCTCTCCAGGTCCACCGTGTCGAGGTTGCAGCGGGTGTCGAAGGTCCCGGCTTCGTCGTACACGTAGGCGATGCCGCCGGACATGCCGGCCGCGAAGTTGTACCCGGTGGTGCCCAGCACCAGGACCAGCCCGCCGGTCATGTACTCGCAGGCGTGGTCGCCGACGCCTTCGACCACCGCCTGCGCGCCGCTGCCGCGGATGGCGAACCGTTCCCCCGCCACGCCGTGAATGTACACCTCGCCGCTCGTCGCCCCGTAGAGGACCACGTTGCCGACGATGATGTTGGCGCCCGGGTCGAAGCCGGCCTCGGCCGGGGGCACGACGACGATCCTGCCGCCCGAGAGGCCCTTGCCCAGGTAGTCGTTCGCATCGCCTTCGACCCGGATGGTCACGCCGGGCGCCAGAAAGGCGCCCAGGCTCTGGCCCGCCGAACCGGTGAAGCAGAGCCGGATGGTGTCCTCGGGCAGCCCCTGAGCGCCGAATCGCCGGACGATCTCGCCGCTCAGCATGGCGCCGACCGTGCGGTCGACGTTGCGGATGGGAAGCTCGAGGTGGACCGGCAGGCGGTCCTCCAGGGCGGGCCGCGCTCTTGCGATGAGCTCGTTGTCCAGGGCCTTCCCGATCTCGTGCTCCTGGCCGCGCGTGCAGCGCACGGGCGGACCGGCGCCCGCCTCCCCCCCGGCTGCGCCGGGGTCCGCGCCGGGGTCCGCACCCGGCGCCGCGGCCAGAAGCGCGCCCAGATCGACGTGCCGGGCTTTCCAGTGAAAGGGGTCGTGCACGGGCTCCAGCCGGTCCGACCGTCCGACCATCTCGTCCACGGTGCGGAACCCGAGCGCGGCCATCCACTCCCGCAGCTCCCGGGCCACGAACCGCATGAAGCGCTCGACGTGCTCGCCCTTTCCGGTGAACTTCGCGCGCAGGGCCGGGTCCTGGGTCGCGATCCCCACGGGGCAGGTGTTGAGATGGCACTTGCGCATCATGATGCAGCCGAGCGCGACCAGCGTGATGGTCCCGAAGCCGAACTCCTCGGCGCCCAGCAGCGCGGCCACCGCCAGGTCGCGGCCGGTGCGGAGCTGCCCGTCCACCTGGACCCGGATGCGGTCGCGCAGGCGGTTGCGCACGAGCGTCTGCTGGGTCTCGGCCAGCCCGATCTCCCAGGGGATGCCCGTGTGCTTGATGGCCGTGAGCGGCGAGGCGCCCGTGCCGCCGTCGTGCCCCGCGATGAGCACCATATCGGCCCTGGCCTTGGCCACGCCCGCTGCGACCGTGCCCACCCCGGCCTCCGAGACGAGCTTGACCGAGACCCGCGCCCGCGGGTTGGCCATCTTGAGGTCGTAGATGAGCTGCGCGATGTCCTCGATCGAGTAGATGTCGTGGTGCGGGGGCGGCGAGATGAGGGTCACCCCGGGCGTGGTGTAGCGCACGCGGGCGATTTCCTCGGTCACCTTGTGGCTCGGGAGCTGCCCGCCTTCTCCCGGCTTGGCGCCCTGGGCGATCTTGATCTGGAGCTCGTCGGCCTGGGTCAGGTACTCGATCGTCACGCCGAACCGGCCGGAGGCGACCTGCTTGGTCCGGGAAGACCGGCTTTCGCCGCCCGGCAGGGGCCGGAATCGTGCAGGGTCCTCGCCGCCTTCTCCCGAGTTGCTCCGGGCGCCCAGCCGGTTCATGGCCAGGGCGATCGTCTCGTGCGTCTCGGCGCTGATGGATCCGAAGGACATGGCCGAGGCCGTGAACCGCCTGACGATCGCCTCGACCGGCTCGACCTCCTCGATCGGGACCGGCGGGCGGCCATCCTGTCGGAACCGCAGAAGGCTGCGGAGGGTCACCTCCCGGCTCGACTCTTCGTCGATGATCCTCGTGTACTGTTTGAACGCCGCGTAATCGTCGGTCCTGACGGCCTGCTGCAGCTTGTAGATCGCCTCCGGCGAGAGGAGGTGCTTCTCACCCCCGATGCGCAGGTGGTAGGCGCCTCCCGGGTCGAGGACCCTGCCGGCGTCTGCGCCGTTCCCGGGAAAGCCCGTCCGGTGGCGGGCGTTGGCCTCTTCCGCGATCTCCTCGAGGCCGATGCCGCCGATCCGGGAGACCGTGCCTGTGAAGTATTTCTCGACCAGGTCCCGGCCGAGGCCCACCGCCTCGAAAGTCTGGGAGCCGCGGAAGCTGCGGATCGTGGAGATCCCCATGCGGCTGAAGGTCTTGAGCATTCCCTTCTTCACCGAGATCACGTAGGCGTCCAGGGCCTCCTCGGGCGTGAGCGGCGCCTCCAGGAGCTTCTGGTCCGCGAGGTCTCTCACCGCGGCCAGGGCCAGATACGGGGAGACGGCGCTGGCGCCGAAGGCGACGAGCATGGCGAAGTGCATGACCTCGCGCGCCTCGCCGGTCTCCGCCAGGATGCCGACCGAGTTGCGCAATCCCTTGCGGATGAGATGATGGTGGAGCCCGGAGACGGCCAGCAGCACCGGGATGGGCGCCCGCGCGGCGTCGACACCGCTGTCCGTCAGGATCAGGAGCGCCGCTCCCGCGGCGATGTGGTCCTCGGCCCGGCGGAAGATCTCATCGAGGGTCCCCTCGAGCGCCCGCCCGTCGCCTCCGGCGGGAAAGAGGATGTCGATCCCCCCGGCCATGAGATCCGGGTTCCTGGCGCTGCGGATGCGGATCATGTCTTCGGATGTGAGGATCGGGTGGTGCAGCTTGAGCTGCCGGCAGTGCTCCGGCGTCTCGTCCAGGAGGTTCCGCTGGCGGCCGACGAAGCTCATGAGCGACATGACGAGCTCTTCCCGCAGGGGATCGATGGGCGGGTTGGTCACCTGGGCGAAGAGCTGCTTGAAGTAGTGGAACAGGAGCTGGGGCCGGCCGGAGAGCACGGCGAGCGCCGCATCGTTGCCCATGGACCCGACCGGCTCCTGGCCGTGGCAGGCCATGGGCGCGATGATCATCCGCACCTCTTCCTCCGTGTAGCCGAAGGCGCCCTGCTTCCGCTTGAGGACCAGGGGATCCTCCGCCGGCGGCCGCGCGGGCATGAGCAGCCCCCGCAGCTCGATCCGATTGTCCCTGACCCAGTGACGGTAGGGCCTGCGCCTGGAGACCCCTGCCTTGATCTCGCTGTCCGGTATGATCCGGTGCTGCTCGAGGTCGACGAGGAGCATCTTGCCCGGCTGCAGGCGCCCGCGGCTGCGGATCCGATCCGGAGCCAGGTCCAGCACCCCGGTCTCGGAGGCCAGGATCACGAGCCCGTCCCGGGTGACGGTGAAGCGCGCCGGCCGCAGCCCGTTCCGGTCCAGGGTGGCCCCCACGTAGCGGCCGTCCGTGAAGGCCAGCGCGGCCGGGCCGTCCCAGGGTTCCATGAAGGCCGCGTGGTACTCGTAGAAAGCGCGCAGGTCCTCGCCCATCCAGAACTTGGCTCCCCACGCCTCCGGCACGAGCATCATCATCGCGTGCGGCAGGGAACGGCCGCCGTGTACGACGAGCTCGAGCACGTTGTCCAGGACCGCGGAATCGCTTCCGCCCTCCACGATCACCGGCTTGATCTTCTCGATGTCGTCCCCGAACCGCTCCGAGGCGAGCAGCGCTTCGCGGGCGCGCATGCGGTTCACGTTGCCCCGGAGCGTGTTGATCTCGCCGTTGTGCGCCAGGAAGCGGAAAGGCTGGGCCAGGCTCCAGCTCGGAAAGGTGTTCGTGCTGTAGCGCTGGTGCAGGAGGGCGAAAGCGCTCCGGAAGCGCTCGTCCTCCAGGTCCGGGTAGTAGCGGGCGAGCTGGGTCCCCACCAGCATGCCCTTGTAAACGAGGGTCCGGCTCGACAGGCTGGGCACGTAAAAGACGGTCGCGCCGGCGCGCTCGGCGCCCTCCTGCCCGGCGAGCGCGGCCTGCTTCTCCGCCAGGCGCCGGATCACGTAGAGCTTGCGCTCGAAGGCTTCCGCCTCCACCCGGCCCCGGCCGAGGAACACCTGCCGGATGTCGGGCTGGGTGTTCCGGGCGAACTCGCCGAGCGGCCCCGGGTCGACCGGTACCCGGCGCCAGCCCAGGACCTCGCAGCCTTCTTCCTCGGCGGTCCGCTCGAAGAGCGCGGCCGCCTGAGAAGCCGGCGCCGGGTCGTGCGGCAGAAAGACCGTCCCGGCAGCGTAAGCGCCGGCCTCGGGAAGGTGGATCCCGAGTGCCCCGCATTCTTCGCGCAGGAAAGCATCCGGTATCCGGACCAGGATACCCGCGCCGTCCCCGGTGCGCTTGTCCCCGCCCACGGCACCCCGGTGCTCGAGATTGACGAGGACCCGGATCGCCCGGGTCACGATCTCGTGGTCGGGCACGCCGTCCAGGCGGGCGACGAACCCGACCCCGCAGCTATCGTGCTCGAAAGCCGGATCGTAGAGGCCCCGGTGCACCGGCGCGCGCCCGGGTGAGGGAGATCCGCTATTCATCCAGGTGATTTCCCGCTCTTCGTCGGCGTTGATCCAAATTCCGGCGAAAGCCGGAATCCGGCTTTTCCGTCACCCCGGTGAAGACCGGGGTCCAGTCTCTGACCCGCGTGATTACACCCAGTCCCCGCGGCAGACTCCTGGATCCCGGCTCCCGCGCGCTCCGCAGCTGGGCCGGGATGACCAAAAAGGCATCGGCTCGCGGCCGTCCCGGCGGCCGGGACAACGAAACGCGCCCGAGCATGGCGGCATCGTTCATTCTGGTTCAAGCTGCCGGGTTTCGCAATACGGGCGCGAAGGGGACCGACACCTGAAGGCCGGTGAAGTTGACCCGGAACATGGCCTCTTTTATACTGCATGTGGGGGAGAGATAGCCTCATCGACATACCGACGACGAGAACGCAGGATTGCGCCTGCCCGGTAACGTTGCGGTCCGGCTCAATTGTTGCGTCTTTCTTCGATGCTGGTCCTCTAACCCGGGGCGTAAGATATGACAGAGCCCTCTCCTCCCGGAAGCACCCCTCGAACCGACGCGACCGGCGGGTTCGCCGGCCAACAGACCCCGGTGTCGTCCCCTCCGATCCCTTCCGGAGCCCTGCGCATCAACCTGCAGCGGACCGCGTTGCCCGTCCGCATCCCCGAACGCCAGAACCTGCTCCTGGAGATCGTCGCGGCCAAGGTCGGCATCCGCAGGCAGACCGAGGCCCTGCTCCAGGAGGTGAACCATCCTTTCGCCAACTGGGACGAGCTGGTGGAGACCCTCCGGGGGCGGGCGCTGGGGGACTTTTACTATTACAACTGCCACGACAGGGGGGCCGAGGCCCTTGCCATCCTCGCGGACCTGTTCTTCGAGTGCCTGGAGAAGTGCCAGAACAAGGCCAGGCGGATGCGGGCCTTCGCGACCCTGCTCGATTTTCTGGAGCTCCTCCTGCTGGAGAGCGGCGCGGCCGCGGCCCGCAACCGTCCCGTCCTCGAACAGGCCGCCGCCAGGCTCGAGCAATGGCTGGAGCAGGAGCCGCTGTTCGCCGCCCGCAGCACCTCCTGGTTCAAGAAGACGATCCGCAAGGCGTCCCTTTCAGCGGATGCTCCGCTGGGGCCGCTGGCCCGGCTCTATCGGTATGCGCTGAGCAGGAACTACGAGATCTGGCTCTCCCAGGACGATCTGGAGCAATGGTATCTCAAGCAACGCAAGAGCCTGTTCGAGGGAAAGGACTACGGGCCCCTGTTCCGGACCGTCTCTCACGAGCGCATCGAGGAGCACCTCAGGGCCCTGAACGCCCTGCCCGCATGGGAGGCCGGACGCGGTGACGGCGACAGCGCACTCACCCGGATGCTCGCCCTTCCCGATTTCTCGGATCTCGAACAGGCCTGCACCGGGCTGGCGCATCGGATCGGGAATCGCTCGGACCCCGGGAGCGCCGTCCCCAAGATCCATTACCTGCTCAAGCTCCTGGACATCCCGGCCCTGGAGGATCAGCACGAATCCGTCCTCTGGGAGGTCGGCCGGAGCCTCGAGCAGCTGCGCGGCCAGGAAGAGTCGGCGTGGGTCGATTTTCTCGGCCGCATCTTCCGGGTGCTGCGGCAAAAGGCGGACCGCTACGGGAGCGCGGTCCTCGACGCGGTCCAGACCATCGGCCGGGAAGTCTATCAGAGCGGCAACCCGCGGCTCATCGAGACCCTCATCGACGAGCTCATCCTGCTGGGGTTCGAGCACCCGGACGTGAAGGGCGTCAATCGGGACTGGCAGGTCGTGGCGAACCCCTTGCACCTCAAGAACCTGCGCGTCTGGCTCTCCCTGATCCGCATGAGACCTTCCCGGAGCCGCAAGCTCATCTCCGCCCTGATCGTCAACTTGAGGCTCGGCGGCCTGTTCATCAGCGACACCGATCTGTTTCAGAAGGACATCTCGCAGCTCCTCGCCGCGGACTTCGAGTCCTGTTACAGCCTGATCAAGCAGCTCGCACGCCTCTTTCCGGTTTACTTCCACGAGATCGGCGCCGAAGGCGAGCTGCGCGAGGTCTCGACCGAGGTCGACGAGCTGAGCGGCCGGCAGGACCGGCTCATCCATTTTCTGCGCAAGCAGTGCCACGTGGAGAGCCACAATCAGATCGTGCGCTTCGTGGAGAGCATCCTCCATTACTGGATGACCGGAGAGAAAGAGCGCCTGCGCGGCTTCCTGCCGCAGGAGATCTACGACCAGATCGAGGCGGGCGACCCGTTTCAGCAGGAAATGGAGCCGATCTTCCGTGCGCTCCTGGACGACGGCCGGTTCACGCCGGTCGATCTCCTGGCGCGATCCTCCAAGTCCCTCTGCGAGGCGCTGCGGGAGGTCCCGGGCGCTTCCGCGCTGACGCTCAGGAAGGCCGAGGACCTGCTTCAGCTCTACCGGCTGCTGGCCAAGAAGTACACGATCAATCATCACGACGTCCTCAAGGACCTGGCGGAGTCCAACTTCTTCGCTTCCAAGCCGCTCAACAGCCTGGCCGAGGCGCTCGAGCAGGCCAATCACGAGCGGGCCGTGGATCTCATCCTCTACCTTCTCTCCGTGCTGCGGGACAACATCCTCTCCAAAGAGCCCACCGCGGCGCTGGAGGAGATCTACCGCAAGCGCCACATCGCCGTCGGCATCCCGTCCCTGTACGGCCGCTACAAGGAGAAGCGCTTCGACAGCCTGGGTTTGACCTTCCGGCTGGAGAGCCTGGCCAAGGTGCTGTTCGAGGAGATGGCCGCGGATCTGAACCTGGACTACGTGACGCAAAGCACGCTCCAGCGGGTCCACCACGTGCTCACGCTGTTCGCAGAGGCCCTGCGGCTGGACGGCATTTTCGTGGAGACCCTGATCTCCAACCTCGACCTGTTCCAGCACGCCCTGCAGTCCCGGGACTTCACCGTCGATCAGTACCTGAACATCTTCCAGTTCATCGCCAGGACCGTGAAGGAGATCACGCAGGCCCAGTACATCGCCATCCACGAAAGCAACCTGAGGGTCGTGATCGGGCAGATCGTCGAGCAGAAACGTGCCCTGCCCTTCACCCCCGCGCGGGACTCCTCCGCGGCCGAGCTGCTCGACCAGGCCTGCGAGTGGTTCATCCGGGACCGCCTGGCGACCAGCTTCGCCATCCAGAGCCTGGACAACTTGATCGGGCGGGTGCTGGCCAGCCTGGCCAAGGAGAGTCAAAGCCTGGACCGGGGGAGCCGCACCCTGCTCCTGAGCTACGACCCGGAGAAGTGCTTTTCCACCTTCCGGCCGGTCGACTCCCGGCTCGACACCCAGATTTACCTGGGCAACAAGGGGTACGTCCTCGGCCAGCTCCGTTCTTTCGATTACCCGGTGCCGCCGGGGTTCATCATCACGACCGAGTTCTTCCGCTGCGCCAGCGCGCTCACGGCCTACCGGGCCGCGGAACAGGATTTCCTGCGCCGGCTGAGGGATCAGGTCAGGGCCCTGGAGCACAAGTGCGGCCAGGGGTTGGGCGATTCCCGCAGGCCCCTGCTCCTTTCGGTGCGCAGCGGCGCCACGATCTCCATGCCGGGCGTGATGAATACCTTTCTCAACATCGGCATCAATGAGACCATCACGGAAAGCCTGGCCCGCAGGCCGCGCTTCGAGTGGGCCGCCTGGGACGACTACCGCAGGTTCCTCCAGTGCTGGGGAATGTCGTTCGGGATCCCGCGCGACCGCTTCGACGAGATCATCCTCGAGATGAAGCGCATTTACAGCGCCCGCTACAAGCGGGAGCTCGCTCCGGAACAGATGCGAGAGCTCGCCCACGCCTACAGAAAGCTCCTGGAAAGAACGGGCGTCGAGCTGCCGTCGGATCCATGGGAGCAGCTGCAGATCGCGATCAGCCAGGTCGTGGGCTCCTGGAACTCGGACAACGCCCGTCTCTACAGACAGACGATGAAGATCGCCGAAGAGTGGGGCACCGCGGTCGTGGTGCAGCAGATGGTCTTCGGCAACCTCGACAGCGAGTCGGGCACCGGCGTGGTCTTCACCCGCAACCCCAAGAGGACGGAATCCGCGGTGAGCCTGTTCGGGGATTACACCGTCTGCGCCCAGGGCGAGGACGTCGTGGCCGGCCTGGTGGAGACCTTCCCCGTCTCGGAGCTGCAGCGCGCGACCGAGAACCCGCGAGCGGACATCAGCCTGGAAGAGGAGTTTCCGGCGATCTACGGCAGGCTCAAGGAGATCGCCGAGGACCTGGTGTACAAGCGCGGGTTCAACCACCAGGAGATCGAGTTCACCTTCGAGGGGCCGGAGCCCGAATCGTTCTACATCCTCCAGTCGCGGGACATCGCTCCGTCGGAGGGTGAGACGCTGCAGTGCTTCGTGCCGACCCAGGAGCTCAAGGCCAGCCTGCTCGGCACCGGGATCGGAGTCGGCGGCGGTTCCCTCTGCGGCATCGCGGTGCACCGCGCGGAGGAGATCGGCGCCTTCCGGCGGCGGCACCCGGGCATCCCCCTGATCCTGCTGAGGCCCGACACCGTGCCGGACGACATTCACATGATCCTCCGGGTGGACGGGATCCTGACCGCCCGCGGCGGGAGCACTTCCCATGCGGCGGTCACGGCCTACCGGCTCGGCAAGACCTGCGTGGTCGGCTGCCGGCAGCTCCAGGTCAACGAGAAGGCCAGCCGCAGCGTGATCGGAGAGCACGTGCTCGAGAGCGGACATTGGCTGGCCATCGACGGCCACGGCGGCTTCATCTACAAGGGGCGGCACAAGACCACGCCGGCCCGGGTGCGGAGCTGAAGAGAGGTGAATTTCGCGAGCGAGTGGCGTGAGCACTCGGTAGGGTGGACAAAGCCGGAGGCGTTGGTCTTGACCGGGAGGTTGCCACGGCCCTGCGGGCCTCGCAATCTCCGCCACTTGCTGCCACAGCGCCACGTCGCGGCCGGGAACGCGACACCACAGAATACGTAGCCCTATTTGTGAGAAGCAGTGCCCATCTAAGGGAGGCCCTTCCATGAAAGAGAAGATACTGGGCATCAACGGGCTCGGCCGCATCGGCAAGCTCACGCTGTGGCACCACGTGGGCCGCAAGTACTTCGACCGGATCGTGGTGAACCAGGGCCGGGCCGTGGGCAAGGATCTGTCCGCCCTCGCCCAGGCGATCGAGAAGGACTCCACCTACGGGCCTCTCCATCGATTTCTGTACGGGTACCGGGGGCAGAGAGCGATCGAGATCCAGGACGAAAGGCAGGGCCGGCTCCGCATCGACGGGATCCCGGTCACGGTGCTCAGAGAGCAGCGGAACCCCAAGGACATTCCCTGGCGGGACCATGGGGTGGAGCTGGTCGCCGACTGCACCGGCAGCTTCAACGACCCCACGCTGCCGCCGGACCATCCCAAGGGCTCGATCCGAGGACACCTCCAGGGAGGGGCGCGCAAGGTCGTGGGCTCGGCGCCCTTCAAGGTCAAGGACAAGTCGCGCAAGATGCCGGAGGACGCGGCGACCTTCATCTACGGCATCAACCACAGGCAGTTCGACCCCAGGAAGCACCTCATCGCGTCCGCCGCTTCCTGTACGACCACGGCCCTGGCGCACATGATCCTGCCGCTGGTCGAGCACTTTCAGTCCAAGGCGATCATGACCGCCTCCATGTCCACGGTGCACGCCGTCACCAACACGCAGAGCGTGCTCGACTCCGTACCGAAGGCAGGGGACTCGGACCTGAGGAAGAAGCGAAGCATTCTGAACAACATCATCCTGACCTCCACCGGCGCCGCCGCCGCCCTGGAGGCCGTGATCCCGGAGGTCCGGGAGATCGGCTTCATGGCCGACTCGGTGCGCGTGCCGATCCCGACCGAATCGCTCATCATCCTGAACGTGACCTTCCAGTCCAGGCTGCAGCCGGACGGCAGGGGCTCCATTTCCGCCCAGGTCATCAACGACCTCTACCAGGAGGCCGCAGACGGCAAGCAGGAAGGGCTGCTCCGCTTCACCCTGGAACAGAACGTCTCCTCGGATCTCGTGGGAGACCCGGCGGCCGTCATCATCGAGGGGTGCGAGACCCACACCAGGACGGGCTTCATCACCGTGGATCTGCGCGAGGTGCCGGGGCTTCCGGCCGACGCGCTGGCGTTGCTGCCGGAAACCCTCTTGAAGGTTCCGGTGACCCATGCCAAGATCTTCGGCTGGTACGACAACGAGTACGGGAGTTATACGAACCGCCTGGCGGACCTGTGCGTGTACATGCACGGCTTCCTGTAGCAGGCCAGTCGAAGGAAAGCCTGTCTGCCGAGCCCGTTGCGGGTGCAGCCTCGTCGGAGATTGCGGGGCTCTGCGAAGTCGAAGATTGCGAGCCTTGCGAAGCAACCTCCCTGCACCCATGCGGCAGACAGCTCCGGCCGCGGGTTTCCTCGTCGCTCCCGCAGGCCTCAAACCTGGCGCGCCTTGCATCTGGACCTTTTTGAGCGGCCTGATTTTGGATTCTCTTCCCAGGGCCGGTAGGATGCGGCCGGGCGGGACCCGCAAGGCGCGAGGCGAAATCGAGCCAGGGGGGCAGCCGAGCTCATGAACCAGAAGAACCGCAAGCGCGTCCGGTGGCTCCTCGAAAAGCTCGCTCCCGGCGAGGCCGAGAGGATCGGGCGGCTCAAGATCCACGACCTGGGCCTGGGGTATGATCCCTTCGGGCTGGAAATAGAGTCCGCCATGCTGGGGTACCTCCTCGCCCGGTTCCTGTACAACTACTGGTTCCGCGTGGAGAGCACGGGGGTGGAACACGTACCTGCGGAGGGGCCGGGCCTGATCACGCCGAACCACAGCGGCGTCCTGCCGCTCGACGGGCTCATGATCGCGGCGGACCTGGCGAAGAACATGGAGGAGCCCCGCATCATACGCGCCGTGGCCGATCACTTCTTCGGCTTTCTCCCCTTCATCAACACGGCCCTGTACCGATGCGGCGAGGTCGTCGGCGCCCGCGACAACGTGGAGGAGCTGTTGAAGAAGGGCGAGCTCGTCTGCCTGTTTCCCGAGGGCGCCCGGGGGACCGGGAAGCCGTTCCGCGAGCGCTACCGGCTCAGGGCCTTCAACGTCGGCTTCATGGAGCTGAGCCTTCTTCACAGGGTGCCGGTCATACCGGCCTGCGTGATCGGGGGCGAGGAGCAGTATCAGATGCTCTACAACGTCAAGCCCCTGGCCCGGATGCTGGATTTTCCCTACTTCCCGATCACCCCCCTGTTCCCATGGACCGGCCTCCTGGGAGCCATCCCCCTGCCGACGAAGTACCACATCGAATACGGCGAGCCGTTCCACTTCTACAGGGACTACCCCCCCGAGACGGTCAAAGACCCGGAAGTCGTCCGCATGCTGGTGGAAAGGGTGCGGCAGCGGGTGGAGGACATGGTCCGGGAGGGCCTTGGCAAGCGCAAGGGGATCTTCGGACTGGGATGGCAGACGGCCGGAGCCGGTCGCCGTGCCGCTCAGGAAGCCTGATCGTCCCTGCCGAGGCCACCGGCGCTCCTCTTCGGCCCTATTCATCCCGGCCAAGGCCGCCGGGGCGACCGCGAGCCGGGATCCAGACCCTGCATCCCGTCGCCTGCCCCGGGACAGTCGGAGGACCGGATTCATCCCCCGGCAACCGGACAAGGCACAGCTCCGCGTCACAACGGGATGTTTCCGTGCCTTTTGCCAGGTCTCACGTCCCTCTTCCCCTCCAGTCTCTGGAGTGCTCGGATCAGGTACCTTCTCGTTTCTGCCGGAGTGATCACGTCTTCCACGTTCACATTGGAAGAGACCTCGTAGATCGGATTGGCATAGGTCTCGCGATATTCCTCGAGCTTGGCCTCGAGATACTCCTTGGTGACTCCCTTCCCTCCACCGTAGAGGAGCATGACCGACTGCTTGGCGCCGAGCACGCCCGTTTCCATGATCGGCCAGTAGAGCACGAGGTCCGTGCCCAATCCCGGGAGGACCCCCATTCCCAGGTTGCCCCCCCCATAGGCCTTCCGCAGCACGACCACGACGCGCGGCACCGTGGCCTCGCAGAGCGCGTAGAGGACCTTGGCTCCATGGCGGATGATTCCCGTGTGCTCCTGGCCCGAACCCGGCATGTAAGCCGGCGTGTCCACGAGCAACACCAGGGGAATGTTGAAGCAGTCGCAGAACCGGATAAACCTGGCCTGCTTGTCCGAGCTGTCGACCGTAAGCGCTCCGGCCATCACCATCGGCTGGTTGGCCACGATCCCGACCGTCTTTCCGTTCAGACGGCCGAGGCCGACGATCACTTCACCGGCGAATTCCTTTTTCACCTCCAGGAAATCGCCCTTGTCTAGGAGCACGCGGATGACTTGACGCACGTCGAAGGGGATATTGGGCGCGGTCGGCACCATGCTGTTCAGCTCGTCACACGATCTGTCCGGGTCGTCGCCCATGTCGCGCACCGGCGGCTTTTCGTCACAATTCAAGGGCAGAAAGCTCAGGAGCCTGCGGATCTCGCTCAGGCACTCTCTCTCATCGGCGCACCGGAAATCGCAAACCCCGCTCTTCTCCGCATGGACCCGGCTACCACCCAGGTCCTCCATGGTGACCTCCTCACCCGTCACCATCTTCACCACGCGCGGCCCGGTGATGAACATGTGGCTGGTATTGTCCACCATGAAGATGAAGTCCGTCAGAGCGGGCGAATAGACGGCGATTCCGCAGCAGGTGCCCAGGATGGCGGAGATCTGGGGGACGATTCCGGAAGCGAGCGTATTCGGAAAGAAGACGGAGCCACCGTGCTTGTCGAAGGCGTTTGAAAAATAAGTGCGCTTCTTGATCTTGTACCAGTCCAGATCACTGGCGTCCGGCACCCTCCCCCCGGAGGAATCGTTCAGCCCGATCAGGGGAACCCGCATCTGCAGAGCACGCTCGATGGTACGGTACATCTTGTAACCATTATCGATCCCGATCGAGCCTCCGCGCACCGTCCGGTCCTGGGAATAGACAAACACGGGCCGGCCCTCCACGGTGCCGCTGCCGCAGATGATCCCGTCGCTGGGCAAGTCCAGGGCGTGGCCGGCGAGCATGCTGCTCTCCATGAGGCTTCCCGGGTCCAAAAGCGTCTCGACCCGCTCCCGGGCCGCGAGCCTTCCCTCGACAAGCTGTTCCGCGGTCTCCTTCGCAGGGGTACCCCTAAGCACCTTGTCGCGGACCTCTTCCAGCTCCTTCAGCCTTTTTTGCAGGAACGGATCCATGTTCCATCCTCCGGGCTCTCGTCTGATTCAGGGGACTCGGGCCGTCCGTACGCCCGCTCGTTGTGTGCTCCCGAGCAGTCCTTTTGCGTATTCCTCCTTGAGCTCGGCCTTCTTCACCTTCATGGTCGGAGTCAGAGGCAGGGCCTCCATGAGCTCGACGTGCTTGGGATATTTGAACTTCGCTAGCTTGCCTTCGAGATAGCCGTAAATCTCTTCCTTCGTTACGGTCATCCCCGCGGCAGGCACGACAAAGGCCATTCCCACCTCCCCCCATCTTTCGTCCGGAACGCCTATGATGGCCACGTTCGAGATCTTCGGATGGCCGGCCAGGATCTTTTCCACCTCGGCCGGGTAGACGTTTTCTCCCCCGCTCCTGTACATATCCTTGGCCCGGTCCACGATGTAGAAGTAGCCTTCCTCGTCCATGGTTCCCAGGTCCCCGGTCCTGAGCACGCTGTCTACGATCGTCCTGGCCGTGGTTTCGGGGAGGTTCCAATAGCCGCTCATCACGGTGGGCCCCTTCGCAACGATCTCTCCGATCTCGCCCGGAGGGAGCCTTTCGCCGTTCGGGCCGGCGATCCAGATGTCGGTGAAGAACCCGGGCTTACCCACGGAGCCCATCTTGCGCTGGATGTCTTCCTTGGGCAGCGCCATCATGGCCGAGTTCTCGGTCTGGCCGAACCCCTGTTGCATGTAGAGCCCTCTTTCCGCCAGCTCCTCGAACAAGCTCGGCGGCGTCCTCTCCCCCCCTCCCAGCACGCACCGCACGGAGCTCACGTCCACTTTGTCCAGCTTCCCCGTGTCCAGGATCATGCGCCACATGGTGGTCAACGCCAATACGATGGTGGCCCTGTAGCGCTGAATATCCTCTGCGAAGAGATCCGGATCGAAGCCTTTGCGCATGACGAGCGTCATCCCGGCGCACAGTGCGGGCGTGACCACGGCGAACAGCCCTCCGGAGTGAAACAGAGGCAGTTGCGCGACGTACACGTCATCCGGCCGGGCCTCGGTGTAGAAAGCGATCTGGAAATTCTTGAAGAAGGTCTGCTCGTGCGTGAGAACAGCGCCCTTCGGATTGCCGGTCGTACCGGAGGTATAGATGATGGCCAGAGGGTCGTCGAAGCAGACAGGATCATCCGGTGTCGGTTCCAGCACGGGCTGCCCTTTGGTCAGAACACGGTAGTCTTCCGCCCACTGCGGACAGGCAGGGCCCTGCGGGTTGCCGCTGTCTGCGTGCGCGCTGCTCAGGAAGATGAGCTTGTCCGGCTCCACCTTCACGCGCCTGCGAATCGGCTCGATGTTCTTCACAAAGGCGTCGTGAAACACGAGCATGCGCGTGCCGCAATCGTTGAGCTGGTACTCCAGCTCCGGGCCGACCAGCCGCCAGTTGAGCGGCACCAGGAGCGCCCCGAGCTTGGCACAGGCGAAGTAGATCTCCAGGAATTCAACGCAGTTGAGCAGGACCAGCGCTACGCGATCCCCCTTGCGAATCCCCTTGGCCTGCAGGAAATGAGCTGCGCGGTTCACGCCTTCGTTCAGCTCCCTGTAGGTGACCGGACGGTCCTCGTAAATGACGGCGGTCCTGTCTCGCGACAGATCCGCCCGCTTGCGCACGATGTACCCGATGTCCCACTGTACGACCATGACACCCAGTTCCTTCATGCCTTGCACGAGCCTTCCACCGGCGGGCTGCAGCCGCCGGGAGGCCTTTGCGTCTAGCTCCGACTTCGCCCGCTCGCTACGTGATTCCCCTTCGACAACCAGAACTCAGGGAGCACCAGTCCACTTCTCTGCCCGCACGAGCGCATGAATAGGCATCTTGGGATCGGGTGGCGAGTGGAATTCCGGCCTGACGGGCGAGAAGCGCTGACTCGCTCCTCAGCCGGCGCTCGCTGTCACAAAGACAGCTCCCTCTGCCGGCGCAGCAGGAATCGTGTGAGCTCAGGGATGTTCCACCGCATGTTCATGTCATACGGCTCCGCTATGAGCCGTTTCGCTTCTTCCAACAGACTTGGTTCTGACGTCTTGGGGATCGCCGCCAGCCTCTTGGAGAGCACCTTCATCTGCTCAGGTTCCTGCTCCAGGGACTCGGTACGGGAGAACACGCATTCGGCCCCATACCTGGGGCACTGCCGGAGATCAGACTCTCCGGTTGCCGGTCAGCAGTTCCTGCAGAGGTACCGGAACTCGCCGTGATCTCCTGTGAAGCCGCATTTGCGGCACGTAAGATCCATATTAGACCCCTCTGAAACGAGCTCACTCTGCATCTTGCGCAAGATTCTCGATGCCTGCCGACTTGCCCCATGGAGCTTCTCCTGGCCCCACCTTTTGCTTCGTCTCCCCTGTAAGCTCGTCGACAGCAAGCCACTCCTGACACTGCGGGCACTGCCGCAGGCTGATGGAAGCATCGATCCTGGCATTGTACAAGTACCGGAACTTTCCCACGGGTGCTTCGTAATCGCATGCTTTACACTTCATGATTCCCTCCGGAGTTCCAAACAATGCAGGAGCAAGCAGAGAGCTCTCTTCAGAGGCCTCCCCCTCGCTCCTGTGTGTGACGCCCTCAGCCCAGCCCTTGAACGGTTCTCTGAATGATGTTGTCTTGCGTCTTCCTGCTGATGTCCACAAAGTGGGCGCTGTAGCCCGCCACCCGTACGATCACTTCCTGGTACTTCTCCGGATCCTTCTGCGCGGCCTTCAGGGTCTTGTCCGACACCATGTTGAACTGGACATGATCGAGCCCGAGCTCGGCCCACGTCTTGATGTAGGCCTTCCAGAGCTGATACCCTTTTTCGCCTTGAAGCTGCGTCGGAGAGAGCCGCTGATTCAAAAGAAAGGCCCGGCCATCTGCTACGTGGTCGATCTTGGCACAGGATTTGAGCACGGCTGTGGGCCCTTTCTTGTCGAGTCCCGGCCCCGGCGAGATCCCGCCGTCGTACAGAGCATCCCCGAGCCTGCGCCCGTTGGGAAGAGCGCTCACGACGTTGGCGAAGTGGATGTTGCCGCTCACGTTCTCCGGCAGGATCGGCCAGTTGTTCCCGCTCGTGCATTTGATCTCTTTGGAATGGCGGGCACATTCCCGCAGACAGCGCAGCATGATGTCGTCCACGTAGTCGTCGTCGTTGCCCCACTTGGGCGCGTTCTTGACAAAATCCAGGCGCATCTGCTCGTAGCCTTCCCAGTTGGCTTCCAGCGCGGGAATCAACTGGTCCATCGTGTATTTCTTTTCATCGAACACGAGCCTCTTCACCGCAGCCAGGCTGTCCGTATTTTCCACCCAGGTGAATGCCGTGATCCAGGCGTTGCCTCGCTCCCCTTCAGGGCTGATGATGTCGATTCCTGACTCCACAGACCGCTCCGAGATCGCCGAGAGGAAGGGCCTGCCGTAAATCTCCGGATCCAGGTAGCGGCCGAGGTTCACCGTCCGCACCAGCAGATCGAAGAGCCACTCCATCTGCTTCACCCATGCCTGGAAGAGCTGTTCGAAATCAGTGAACTCCCGCGCATCTCCGGTCTTGGGGCCCATCTGCATATTGAACACTCTGTCGTAGCCGTTGTGCAGGGCGTACTCCACGATCTTCGCACAGTTGGCCGTTGCCGCCGCCATGCGGAAAGGCTGCGCCCCGTGTTTCGTCGGGGGACACGGCGACATGCAGGCCTGGTGCACCCAGAGCCTTGCCTCCTCCAGCGGATGCCCGTGCCAGTGCATCATGTTGGGAATCAGCACTGTATCGTTGCGGATGGAAGGGTATCCCAGCCCGTGGCGGATGCATTCGAATACCTCCCGCATCACCTCATCCCTGACCTTCGGATGCCAGCGAAACCCGAAGGTCGGGACCGATACCCGCACCAGCCGGGCCGCCTGCAAGAGCGCGATGGTCATGTCGTTGCACGCGTCCGAACCGTCCCGCTTCATCCCTCCAAGGGTCCACACCCAGTTGCCCGAGATCCCCTGCAGTCCCTCCCGTCCGTAGCGCGGCAGAAAGAGCCCGATCTCGAAGTTCCGGATCAAATACTCGCCGATCAGGTCCAGGGCTTCTTCCTTGGTGAGCCTTTTTTCAACATTCACGTCCTTGTCATAGTACGGGCCGTGGTAGTAGTCCGGCCGGGAGGGCGAGGCCCCCTCCATGGCCTCGAAGCGGACGATGACCTGAACAAAGTGCTCCAGTTGAAGCGATTCCTGGAGGTTTCGAGGCGGCTTGGCCGGCACCCGCTCGCACGTCTCTGCTACACGAAGCAGCTCCTCCCTGCGCTTGGGGTTGCTCTCAAAATTCTCGGCCACGATCCGCGCCAGCCGCGCATACCGCCTGGCATACCGGATGGAAGCCTCCAGGACGAGCTTCATCGCTTCCCAGTTCTGGAGCTTCTTGTACAAGGGAAGGATCTCAGGCCCCGGGGTGCCGATGGTCTTCTCTTCGGCCTCCGCCATGTAAGCATCGATCTCTTTGATAATGCCTTCAAAACCCCTTTTTCCGGTCAGAAAGTACTCGTAATCCTTGCCTGAGTAGCAAGGGCCACCGGACGATGGGGCCCCCCAACCAATGCTCATGAACTTCACCGTATCCTCCGGGTCCAGCACCCGGGCCAGTTGATCGAGAGCGGCCTGCCCGGCCCACTTCGCACAGAGCTCCGCCGCCTTCTTCAGTGATTCCTCTTCCGGCTCTTCATGGATCCCCGGCTCGTTGTAAACCTCCTGGTTGATCATGCTGAACCCGTCGATACGCCACACCATGGTGTGAGGAGCGCTGCCAACATAGCCCACGAGCTGCGCCTGATCGGTGATGAAGATGCTGATGTTGTCCAGCACATGCGCCAGAGCCTTGGCCTTTCTCAGCATCCGTTGGTCATTCTTGACTGCGTCATCAAACATCTTCTCAGTAAAGAGACTCGCGGACTCCAGATCGATCTTGACCCCTGGGTTGTAGACGCCGCCAATGGCACCCTTCTTCCAGACCGCCTTCCTCAAATAATCGAGCCTCTTGGAGCGCTTCTTTGCCGCCGCCCACCACCACTCCTGGTTCGCCTCCAGCTCTTCGATCTCCTGCTGCACTTTTTCCGGCCTAGCCATACTCGGCCCTCCTATGATCTCATCAAATGGTTTCGCCTAGCCCCTTATCTCTTCTGAAACGAGGGGCACTTCGAAGCGTCTTTATCTGCCTCGACCGGTTTGGCTTTGTAGTACGCCTGGCGCGGATCCACCACCCGTTGAACACAGTCCCCCTTTTTCGCGTCTTCCTCCGAGACGAAGAAACATTTGCACTGATTGCACGTTGCCATCTGCCTTACCTCCTTTTACGAATTATTTCCCCACCTTTTCCATCTGCCTCTGCATGCGGCGAAAGACCGGATCCGCACACTCGGTGCCGTCCCTGTCGATCATCTCCATCCTGGAAAAATGTCTGCATTTCGACCCATCTGTATTGAAGAAGACGATCAATCCTGCTTCGCCTTCGTTCACGTACACGGGCGGGTCCACGCTGATATCGGAGCCCATCTTCAAAAACTTGCACGTTCCCCCTCCGCCCGAAGTGTAGGCGCTCTCGGAGAAACCTTGGCACACGCCACAGGGCCTGTCAGGAACCCTTTCTTGCTCTTCAAAGGTTTTGGCCTTGGTAACTTCTCCGATCATCTTGTCGGCCGCTTGTTTCCATTGGTCTCTTCGTGACATGGCGTTCGTCTCCTTTCAGCGGAATGAACGGAATGGTGGGAGAAAATCCGGGTGCGGGGCGATCGTTTCCGGGTTGTGGCACCACTGGCAGCGCAGCATGCATCCTTTCAGGTAGACGTTGGTCCGGAACCCGGGCCCGTCGTTTACGGAGAATCTCTGGATGTCGGTGATCAGCACTTTCTCGTTGCCGCTCAAAGCCATCCTCACAGGCCTTCTGCGAACGGCTTCATGTTCCCGAGGGACTCCAACTCGAGGATCTCCTCGTCGATCTTTTGGGCACGCTCCTTCCCGACCGCCTGGCCGCACAGGTCGAGGTACTTGCTCGCCACGCGCTCTCTCTTCAGGTTGAGGGGAGGCGTCTGCTGGAGGACGTTGGAGAAGCCGCTGAAGACCTCGCCGGTCTTCGTCTCCACTTCTACACGGGCCTCGACCGCCTTGAACTCCGGGTTGAGCGTCACTCGAATCTGGTGCATCAACTCTCTCACCCTCGGATCGCGGACCTTCTCGTCCGTAAAGGACTGCGTCCCGGTCTCTCCGCGCAGGAGCGCGTTGGCCACGCAGTACGAGATACTGAACTTGCCTTCCAGGCCGGTCGCAAGCTCTGTCTTTCCTGCTGCATCGAGCGACAACTGGGACACGTAAACGCGGATTGAGCGAATCCCGTCGAGTCCGAGCCCCTGCGCCTGGACGATCTCGAGCGCGGCTTCCAGCGGCGAGTGGGTTGCATGACACGAGGCGTGGTACTTCTGAGAGAGATTCTCCACGGCCCATACGCGGCCGAGCCCGGCCAGAGCCTTCTCGTTCGCCTTTCCCTTGAAACAGTGAAAGAAGCCGTGCGGCCCCTCCAGGATGTCTTCGGCGCTGGTGAACCCCCTCTCGGCCAGCAGCGCGGACAACAGCCCGGCCTCAGAGGATCGGCCCGCATGAAAGGGCTTGCACATGGTCCCGAAGACCCGCTTGAGACCCGACGACTGAGTGCCTGCGATTCCCAGGGCATGGGCGCACCGGTTCTCGTCGAGGCGCAGCAGCGAGGCGCACCCTGCCGCCGAGGCCATGTGCCCGATCGTGGAGGTGCCGTGCCATCCGGCCATGTAATGGTCCATGCCGGCACAGGCACCGATGGTTGCTCCCACCTGAAGCCCGATGAGATAGGCGCAAAGGAAGTCCCGGCCACATTTCTCCTGCCACTCGGCAAGAGCCAGTAGGGAAGGAAACAAGGTGACGGACGGATGCCCGAGAAAAGACTCGAGACTGTCGTCGTAGTCCAGAACGTGGGAGGCGGCCCCGTTGATCAAGGCGGCCTGACTAGCGCTTTTCTTCACCTTGTGCCCCAGGATGGTGGCTTGCTCCCGCCCTCCCATCGCGTCCGCATAATCGAGCAACTTCCTCACCAGCGGGTCGTCTTTGGCCGCCATGGTGATGCCGATCCAATCCAGGAAGGCCACCTTCGCGTGTTCGTACGCTTCCCTGGGGATCATCGAAGCTTCGGTTGCGGCGATGAAGGCCGCCAGCTTCCGGGTCAATCCGCCTGAGTCCGCTCCCATCCGCTCGCTCCGCTATGACTCTCGTGTCCTGTGTCTGCCAGAGCCCTGCCCATGACGTTCGTGCTGGCGCGAGCCATCAAATGGTCACGGCCTGCGCCTCGCCAAAGACATCCCGCAACACATCGCAAACCTCTTGCAGGGTCGCCTCGCGCTTGACGCACTCGAAGATGTCCGGCATCAGATTGGCGCTTTCATCTTTGGCGTGCTGCTTGAGCCCGGCCAGCGCGCAAGAGACGGCCTTGCCGTCCCGCTCTCGCTTCAGCCGGGCAAGATTTGCCTTTTGTCGTTCTTCCGCTGTCCGCATCAGCTCAGGGTCGTAGGGGTCCTCGACCAGGCGATTGACCCCGACCTCGATTTCGTTCTCTCCGCTGAAGCAGTTCACCCCCACCAGGAGCTCTTCCTGGTTCTCAACCCTCCTCTGTTTTTCGTAGGCGCTTCTTGCGACGGCCTTTTGCAGGTATCCACTCTCGATGGCCGCCACCGCCCCCCCCATCTCTTCGATCTTGGCAAGCTCCGCCAATGCCCCTTGCTCGGTTTGGTCGGTCAAGGACTCCATGAAATACGAGCCTGCCCAGGGGTCGTTCACATCCACCACCTTGGCCTCGTGGATCAGGATGCGCGTCGCGTCGAGCTGGAGCTGCACGGCTTCGAGGCTGTGCCCCAGGCCGAGCGGTTCGTCAAAAGGCGGATACGTCACGGGCATGCCGCCCGACATGCCGGCGGCGATGCCTCCTACTACGGCCCGCGTCAGGTTGTTCAAAGGGCGCTGCAGCGTGGTGGAAGAACAGCCGATGTGTGCCGAGGAGAGCTGGCGAATCATCATGCTGCGCGGATTCTCCGCCCCGAACCGCTCCCTGAGCATGCGCGCGTACATCCTTCTGGCAGCCCGCTGGAAAGCGATCTCATGGTAGATCTCCATGCTGCCGCCGAAGGCGTTGAAGGTGAACATCGGCGCATAAGCGTCCACTGGGAGCCCGGCATCCACGCCTGCCTGCAAATAGGCCGCAGCGTTGGCCATGGAAAACGCCAGGTCCTGGATGCGCGTAGCTCCGGCCTCCCGCATGTGATAGCCGCCCATGCTGATGATGTTGAGCTTCGGCAGGTGCTCGATGCAGAACACCAGAGTGTCGCGGAAAAGCCGCATCGATGGCCTGGGAGGGTATATGTAGGTGCCGCGAGCGACGAATTCCTTGAGGATGTCGTTCTGGGGCGTGCCGCGAAGCTTGGAAAGAGGGATGCCCCGCTTCTCGGCCAAGGCGGCATACATGGCGATGATCACCGCAGCCGGGGCGTTGATGGTAAAATTGGAGGCCACTTGATCGATATCGAGATCCCCGGTGTAGGCCTCGTAGATCACTTGGAAATCCCGGAACGAGTCGATCGCCACGCCCACCCGGCCGACCTCACCTTCCGCCTGTGGACTGTCCGAGTCGTACCCGCACTGGGTAACCAGATCAAAAGCCATGTTGGGCCCGCCCCTGCGGCCCAAAGAGTGCATTCTGAACAAGTAGTCCCGGTAGTCCACGGCGGTGCCGAAGCCTCCATACTTGCCGGCACTGCCGCCGCCCCAGTCGGGCCGGTAGCCTTTCTTGGCGGCCTCATGAATATGGGCCCTCCAGAACTCAAAGGGACTGTTCCCGGCCGTAAATGGGTATTGGCCCGGAAAACCGACCTTTGCCAGAAAATCAAACCCCTCCGCTGCCAGAGGGCTGTAGAATCGTGTGGGACTTTCCTGTAGACAAAATTTTTCCAGCCGTGGCTCGAGCACCTTCTCGCGCCATTCCTCTTCCGCCTGCCGGATCTTCTCTTCCTTCCTCTTGCTCTTGCCCATCCTTCTTCCTTTGCCGAGGAGTTCGCGTCTGCAGGTACGGACGAGTGGAATTGCTTCAGACTCCCCTGGCGATTGGCACCGTCGATTGAATGAACTCTGCAATCCGCGCAATCGGGGTCCCTGCCGTGAAGACCTCGCCGACCCCCATCTTCTTCAGCTCAGGGATGTCGTGCTCAGGGATGATTCCCCCCACGATCACCAGAATGTCCTCGGCTCCTTGCTCCTTCAGTCCTTCCAGCACCTTCCGGGTCAAGGAGAGATGCGCTCCGGAAAGGATGGAAAGGCCCACCACCTGCACGTCTTCCTGGACAGCGGCCCTGGCAACTTGAGCCGGGCTCTGCCGCAATCCGGTGTAGATCACCTCAAAACCCGCGTCCCTCAATCCGTAGGCGACAACCCGCGCACCTCGCTCGTGACCGTCGAGCCCTGGCTTTGCCACCAGGACACGAATCTTTCGATCCCCGTTCATACGTTGCCTCCGCTGCCGTGGACTGTTCGCGATCCTTTCAGACTTCCCCGGCCACCTGGCTGATTCCACTTGCCAAGCTTCTGAAATCAGGTGCAGGGTTTGCACGTCTGTCGCTGGGTGGGGCGGGCAAGAACAGTGCCAAGCAGGACAGTAGTATCAACTCGTTGGATTCACTCGAAAAAAGCAGAGCTGAAGGGAGATACTTCTCGACCGGATGAGATCTGGCGCGGGGCAGCCATGTCACGGCCAGATACCGCGGGCCTTACATAAGCTATTGAATTCAAATGTCAATTATTTATGCAAGTGTCAGGAATGCTACGGCGGGCGCGCGGGTCATTTTTGGGACAGACCGCGGGGGGGAGAGCCGGGTGAGGGCGGCCAGCCATGACCTTTTCTTTCAGGGAACTCATGGCCTGTTATGAGTTTGACATCTTCACCTATTCTCGAAGAAACTCCTTGGTAAAGGCTTCGCGGAGGGATCCCGAATGACGACGCCTACCAAACTCAAGGAAGAGGCAGCTCCTTCCTGGAGGAAAAAGTTTTCGGATCTTCACAAGTCCGACATGGACTCCGGGAACGGCAGGTTCTTTGAGAAGCTCATCAGAAGCTTTCCGGGGGTCTTCTACCTGATTGATCACGACTTGCGGTTTCTGAGCTGGAACGAAAACCTGGAGAGAGTGACCGGATATTGCGGAGAAGAAATCGGTCGCATGCACGGCCCCGACCTGTTTGATGAAGAAGGCATCAAGAGCGTCCTGCAGGGGATACAGGAAACCCTTGCGGAAGGGGAATCCATTGTAGAGGCTGAATTGCTGGCCAAGGACGGGACCCGGACCCCTTACATTTTTACGGGCGTGAAAGCAACGATTGACGACACATCCTATGTCATCGGAATAGGAATCGACTTGAGCGAGCTCAAAGAAAAAGAGACCGCCTTGGCTGAAAGCGAGGGCTTCTATCGCATGCTTGCCGGGCGCATGACCGAAGGAGTCGTCCTCTATGGTGACTCTAAGGTCCTGTTCGCGAATCCGGCCTTCATGTCCATGTTCGAATTCAGAGAGCCAAGCGAGCTGATCGAGAAGGAGATAGGGGAGTCCCTTTCGAAACGCATCGAGATCTGTTTCCGGCAGATGTTTGAGGGCCTCGTGAAGGGGATTTACAAAGAGCGATCTTTCGAGAGTCCTTGTGTGACAAGGAGCGGTCGAGAGATCTGGATCGAGGGACAGGCTTCCCTCCTTCGGTGGAAAAAACATCCTGCCGTTTTTCTGACCACGAGGGATATCACGGACTGCAAGCGGCGCGAGATGTTGATGAACGAAGAGGCGGCGCACCTGAGGAGGGAAAACGTCACTCTGCGATCTTCCATCAAGGATCGATATCGCCTCGGCAAGATCATCGGCAAGAGCGCGGCCATGCAGGAGGTCTATGAGGCGATCTTGAATGCAGCCGCCACGAGTGCGAATGTCGTCATCTACGGCGAGTCCGGAACGGGCAAAGAGCTGGTCGCCAGGGCCATCCACGAAATGGGCAGCCGGTCCACAAAGGCCTTTGTGCCGGTCAACTGCGCCGCTATTCCCGAGAACCTTCTGGAAAGCGAGTTTTTCGGACACAAGAAGGGGTCCTTTACCGGGGCACACGCTGACAAGAAGGGCTATTTGGACCTGGCAGACGGGGGCACCTTGTTCTTGGACGAGGTGGGCGAGCTGAGCTTGGGCCTTCAGGCCAAGTTGCTGCGGGCTATCGATGGCGGAGGGTATTCCCCGGTGGGCAGCAATGCGACCAAGCTCTCTGATTTTCGAGTCATTGCAGCGACCAACAAGGACCTTTCCGAACAAATGAAGAAGGGGCTACTGCGGCACGATTTTTTCTACCGGATTCACGTCATCCCCATCAACCTCCCGCCGTTGAAGAACCGCAGGGAAGATATCCCGCTTCTGTTGGAGCATTTTTTGAAGATTTACTCCAAGGACGGAAAAGTTCCCCCCGTTCCAGGCCATGTGTTGGAGGCGCTGCTCAACTACGACTGGCCCGGCAACGTGCGGGAGCTGCAAAATGCTGTCCAGCGCTATCTTGCCGTTGGACACATTGAGTTCATCCCGACTCCGCTGCCCAGGTCCAAACGCTCGGCTGAGGCGCGTACGGAGAAGACCGACGCCGCACAGAAGAAATTCAGCCTATCGAAGCAGCTTCTGGACGCAGAGAGAGTCGCCATCCTGAAGGCCCTGGATCATTGCCAGGGGAAGAAGACGACGGCGGCAAAGGCTCTGGGCATTTCGCGCAAGACCCTCTTCAGAAAGATGACGCAACTGGGGCTGGGGTAAGTCTGGATCGCTCATTCGAGCAGGTTCGTACGGTTCTCATGGATCTCCGGCGGGCGCAGCAAGCAGCGCCCCTACAAGCCCGGCATGAGCAGCGGCCGGGAGGAAGCGAAGCGAACCGGCTCCTCCTATAGCATTCTTTCGGACTTGGGCCCCTGGCCACGCTCCCGTTCGGGGGCGAGGATCTTCTTCTGGAGCACCCGCTCCAGGGACATCGGGAGGCCGCGAACGTTCTCGAGGAAGCACAGAGACTCGTCCGCGAAACAGGCCCTCAGGAAATCCCGGGTCTGCGCGCTGCAGCCGCACCCGATCGTCACGAGCTCGATCGCATTTCTCCTGCAGTAGTCGACCGCCTCGCTCAGGCGCACGCCGCAGTTGGATGCACCGTCGGTGACGTGCACGATCAGGGTGTGCTTCGTCTTCCGCAGCGCCACCGCGGCAGCCAGGATGGCCTGCCCGGACGGCGTCCGCCCCGAAGGAACGACGGTGTAGAGCTTGCCCCCGTGGTGAAGCCGGGTCACGGCGCAGCGCCCGCGCTCTTCCTGATACGCGAGGATGTCGAGGCGGTTCGAAGTCCCGCGTGCGGCCTCCGCCAGCGACGCGAACGCCTTCTCCACGACCGGCCAGGGCTTTTGCCGCAAGCCCTTCCCGGTCATGGAGGAGGACGCATCCGCGACGATGCAGACCTGCCAGGCCGGGGAGACGTCGGGCATGTCCAGGGCCTTGAACACCTTGCCGTCGATCGGCGCCCGATAGAGCCGGCGCGCGTCGAGCTTGCCGCCCGGCAGGGATCGCCTGATGCGCCGCCTCCTGGCCTTGCGGGCGCGCTCCTCCTGCTCGCGGAACACGCGGCGCAAACGAGCGACCTGTGCCGGCTCCGGCGCGGCGCTCGTCCTGGCCGCTCCGTTCCGGACATAGGTCTTCATGGAGGCGGCCTCCGGGTCCTGCACGGCCACCAGCACGGCCCGGGTCACGTCAGCCTCGTCTTCCCCCAGGAGCGCCTGGATCTCCTCCAGCTTCTCCGGGTCGAGGCCCGGCCCGCCGCCGTCCTCCGGCTCTCTGTCCTCCTCGCGGCGGGCCGGCTCCTCCCTGGCGGGCCGGCCTCTCTTCGGGGCGGCTTCATCGAACAGGTCCACGCCGTCCGGCGAGTCGGCGCCCTCCCCCCATTCCGAGAGCAGCCGGTGCAGGCGCGGCCAGATCTCCAGGTAGAGATCGGCCCGCCTCTCCCTCCTCCGGGCCGGTGCCGGCAGGTCTGCGAGGGCACGAATGTCCGGGGTGCGCCGCGTGAGCAGCTCCAGCGGTGCCGCGTAGTAGGGATGCAGGCCGCCCGCCGGTGTTCCGCCGCCGGCCAGGACCCTTCTCTTCCACATGCGCGCGAGACTCGCCGCCCCGGGCGGGAGGGCCGGGTCTCTCGTCTCCCGGGCCAGCTCCGAGCGCCAGAGACCGGACAGGTACAGGGACCACGCCCGCCGGCTCGCGGCCGCCGCATCCACGTAGATGTCTTCCGCCGCCTGCAGAAAGGCCGCGAGAAAGGCCCTGCCGCCCTCGTCCAGGTCGGAAAGGCTTCGGTTCACCCGTGCGATGACCCACTCGGACCACTCCCGCGACGAGAGCGCTTCCCGCACCACGAAGCCGACCAGGAGATCGAAGCGCGCGAACGGGACCGGGTAGGTCCCCTGCACCAGCTTCGGGTCCACGAGGATCGCCCGTTCCTCTCCCTCGGCCATCCCCTTCCAGAAGACCGGCCTCACGTTGCCGCCGATGTGGCCCGCCACCTTGCGCAGGGACCGCAGGCTCAGCGCGAGCTCCGCCGCCTCTTCCGGGGAGCGGCTGACGCGCCAGAATCGGGAATGCTCGGACATGGCAAAGTCACCTTATGCGTGTGCTGAGGCGGAGTACTCCTGCCCGATGGCTCTCTTGTCGGCAGTGAAGTGGCGAGCGGAAGCAAGTACCGGAGATTGCGAGGACCGGAATTCCGCGGCAACCTCCCGGTTACGAGTGGATTAACCACGCTCCAGGGCGACGCGTGCGTCCTACAAGAGGTGGCTGGCCCTTGTTGTCGCCGCCACGGCTCGAACATCCGGCCGCCAAAGGAGTGCGGGTGGGTGTCCGCGCGAGGAGGCGAGGGCGAGTCGCGCAGGGCGTCCCGAGTCACGAAAGGCCGGTGGAACGCAGCGCTGTTTCTCGATTACCAGACCCGCCAGGCGCGCGCATCCCGAGAACACCCGGCCCGGGACGAGGGACGAAACCCGGACCCCGCCCGAAGGGCCGTTGTCTCCGACCCTTGGGAGGAGAACCGGCCGGAGCGTTCTGAGCCCGAGACGATCGAGGGCGGCGTACCCACCCGCACGGCTGCCCATGCTGGCGGCCTTATCCGGCCATTGAAAGCCTTGAGTCATCACTCCCCTGCTGCCCGCCTGCTGGTACGGGGCACCCTGGGGCGCTGCCGGGGATGGCGGATTCCGCATGTGAGAGCCTTCCTCAAGGCCCTGCCGCTTCCGGCAGGTAGAGGACGTACGGCGACGGCGCCGCCCCGGTCTCTCCGGTCTCCACGTGCAGTGCGAGCAGCACGGATTCCAGGGTGTCCTTGGAAATCTGCAGGGCGTAGACCAGGGCCTCCCGCAAGGAGGCGCCCATGGCGACGAGCTCGGCGATCATGAGGCTGTGCCGTATGGAGACGCGGATCCCGAGCTGGTGGTTGTTCCGGATCCCGTTGATCACGGCCAGGAGCCGGTCCGCCACCGATTCCTCGATCCCTGCCTTGCGCGCCAGCACCTGCCTCTCGACCTCCTGGGGAAGATACTCCAGGTGGACGCGGTAGAACCTGTCCTTCAGGGCCGCGTCCAAGGCCTCGGTCCCCACGAACTCCTCCCCCTCGTTCATGGTGGCGAAGAACAGCACCTGCGGAGCGACCTCGACGAAGCCGAGCTCGTCGATCCAGATGCTCCGGTCTTCGGAAAGCACGGAGAACAGCTCGTTGAGCGCATGCGGGGTCTCGGACCGGTTGATCTCCTCCAGATGGACCACGCAGCCCGGCGTGCGGATGGCCCTGGGGAACAGGAACTCGCGGTAGTAGGTGTCGCCCCCCTTGAGCCGCTGCTGTCCGAACAGCTGGCCCGACTCGGCCAGCAGGCCGATCTGAAAGGTCGCCAGAGGTCTCCGGTAGATGTGCGCGAACTGCCGCACCAGGGTGGATTTCCCGCACCCCTGATTGCCGGTGATCAGGACGTTCACGGCATGTCTGTCGGACATCCTGTGGAACCGGTCCAGGTTGCGCCGGTCCTCCTCGCGTATGAAGAAATCCGGGTCCAGAGGAGGGACCCTCAGCTGTCTTCCGTCGTTCGATCGCGCTTCGCCGGCCATGTCGCTTCACTCCAGACGCTTCATTTGGCAAGTACTTGTCGGCGTAAATGCGCCAACCTATTGGTGTGCGGGAGCGAGCGCCGATGTCCGATGTTGCGAGGAGGCCTCGCGACGTGGCACCCCGCAGGCGCTCGCGGGCGACGCATGCGTCGCCCCTACAAGAGGTGGTTGGCCGTTGTTCCCATCGGCTCGATCGCGACATCCCTCCTCCACAGGAGTGCGGTGGATGTCCGCCCGAGGAGGCGAGAACGAGTCGCGCGGGCCCGTCCCGAGTCCCGTAGGCCGGTGGAACGCAGCGTTGTCTCTCGGATACCAAACCCGCCAGGCTCGTGTGCCCCGATTCACCCGGCCCGGGACGAGAGACGGGAAAGGGGACCTGGCCGAAGGGCTGTGGTCTCCGACCCATGGGAGGAGAAGGGCCGGAGCTTTCTGAGCCCGAGACGATCGAGGGCGGTGCACCCACCGCACTACTGCCCTGCCGCTTCCGGCAGGTGGAGGACGTACGGGGAGGGCGCATGCCCGCTTGAGGCGCAATCTCATCCGCCCTTGCCCACCTGCCGCAGCAAGTAAAGCAGAACGTACTTGAGAGGGGTCTGGACCTCGGGAAGGGGCAGAGGCAGCTTCTCCAGGAAGAAAGTCGCTCCCCGGCGGTAGGCCTCCCGATAGAGCTCCCGATCCGGCTTGACCGTGTAACAGACGACCGGCAAGTCCGGAAAGGCTTTGCGGATCTTCGGCAGGGCCTCGAGGCTCACGTCGGCGCCCCGGCTTCGGTCCTTGTACTTGGCTTGGGCTTCTTCCGGCCACAGCAGGTCGAGCAGCAGGATGTCCGGCTTTTCCTCCCGAATGATCTCCTGCCACTTGCCGATCTCGCCCCGCCTGACCAGCTCGAAGCGCACGTCGCCGACGCCGCTGTCTTCGGTCAGCGCCTTGCCCACTGCAGCGGCCCAGTTGTCGTCGAAGGCCAGGTGCTCCGGGTTGAGCTTGCTCCGGAACCGCTCACTGAAGATGTCGTCGAAGAAGAGGACTTTCGCCTTCATCGGTTTCCCTCCTTCTCGCCTTCGCGTTCTCTATGCAAGGGAAGCAGAGGACGGCCCGGTAAGGGTCCCGGTAGGTCCTCAGCGCTCCCCCGAGGTTCCGCATCTCGTCCCGGAGCTGCGCCAGCCCGCGGCCGGAAACGGTCGCGTAAGGGACCCCGTTGTCCTGAAACAGGATCCGGACCCTTGCCTGCTCCCGCCGCAGGCGGACGACGATCGACCCGACAAAGGACGGGTCCTGGTTCCGGCGCGCGCCGATCGCGCGCAGGCTGTTGGAGAAGAGGTTCTCGAAGATGGTCTCGAGCTGCTCGTCGCGGGCCCGGCTCATGCAGTCCGCCAACCCGTCCCCCTCCGCCTCCACGCGGATCTGGAGCCCGGAGAGCAGAGCGGCCTTCTGCCCGACGAAGGCCTGGAGCCACTTGGAGAGGTGGATCCGCTTCTCCCGGCTCCTCAGGGCCTTGCCCTGGTCGTGCAGCTCCGCGAACAGCCCGCCCAGCCCGTCCAGGGCCCTGCGGATGCCGGGATCCTGGAAAGCGGCAGGGTGCTTCACCGCCAGGGCGGCCTTCAGCTCGCCCAGGCAGTAGAAGCCCGGGTTGTGCACCTTCAGGCTCACGTTCGAGAGGCAGTGGATGACCCGTTCGTTCAGGAGAAAGGACTTGAGCAGCGAGTTGTACAGATCCAGGAAGGGGTTCATGTGCAGGAACTCCCAGAAGCGCGCCCGGCGCGAGCCCAGGACGATGGCGCCGAGGTCCTGGCCGAGAAGATGCAGCGGGTAGGCGACGTACGACCGGACCGCTGCGAGGCAGCTCAGGACGAAGCGGCGATCGTCTGCGCTCAGACCCGGGAAGGTCTCCATCCTTCTGCGGAACTGGCCCAGGCGCGCATCCCCTTCCTCTCCCTCCACGGGCAGCGGGATCGAGGCATCCGCGCGCAGGATGCTGTCCGCGGAAGGGGCGAAGTCCTTGAGCAGGATCTCCCGGACCTCTTCCCCCTGCCACATCAGCGTGCGGTAGCTGGACTCGGTCAGCTCGCCGGTCTGGAACAGGGCCAGGCCGATGTCCGCGGCGGAAAGCCTCATGTAGGCGTCCACCGCGTCCCGATACTCGACCGGCTTGTTGGAGGCGATCAGCCTGGAGAGGGAGAGCAGCTTGCGATGGGCCGTGTGCACGGCGATGCGGCTCTTCACGTCCACGATGTAGTCGATCAGAAAGGTGC
This sequence comes from bacterium, assembly GCA_040756235.1. Classification (GTDB taxonomy): domain Bacteria; phylum Desulfobacterota; class DSWW01; order DSWW01; family DSWW01; genus JBFLZG01. The sequence goes on along the minus strand of JBFLZG010000001.1, from coordinate 30,918 downwards.
CGAGCTCCCGGCCGAAGCCGTCGACCAGCTCCCGCTCGGGCTCGCCGAAGGGTCTCCTCCTGCTCCGGTAGCGGGCCAGCTCGATCGTGCAGAAGATGTCGCGGCCTCGCTTGATCGGTGAAATGAGAATGCTCGCCACCGGCTTCTTGATCTCCCTGACGTAGCGCTCGTTCATGGTGGACACCACTTCCAGGAACGGGTTCGGGTCCGCGGCCGTCCCCCTTGCCCAGATGTCCTCGACCCTCACGCTCTCGCCCCGAGCCAGCACCTGCCCGGTGAAGCCGTGCAGCGGATCGAACAGGTGGAGCCCCATGTCCTTTCTCAGCCAGGGGCGCCCGTCCTTGAGGATGCAGACCTTCTCGACGCGCCCGCCCTTGGGGAGGAGGTTGATCTGGCCGACGTCCGCCCGCACCTCTTCCACCAGGAGCCGGAGCACCTCGTAGAGGATCAGATCCACCGCCTGGTCGTCTCCGGAGACGGCCAGGGCCGGGATGCGCTCCAGGAGCCTGGCCAGACGGCTTGCGCTCCCGGGCGCAACGGCGGCGCTCGCCGCCGCTACGGGCCGGCGCGCCCGCTTGGCGGCGGCCGGGGCGTGTGCAGCCATGGCCCGTGGTCTTCTTGAGGTGCGCATCCCCTCTTCCCTTTAACCTTTTCTCTTTGACCTTTTCCCTTTCCCCTTCACAAGGGCATGTTCCCGTGCCTCTTGGCGGGCCTCACGTCCTTCTTCCCCTCCAGTCTCCGGAGGGCGCGGATCAGGTAGCGCCTGGTCTCGGACGGCGCGATCACGTCTTCCACGTTGACGTTGGAGGAAACCTCGTAGATCGGGTTGGCGTAGGTCTCGCGGTACTCCGCCAGCTTCTGCTCCAGAAGCTCCTTGGTGACGTCCTTGTTGCCGCCGTACAGGAGCATGACCGACTGCTGCGCGCCCAGGATGCCGGTCTCCATGATCGGCCAGTAGAGCACCAGGTCCGTGCCCAGCCCCGGGAGCACCCCCATGCCCAGGTTCCCGCCGCCATAGGCCTTGCGCAGCACGATCACGATGCGCGGTACGGTGGCCTCGCACAAGGCGTAAAGGACCTTTGCGCCGTGCCGGATGATGCCCGCGTGCTCCTGGCCGGAGCCCGGCATGTAGGCGGGCGTATCCACGAGCAGCACGAGGGGGATGTTGAAGCAGTCGCAGAACCGGATGAACCTCGCCTGCTTGTCCGAGCTGTCCACCGTGAGCGCGCCAGCCCGCACCATCGATTGGTTCGCGACGATCCCGACGGTCTTGCCGTTCAGGCGGCCGAACCCCACGATGACCTCGCCGGCAAACTCCCTTTTGACTTCCAGGAAATCGCCGCGGTCCAGGAGCAGCTCGATCACCCGGCGCACGTCAAAGGGAATGTTGGGGGCCGTGGGCACGATGCCGTTGAGCTCTTCGCACGACCGGTCCGGGTCGTCGCCCGGGTCCCGCGCGGGCGGTTTCTCCTCGCAGCTCAGGGGCAGAAAGCTCAACAGCCTGCGGATCTCGCTCAGGCACTCCTTTTCGTCCCGGCAGCGGAAGTCGCACACCCCGCTCCTTTCGGCGTGGATCCGGGCTCCGCCCAGCTCCTCCATGGTCACGTCCTCGCCGGTGACCATCTTCACGACCCGCGGCCCGGTGATGCACATGTGGCTGGCCTCATCCACCATGTAGACGAAGTCCGTGAGCGCGGGCGAATAGACGCTGATCCCGCTGCAGGTGCCGAGGATGGCCGAGATCTGCGGCACGATGCCGGAGGCGAGGGTGTTCGGGAAGAAGACCGAGCCGCCGTGCTTGTCGTAGACGTTGGAGAAGTGGGTGCGCTTCTTGATCTTGTACCAGTCCAGGTCACGGGCGTCCGGCAGCCTCGCCCCCGGAGAGTCGTGCAGGCCGATCATGGGGACCCGCATCTGCAGGGCGCGCTCGATGGTGCGGTACATCTTGTAGCCGTGCTCGATGCCGATCGAGCCGCCCTTGACGGTGCGGTCCTGCGAGTAGACGAATACCTGGCGGCCCTCGATCGTGCCGCTCCCGCAGATGATGCCGTCGCCGGGCAGGTCCAGGGCGTGGCCGGCCAGCATGCTGCTCTCCATCAGGCTGCCGGGGTCCAGGAGCGCCTCGAGCCGCTCGCGAGCGGTGAGCTCCGCGCTCTTCCTGCCGCTGCCGCCCCGGCGCACCTTCTCCCGCGCCTCTGCCAGCTCGTCCAGCCGCTTCTGCAGAAAAGCGTCCATTGTGCGTTCCTCTCTCGTTCGGCCGTGCGTCATCCTCTCAGTGCCGGGGGGTAAAGGGCAGGTTTGAAACCTGCCCCTACGGCTCTCTTTGAACGGGCGACGCATGCGTCGCCCCTACAAGAGGCGGCCCGCCGGCCCTCATTCACATTGCTCGCTCGCGAAATTCGTGCGGCGGGCGGCCTGGGCCTCGGCCTCCTCCACCGACCCGTAACCCAGAGGGCGCACCATGTTCAGGTAGATCTCCTCCGCCAGGTTCTTCTCCCTTGCGCGGCTTCCCGCCAGGTGCCGGTGGAGCAGGACAAGCGTGTCGACCGAGTACGTCTCCAGCTCCGCCCGAAGGTACATGGCGAAAGAGGTGGTCCCTTCCGCTTCATCGGCCGCCTCCAGAGGCCGGGCCCGCCGCATCAGGTTCGGGTACCTGGCCATCATCTCCCTCTGCCATTCGAGCTCGATCGCCACGATCTGGTCGATGAGGTTGGCCACGAGCGGCTCTTCGTGCAGGCACGGGATCAGGTCTTCCATGCGAGCGTACTTGAGCATCATCAGGTTGCGGCCCTCCTCCTGCGCCCGCTTCAGGTCTTCGCAATAGGAAGTCAGGGCCTCCTCCGGCCAGACCGAGAACTGGGCGGAGCGCATGACCCGGAAGCCTTCGGGGTCCTGCTGGCAGGCGGCCGGCTCGCGCGCACGGACCCGCAGGAACATGTTCAGCTCCAGGTCCAGGATCTTGCCGATGCACTCCTGCTTCCGTTCCATGCGCAGTTCTCCTCTCTCCCTTTTTCACCTGCCCTTGAACACCGGGTCCCGCTTCTCCAGGAACGATCGGAACCCTTCCTGCATGTCCTCGCTCTGGCGGCAGACTTCCAGGGCGTACGCCTCGTAGTCCAGTGCCTGTTCCAGATCCCACTTGTGGAAGCTCTGGAGCCCGCGCTTGGCAAAGGCGATCGGGATCGGCGCGTTCCGCGCGATCTTCGCCGCCAGCTCCCGTGTGACTCCCGAAAGCTCCTCGTGAGGCACGACCCGGTTCACCAGGCCGATGCGCAAGGCCTCCCGAGCGTCGATCACTTCCCCGGAGAAGATCAACTCGGCGGCCATGCTGTATCCCACGAGCCGCGGCAGGAAGTAGATCCCGCCCCAGTCCGGGTGGACGCCCCTCTTGGTGAAGACCTCGCCGAAGCGCGCCCGGTCGCTGGCGATCCGGATGTCGCAGGAGAGGGCCAGGTTGCAGCCGCCTCCCGCGGCCACGCCGTTCACCGAGGCGATCACCGGCTTCTCCATCCGGTTGATGGCGAGCACAGCCCGGCACATGGCGTGGCGCTCGCTCGAGGCCACTTTCTCCAGGGCCTGGACCTCGCCCGAGACGAACTCGTTCACGTCGCCCCCGGTGCAGAAGGCCTTCCCGGCTCCGGTGATGACGACCGCCCGGACCTCGCGGTCGCCGGCGACCTCCTCCAGCACCTCGACGATCTCCTGCCGCATGCGCCCCGCGAAGGCGTTGTATTTCTCGGGACGGTTGAGGGTGATCGTCGCCACACGCTCCTGCCTCTCGAGCAGCACGTACTCCCAGCTCATTCGTCCTCCCCTCCGAAGAAAGCTGCCAGGCGCCTCGAGACTTCCCCCGCGTTTGCCGTGAGCTCGGTGAAGACCTCCCGGATGTCCCGGATCCGCTGAATCAGACCTGCGATCTGGCCGCACGGCATGACCGCCGAATCGCCGTCGCCCCCGGCCTGCAGGTAGCTCGCGTCGCCCGACTGGAGGAGCGCGCTGTCGGCCTCGGCCGCGCTCAGACCGGCCAACTGCTCGGCGCGCCTGTTCCTGAGGACCCGGATCGGCATCGCGCCCTTTCCCAGCACCAGGGTGCCCGTGCTGTCCGCCAGGCAGATCCGCTCCTTGAAATAGGGCGGCGCGGGGCACTCCCGGGTCGCGACGAAGCGCGTGCCCATTTCCACCCCCTCGGCGCCCAGCGCGAAGGCGGCCACCAGCCCGCGGGCGTCCCCGATCCCGCCGGCGGCCACGACCGGGACGTGCAGCGCGTCCGCGAGCTGCGGGACGAGGCACAAGGTGGTCACGCCGTCCCGGCCCACGTGCCCGCCGGCCTCCGACCCCATGGCGATGACGCCGTCCACTCCCGCAGCCTGGGCCTTGAGCCCCATCTTCACGCTCGAGACCTTGTGCAGGACCCTGAGCCCCGCCTCGCGGATGCGGGTCATCAAGCGGGTCGGGTCCCCGGCCGAGGTGGTGATCGTGCGCACGCCTGCTTCGATCGCGATCTCGAGGGCCTCGGCCGCGTTGGGTCGATACACCGGGATGTTGACGCCCACCGGCCGGTCGGTGAGCTCCCGGGCGCGCTTCAGCTCCGCCCGCAGCCGGTCTGCCGGAAGCCCGGAGGCGGCGATCTGGCCGAAGCCGCCGCACGCGGAGACTGCGGCCGCCATCTCACCGAGCGTCATGAGCCGCATCGGGCCGAGCACGATCGGAAAGGCCGACCCGAGCAGCTCGGCCACCCGGTTCTTCCACGTGGGCGGCCTGCCGAATGCTTGCGTTTCTGATATTGACCCCATGATCGCTCCCATTAGCGGTGTTTGGTGGACACGCTGCGCTTTGTCCACCCTAGGGTGCTGCCATGAGTGCGGTGGGTGTCCCGCGCGAGGAGGCGAGGGCGAGTCGCGGAGGCCGTCCCGAGCTCCGACAGGCCGGTGGAACGCAGCGCTGTTTCTCGAATACCAGATGCGTCAGGCGCGTGCGTCCCGAGAACACCCGGCCCGGAGCGAGGGACGAAACGGGCGATCCGCCCGGAGGGCTGCAGTCTCCGACCCATGGGAGGAGACGGGCCGGAGCGTTCTGAGCCCGAGACGATCGAGGCGGGGCACCCATCGCGCTCAGTCTCAGCCGTTGGGTGGACACGCCTGCGGCTCTGTCCACCCTGCCGGGTGCTTGCGTTCTTAATTTCGCTTCCATCTTGCCCCTCACAATCGCAGCCCGCGATCCACGAGCGAGCCGAATCGTCCCCCGTAGAGGAAGGCGAACTTGAGCAGCCGTTCGACCGCCCGCGGGAGCTGCCCGTAGTGATCGAGAAACTGCAGCGACCTGCCGTACTGGCTCACCATGGCCTGGCGGTCCTTGCAGCCGCACCCCAGGGTGACGAGCTGAATGCCCTGGCGCCGGCAATACTCGATGCCGTAGCGCACGTCGCAGCCCAGGTTGGACTCCCCGTCGGTGACGTGCACCAGCAGGTTCCGCTTCTGCCCCTTGGGCATGAAGTAGGCGGCCGCGAGGATCGCCTGGCCCGAGGCGGTCTGGCCGCACGGAGGCACCGACAGGAGCCGGCCGCCCTTGAGCAGCTGGGAGATCATGCAGACCCCGTCCATCTCGAAATAGGCGTACGCCCGCAAGTGGCTGCGGAAGGTCGCCAGGGCCTTGTGCAGATTGGCGACCGTGTTCTCCACCATTCTCCACTTGGTCCCGCGCATGGAGCCGCTGGCGTCCATGAGGAGCGCGACGTTCCAGTCCAGGTCCGGAAACCGGTCCACCTGCAGGAAGCAGCGGCCGGAGAGAGGGGCCCTGTGCAGACGCCGCGCGTCGACCTTGCCGCTCAACAGACCGCGGCTGACCGCGGTCCTGCGCGCCGAATAGCTCTCGAAAGCGGATTTCAGCCGCGTGACCACCCGGCGGTCGATCACCGGGCAGGCCGACATGTTGAAGTCCCAGCGGGAGGTGGGGACGACTTCCTCGTTCTCGTCTCCCACCAGGGAGCGGATGATGGGCGTGATGTCGGCCGAGCCCAGGGCGAGCTGCATTTCGATCTGCGTCAGGAGGTGGCCCGAGAAGGCCTTCTTGCCGTCTCCTGCGTCCGCGCTGTGGCGTTCGGCCTTGTTCCCCTCGATGTTCATGAACGAGGGGACCCAGTGGAGGAGCTTGTCCCGGACCGCCCATGACGCGAGCGGACCTCGGACCGCCTCCCAGGATTCGAGGTAGAGGTCCGCGCGCCTGCGGCAGCGTGCCGCCACACCCCCGTTCATCCCGGCCACCTGCTTCAACCCGGCCTCCAGGCGGCCCAACACACGCAGCGGTTCGCGGCAGGCCTCGGGCACCTCCCACCCCGGCTCCCTCCCCCAGGCCCGGGCCCACCAGAGAAGCAGCAGCGCCTCGATCGAGGGTGCGCCGGGCTCGGACCCGAGCCTCGACTCGGCGTCCTGAAAGGCCCGCTCCCGCGCCTTGGGAGTGTAGAGCCCGAAGACCGAGGGCTCTGCCACGGAGTCGACGTAGATGTCCTCGCCGGTCTTCACGATCTTCTGCAGCCGCACCAGAGAGAGGCCGCCCAGCTCCCGGAAAGCGGGCTCCAGGAGCTTCCAGACCCGGTCGCTCCACTCGATCCCGTGGAGAGCCTCGTGGACGACGAGCCCCACCAGGTAGTCCACCTTTTCCGGCGGCACCGGGTAGCGGCCCATGACCAGATCCGGGTCGAGCACGATGGCCGCCTCTGCTGCGCCCCGGGACATGCCCGCATATTCGATCCTGGCCACGTTCGGCCCGAGGTGTCCCGCCACCTTGCGGATGCCGCGCAGGAGATTGGCCAGCTCGACCGGCTCGCAAGCCGAGGTGTTCTTCCGCCAGTAGTCGGAAATTCCCGCCATGGGCAGCCTGATGCAAACGCGTCAGTTATCGAGACAGCCTGTCACCCCTCATCCCGACCTTCTCCCCTCGGCGAGGGGAGAAGGTGTGAAATCGACACCCTCTCGCAGGGAGAGAGGCCAGTGCGAGGGGCCGGGACCCAAAGGGCGGCGCCTGCGTCGCCCCTGCAAGAGACATGGCAAGAAGGGTGCCAGCAGGCGCGGAGGCGCTAACAGACCGTTTATGTTCGGGAAAAGGCTTGCTCAGCCGGAGCGTTCGGAGAGCGGCGCGAGCGCTCTGGGACAGATCTGCCCCAGCCCTGGCCGGGTGCAATCCTAACCGACTGTTTTTGCGGAGGGAAAACGGCGGGTCAGAAAAGGCTCAAGAGCCGCTCCGGTGTGGCATGGATGGACCAGCCCAGCGGGGCCTCAGGAGATTTCGAGGCGCTTCATCTTTCTGAAGAGCGTCTTGCGGGAAACCCCCAGTGCTCTTGCGGCCATGCCCTTCTTGCCCTGACAGAGGTCCAGGGCGCGCTGGATCGCGTCCTTCTCCGCGCTCTCGACCTTCTGCACGAGCTTGGCCTCGTGGGGGCCGGGGCTGCGCTCCGCCCGCGCTCTCGAGTCTTCCCAGGTGCAGCGGGGCTCCAGGATGGATGAAGGAGTGAACTCCAGGCGCTTCACCGCGAGGTAGCGCTGGACCGCGTTCTGCAGCTCCCGCACGTTCCCCGGCCAGTCGTAACGGAGAAAGGCCTCGATCACATGGCCCGGCATGGACGGGATCTTCTTTCCATCCGCGTACATCTTGAGGAAGTGCTCCAGCAGGAGGGCGATGTCCTCCTTGCGGTGCTTGAGCGGCGGCAGCTCGATCGGGATCACATGGATCCGGTAGAAGAAGTCCTCCCGCAGATCTCCTTTCTTGACTCGTTCCAGCAGATTCCGGTTCGTCGCCGCGATCACCCGGAAATCCGAATACTTCATGGCCGTCCCGCCGACGGGCAGGTACCCGCCCCCTTCGATGGCGCGCAGCAGCTTGGCCTGCAGGCTGAGGCTCAGGTCCCCCACTTCGTCCAGGAACAGCGTGCCGCCGTGGGCCATGTCCAGGTACCCCGGCTTCTCGGACTGCGCATGCGTGAAGGCCCCCTTCTTGTAGCCGAAGAACTCGCTCTCGAGCAGGTTCTCCGGGACCGCGGCGCAGTTCACCGGCACGAAGGGCTTCTGGGACCTGCGGCCCATCCGGTGGATGGCCCTGGCGACGAGCTCCTTGCCCGTGCCCGACTCGCCGTAGAGGATCACGTTCGCGTCGGTGGAAGAGGCGCTCACGACGAGCTCGTAGACCTCCTGCATCGCCGGGCTCTTGCCGATGATCTCGCCCATGCGGTAGCGGTCCTTGATGGAGGAGCGCAGGTGTACGTTCTCTCTGCGCAGGTGTTCCGCTTCCTCGGCCATGCGCTTTTCCCTGAGCTTCGCCTCGGTGATGTCCCGCGCCGTCAGCAGAACCGTGGGAACGTTCTTCCACCTGGTGAGCGTGGCGCGGCCGTCGATCCAGACTTCCCGCCCGGTCAGCGTGATCCAGCAGGTCTCGAAAGAGCTCTCCTTGGAACCCCCGCTCTCGAGCGTGACCAGCAGCTCGTTGAGCGTTTTCTGAAAGCCGCCGGAGGCGATGTTCTTCATGTCCTTGCGGAGCAGATCCTGCACGTCCTTGAACCCGAACATGGAGGCAAATGCCTGGTTCCCGAACACGATGGAGGAGCTGTGGTACAGGAGCACGCCGACGGTCATGCGTTCGGCCAGGGTCCGGTACAGCTCCTCGCTCTCGCGCAGGCTGTTCTCGGCGAGCTTGAGCTCCGTCAGGTCCGTCCCCATCCCGACCACGTAGGACGTCTCGTCGATCGTGGTGCTCACGCCCGTGAAGAAGAAGGGGACACTCCTGCCGTCCTTGGTGGTGAACTCGGCCTCCACGACCGTCTCGCCATCCTTGAAACCGGCGCGGATGGCCTTTTCGATCGTCATCCGGCTGTCGCCCGCGAACAGGTCCGGCACCTTCTTGGCGGAAAGCTCCGCTTTCGTGTACCCGGTCACCGTTTCCAGGTTCTTGTTCCAGCTCAGAAAGCGCAAGTGGTCGTCGAACAGGTAAAAGACCCCGGGCAGGCTCCGGATCAGCTTCTCGTAAAAACGGCTCCTCCTCTCCAGGTTCATCGCGAGATCCTCGAGCTCGGAGAAGCCGCTTCTGGGCAGGATGATCTCGAGCCCGATGTTTCGGGCCGCGATCGGTTCGGGTGGTTCCTCAGTCAGGCGGTCCATTGCCATTGCTGCGCCCTCCGCGGGGCCTCTTCTTTCCGTCCTTCAGCGGAACGGCTGTCCCCATAGATAGCACAGAAGCTCCCTGCGGCAAACAAAAAAGTGCAGCGTGTCTATTGCGGTCGTTCCGCCAGTCTGCTGCGCCCTTCGCGAAGCCTGTAGGGGCGACGCATGCGTCGCCCTTCCCGGGTGCTCGGGAGCCCGGCATCCGATAGGGGCGAATCATCATTCGCCCCTACACCCTGCCCGGACCTGATCCGGGGTTCGCCCGGGTTACGAGAAAAGAGCGCGGCTCCGTCGCCCCGAGAACAAAGCTGGGGAGCCCTTTTTGCGAGGACTCCCCAGCTCCCACACACTCTCCGCCCCACCCAGCCTTGTGCTGGTGCAAGGATTCCCTGGGATCAGGCATCAGGAGCCCTGTCCAAAAATTCGGCTCCTGGAGGCTGTTCAGAAATGCCCAGATGCAAGGCGCACGAGATCCCGAGGAATGCGGCGTACCAGGAAGTACGCCGCAGTGACCCCGGCTTTCGCCGGGGCAGGCTGTCCCAGGACCTCCACGCCGCATGAGTGCAACGCAGCAGATGGGCGTTTATGGACAGCCTCCTACCCGATGCCCTGGACCGTTCTCTGAATGATGTTGTCCTGGGTCTTCCGGCTGATGTCCACGAAGTGCGCGCTGTAGCCGGCCACCCGCACGATCACCTCCTGGTACTTCTCCGGGTCCTTCTGGGCCGCCCGCAGGGTCTTGTCCGAAACCATGTTGAACTGCACGTGATCGAGCCCCAGCTCCGCCCAAGTCTTGATGTAGGCTTTCCAGAGCTGGTAGCCCTTCTCTCCCTGGAGCTGCGTGGGGGAGAGCCGCTGATTGAGCAGAAACGCCCGGCCGTCCGCCACGTGATCGATCTTGCCGCACGACTTGAGCACCGCGGTCGGCCCCTTCTTGTCCAGCCCGGGCCCGGGGGAGATGCCGCCGTCGTAGAGCGCATCGCCGCGCCTGCGGCCGTTCGGCAGCGCACCCACGATGTTGGCGTAGTGGATGTTGCCGCTCACGTTCTCCGGCAGGATCGGCCAGTTGTTCCCGCTCGGGCACTTGATCACCTTGGAGAACCGGGCGCACTCCCTCAGGCACCGCAGCATGACCTCGTCCACGTAGTCTTCGTCGTTGCCCCACTTCGGCGCCCTCTTCACGAAGTCCAGGCGCATCTGCTCGAACCCTTCCCAGTTCTTCTCCAGGGCCGTGACGAGCTGGTCCATCGTGTACTTCTTCTCATCGAACACGAGCTTTTTCACCGCCGCCAGGGCGTCCGCGTTCTCCACCCAGCTGAACGCCGTGATCCAGCAGTTCCCCCGCTCCCCCTCGGGGCTGACGATGTCCAGGCCGGATTCCACCGAGCGTTCCGAGATCGAAGACAGGAACGGCCGGCCGTAGATCTCGGGGTCCAGGTAGCGCCCGAAGTTCACGGCCCGCACGAGGAGGCTGAAAAGCCACTCCATCTGCTGGGTCCACGCCTGGTAGAGCTGCTCGAAATCGGTGAATTTGCGCGCGTCCCCGCTCTTGGGCCCCATCTGCATGTTGACCACGTGGTCGTAGCCGTTGTGCAGAGCGTACTCGACGATCTTCGCGCAGTTGGCCGTGGCCGAGGCCATGCGGAACGGCTGCACGCCGTGCTTGGTCGGCGGGCACGGGGACATGCAGGCCTGATGCACCCAGAGCCTCGCCTCTTCCAGCGGGTGGCCGTGCCAGTGCATCGCGTTCGCGACCAGCACCGGGTCGTTACGGATGGAAGGGTATCCCAGCCCGTGACGGATGCACTCGAAGACTTCCCGCATCACCCCGTCCTTTACCTTCGGGTGCCAGCGGAAGCCGAAGGTCGGGTTCGACACGCGCACCAGACGAGCCGCCTCCAGGAGCGCGATCGTCATGTCGTTGCAGGCGTCCGTTCCGTCCGGTTTCACTCCCCCGATCGTCCACACCCAGGTGCCGGTGATCCCCTGAAGCCCCTCTCTGGCCCAGCGCGGCAGGAACAGGCCCACCTCGTAGGCACGGATGAGAAACTCGCCCACCAGGTCCAGCGCCTGCTCGCTCGTCAACCTCTTCTCGACGTTCACGTCTTTGTCGTAGTAAGGGCCGTGGTAGTAGTCGGGCCGTGCCGGCCACGCGCCCTCATGGGCCTCGAAACGAGTAATCACCTGGATGAAGTGATCCAGCTGCAGGGACTCCTGGAGGTTGCGCGGCGGCTTGGCCGGGACCCGCTCGCAGGTCTCCGCTACGCGGAGCAGCTCCTCCCTGCGCTTGGGGTTGCTCTCGAAGCTCTCGGCCACGGTGCGCGCGAGCCGCGCGTACCTGCGGGCGAACCGGATGGACGCTTCGAGGACGAGCTTCATCGCGTCCCAGTTCTGCATCTTCTTGTAGAGCGGAAGGATGTCCGGACCGGGCACACCGATGGTCTTCTCCTCGGCCTGCTCCAGGTGCGCGTCGATCTCCCGGATGACGTCTTCGAAGCCCCTCTTGCCGGTCATGATGTACTCGTAGTCCTTGGTCGAGTAGCCGACGGCCGAGCTGGGGATCCCCCAGCCGATCGCGCCGCTCATGAACTTGACCGCGTCTTCGGGGTCCAGGACCCGGGCGAGCTGATCCACGGAAGTCTCGCCGGCCCATATGCTGCAGATCTCGGCCGCCTTCCTCAGGGACTCCTCTTCGGGCTCCTCGTGCACCCCCGGCTCGTTGTAGACCTCCTCGTTCAGCATGCCCGACCCGTCCACCCGCCACATGATGGTGTGGGGAGCGCTCCCCACGTAGCCCACCAGCTGGGCGTTGTCGGTGATGAAGATGCTCACGTTATCGAGGACGTGGGCCAGGGCCTTGGCGCGGCGCAAGATCCGCTGGTCGTGCTTCGCCTCCTTCGAGAACCATTTTTCGGTGAAGAGCACGGCCGACTCCATGTCGACCTTGACTCCCGGGTTGTAGAGGCCGCCGATCGCGCCCTTTTTCCAGACCGCCTTTCTCAGGTAGTCCAGCCTCTTGGAACGCTTCTTCTCCGCCACCCACCACCACTCCTGCTTGGCCTGCAGCTCCTCGATCTCCTTGTCCACCGCCGGTGTTGCCGCCATGGGAACTCCTCCTTGTGATTGAGGCATGGTTGTTGCCGTTGATTCGACCCTTCAATTCAGCAGATAGCTCAAGATGAACGAGATCTGGTCGCGATCGCGAAAAGCGCCGAAATTGGTGAACTGGCCCTCGATGGCGCTGTACTGGACCATGAACCGGAACGGTTCCCGGATGATGTTGACCGACGGCTGGACCAGCCACGTGCCGCGCACGTCGTAGGCCACCGCCACCTGGGGCGTGACGGTCCCCTTGCGATAAGCGGTGTTGATGATCGCCGTGAAGACGTGCTCCGTCTCGCGCACCGCGGCGAAGTCCAGGATGCCGTAGAGCTTCGCCGTGTTCCCGTCCTCGGGATAGAGGTTCAGGGGCTGGCGCATGCGCTTGTCGTAGTCCGGCACCCACTGCCCGAAATACTGCAGAGAGACGAAGAACATGGTCGTCGCGTTGAGCGGCCTGACCCACACCTGCTTGTCCAGGCCGATCATGTAGCGCAGGATGTCCTTCTTCGGAACCGATGCCGTGTGAGGGTTCAGGGGCAGGCCCGTGAGCCCCAGCCCGGTCAGGTTGAGATCGTACAGGTCCCCGACCGAGTCGATGAGCGACTGCGGAAGGGGAACGTTCGGCCCGAACAGCAGGTCCAGGTTCTTCTCCAGGATGAGCACCGGCTCGTCCCAGAACCAGGCGACCTCCCCACGGAAGACCGCGTTGACGTGGGGCTCGAAGTAGCTCGCGCTCCCGCCGGAGATCTGGACCGAGGGGAAGAGCCCTTCGAGATACACGTCGTTCAGGTCCAGGAGCACGGGGGAATCGGTCGTGACCGCGGTGCGCACCGCGGGCAGGTCCAGGAAGGTCTGAAAATGACCGATCGACATGTTGAGCTGATTCGCGACCAGGCCCTGCAGCCGGACGCCCCAGCGGCTGTTCGACATCTCCCTTTCCGGCGTGTGCACGATCAGCTTTTTGGAGATCGTGTCCGCCAGCGGCACCTCGTACGGAGTCCCGTCCGGCGCCCACGGCGCCACGCGCGCATCCCAGGGACCCGGCACCCAGAATCCCTCCACCGTGAGCGAGGAGACGGGTCCGAGCGAGCCCAGGCTGCAGTTCCCGAGCAGCATCCACAGAGGGATGCGCCGGTCGTCGAGGTCCTCGAAGGGGCCCCCGAAGGTGTTGTCCAGGGGGTTGATGTAGTCGAGGAGCCGGAAGATGTCGGTCTCGCCCCAGGCTGCAATCTGCCTGCCCACTCGCAGGAAGACCGGACCCCGGGAAAAATCCACGTAGGCTTCCCACAGATCGTAGCTCTGTTTGAACGAGTCGATGTTGTCCGGGTCCCTGTCGGCCACGTCCCGGAAGATCTCGGGCCCGTAATCGTAAATCCCTTCGTACAGGAAGCGGCCCAGCAAGCGGTACTTCACGTCGATGTCCAGCGCCCGAAACGGATAGAGCAGGTCCAGCTCCCCCCGAAGCTTGTTCAGGTCGTGATTGACCTCCAGCAGGACCAGGTTCCGGTGCTGCACGATGTCTCCCAGCGAGACGTCCGGGTTGGTGAACCCTTCGGCATCCTCGAGCCGGACGGACAGCCGGGTCTGCGCCTTGGCCGAAACCGTCAGCGTCCCCGCCTTGTCGATGTCCACGGCCTCTGCCGGAGGCAGAAGCCCAAGGCTGAGCAGGAGACCCAACACGCCGACGACCCTCCGTCTGTTATGGTTCATGTCCCCCCCAAGTGCCTGGACGCGCGCGGCACACGACTCGAGCCCCCTTATCCCTTCTTGGACCTCGCCACCGAGCGCGCCATGCGGTCGAGCTTGAACACCGTGTTGAACTCCATGTTCTTGCTGATCCAAAGCTTCTTGTTGATGACGGAATCCGTGATCGCTCCCCTGTAGGCCAGCCCGTCGAGCAGCGTCCGCGGGTCCTCACAGACCATGACGAAGTCGGGAGACACGGGCGCCTTGCCCACCCGGATGTCGCCGTCGCGGATGAACAGGCCGAACCAGCCGCCCCGGGTCTTCACCAGGATGGTCCGCTTCCACCCGGCGATGTCCTTGCGGGCCCTCGGGTTGTCGTTCATCTCCTCCACCACGGTCCGGATCTCCTTCAGGATCTCCTCATAAGCTCGCTTGTCGGTCGCGCTCGCGGCCGCAAGCATCGGCTCGCTCGGCGTCTCCCAGTCGATCTCGGATTCCTGCAGCCCCTCCTTGCGGACCTGGTCCCTGGTGAGCTCGGAAGTGGGCACGCAGAAGACGTCCTTCACTTCCCCCACGCGCCGGTCCCGGAAGACCAGCTTCACCTCGGTCCCCTTGTTGAAGATCCCGGGCACCAGGATCCCCGAGGTGGTGTACAGGTTGACGCTCATGGCGGTGTGCGCGCCCTCGAAGATGACCCGGCCCCGGCCGTAGGGCGCCATGTCCTGGAACAGGGAGGTGGCGAAGTAGGTGATGGGCGGCGTGCTGTTCATGACACCCACCTGCCCGACCTCGACGGTCTCCGTGGGGGCGAAGTTGCAGTCCGGGCAGTGGGTCAGGAAAGGGGGCACCCGCACCAGGCCGCAACGGCTGCACTTGCAGCCGAGGAGCCGCTTGTCGTCCCGCAGGGCGAGGAAGAAAGGCGAGAACTCGCCGCGGCTGCGGCGGTAGAAGGTGTACATGACGTCGTTCGCGACCAGATACGGCTTGCCGTCCAGCGTCTCGACCTCCGCATCCACCTCAGGGATGTAGCGGTCCGGAATGATCTTCTCTCCCTTGCTCTTCATGGCATCTTCTCCGGCCTATTCGTGTTCCAGGATCATGCAGGCGGTGTACTGGGCGATCGTGCTGCCGGTGCCGTGCACCAGCGCGGTCTTCAGCTTCCTGCGCACCAGCTCGTTCCTGGCGGACCACGCGGACATGATGTTGCTGGCGCCCACCGCGTGGCCGCAGAAGATCAGGCCGCCGCACGGGTTGACCAGATACCTGCCGCCCGGGGTCATGAGGCCTTCCTCGATCAGGTCGTCCGCCCGGCCCAGGGGGACCAGCCCGAACTCGGCCATGCTGACCTCGAGCTGGTGCACGAAGGCATCGTGGAGCTCCACGATGTCGACCGATTCCCCGGGATCGAGGATGCCGGCCATCTCGTAGGCGCGCCGGGCCGCGTAGTGGTCCGAGAAGATGCGCGACATCACCTTGTGGTTCTTGCCCGCGAAGGAGTGCTCGTTCGACTCGCCGAGCCCGGTGATCCATACGACCGGCGTGCCGTTGGCCCTGGAGATCGCCCGGGCCGTCTCCTCCTCGGCCAGGATGAGGGCGGCGGCCCCTTCGCTGTACACGCAGATCTCGAGCTCCCGGAAGGGGTACACCACCAGTCGGGAGTTGAGCACCTCCTCCGCGGTGACCTGGTCGAACTGCCGCTGGGCGTACGGGTTCGTCCTCACCTGGTCGCTCAGCTGGGCGGCGATGCGGGCGGTCACCTCGGGCTTCAAGTCCCCGGGGTGCTCGTCCATGTAGGCCAGGACGACTTCCGCGTAGCTGTCGGAGGCGGTCCAGCCGATCGGCTGCTCGAAGAAGCTGTCCCCGGACCAGCCGATCGACTTGATCACCTCGGGCGTGGCCGACATGGAGGCGAAGTCGAAACAGTCCGTGGCCTTCTCCACCCCCAGCACCAGGGCGGTCTTGAAGCGGCCGGCCGCGAGATAGGCGTGGGCCGCCGACATCGTGTACGCGCCGGTGGCGCCGCCCGTGGTGATCCGGATCCCGAACTTGTTCTGCATGCCGAGGAGCCCGTGCAGGGCGTGCTCGGGGATCGCGGTCCGCTCGAAGATGTCGTTGTAGATGGCGTAGAACGCCGCGTCCACGTCGTGGATCGCAATCCCCGCGTCCTTCACCGCCTCCCGGGTGGCCATCTGGGCCAGCTCGTAGTACGTCTTCTCCCTCCAGGCCCCTTTGAAGGGAGTCACCCCCGCGCCAACGATGCCGACTCGCCTGGACATGCTTTCTCTTCCTCCTTCCGACGAAGCCGATAGACGGTCATCTCCCGTATTCTGCTCATCGCGCATCGAGGGGCGGAGAGCCTGCCCCGGCGAAGGCCGGGGCCCCCCTGATACCCTTGCCGCAGCTACTTGCAGATCTTCCGAAACCCGCCCAGCGTGTAGTCGTTCCGATCCAGATGGGCGTTGTACCGCCACTGGTTTTCCGGCTCCGGGAACCGGATGATCGTGCCGTGGTCGGTGCGATCGTCCACGATGATCATCGAGGTCCCTCCGATCAGGCGCACGGCCTTGTCCGCGGTGGCAAACGCCCCGTAGGAATAGAAGACCGTCTTCCAGTACGCCCCGGACCGGTCGCGGATCACTTTCCAGACCGCCATCATGTTCACCTGGGCGTCCACCCAGAGGTACTGCACACCGTAGTTGTAGTACGGATCCTTGGGCTCCATCTCGAGCACGTAGACCGGCCGCTTCACCCAGACCAGATTCACCGCCATCCAGGGCGCAGCGGCTCCGTTGTCATCCTGGTAACCGTAGCGGATCTGTTTCATCCCTTTGCCCGTGAGCAGCGACCCGTCCGCTTCCTTCTCCAGGGGCAGCACCTCCTCGCTCAGAAACGGCAGCAGGGCCTCCTTCTTCTCGAGGAGCTTCCAGCGGAAGGCGCTCACCTTGCCATCGAACAGCCAGGCGTCGTCCACGCAGCCGTCGCAGCCGATGAAGGAATCGGAACGGTTCGCCGGGCTCATCTGCCGCACCCTGCGGATCGCGGGAACGTAGGCAAAGGTGTTGTCCATGGCTTTTCCCAGGAACCGGTTGAGCAGGATATTGGTTCCCGCGATGTCGTAAGGCCCCAGCACGCGGATGAGGGAGTAGCGCTCGATCCCGTCCGGATTCGACTCACTCTGCCGCTCCGCAAAGCCGACCATCGGATACTGGTGCCACTCGCACTTCACTTCCCGTTCGAACCCTTTGTCCCGGCTCAGCCAGATCGTGCCGAAGGGAAACAACTGATTGCCCACCACGTACGTGTGGTAGTACTTGTTGTACATGATCTTGGCGCCCGCCTTGGGATCGTCGGCCCGGATCTCCGACTCCGGGAACGGGATCCCTTCGATGAACTCGGGGACTTTTCCCGAAGCCTTCTCCACGATGAGGTCGTCTTCGTTCACCTCGAACTTGCCCTTGTTGGCCTCCCCGGACCGAGCAGCCGCGGCGGGCAGATACTCGAGAGGGTCGTACTTGAGCTCTGCCACGCTCATGGCGACGTCCCCCTTCTTCACCCACTCCACGATGGCGTCCGGGAGCAGTCCGCCGGCGTCCTCCCAGTTGTTCTTGTCCAGCATGTCGCCCGCCTTGACCTCGGCCAGGGCCGCGCGCGCCGTGCAAGAGAGCCAGCATAGGCAGAAGCCTGCCAGGAAGATCGGGTAAAGCGTGCTTCTTTTCATCTCGCGTTCCCCTCTTCGTTCGTTCCGAAGGTTGATCCCCCGGGCCCTCACTCCCGGGAGGCGGCCCCGGACCCCTCGAGTCCGGGAACCGAAGCGAAGCTCCGCTCAGACGGCTCCCGCAGAATGAGCGGAGGCGCGCGGGACCGTGTCGAACATCCCTTTCGAGTATTTTTCCTTCAGCTCCGCCTTCTTCACCTTCATGGTCGGCGTCAGCGGCAGGGCGTCCAGGAAGCGGACGTGCCTCGGGTGCTTGAATTTGGCCGCCTTCCCCTCCAGGAAGTCGTAGATCTCCTGTTCCGTGACGGTCGCGCCCGGCACCGGCACGATGAACGCCATGCCGGTCTCCCCCCACTTCTCGTCCGGGATCCCGATGATGGCCGCGTTCGAGATCTTGGGGTGCCCGGCCAGGATCTTCTCCACCTCGGCCGGGTAGACGTTCTCTCCCCCGGTCCGGTACATGTCCTTGGCCCGGTCCACGATATAGAAGTAGCCCTCCTCGTCGACGTACCCGAGATCGCCGGTCAGGAGCACGTCGCCCACGATCGTCCGCGCCGTGGTCTCCGGCAGGTTCCAGTAGCCGTTCATGACGGTCGGCCCGGTCGCGACGATTTCCCCGATCTCCCCCGGAGGGAGCCTCTCCCCGTCCGGGCCTCCGATCCAGATGTCGGTGAAGAACCCGGGCTTGCCCACGGATCCCATCTTGCGGTGGATGTCTTCCTTGGGCAGCGCCATCATCGCGGAGTTCTCGGTCTGGCCGAACCCCTGCTGCATGTAGAGCCCTCTCTTGGCCAGCGCGTCGAACAGGCTGGGCGGCGTCCGCTCCCCGCCCCCCAGGACGCAGCGCACCGAGCTCACGTCCACGCGGTCGAGCTTTCCCGCGTCCAGGACCATCCGCCACATCGTGGTCAGGGCCAGCACGACCGTGGCCTTGTAACGCTGGATGTCCTCTGCGAACACGGCCGGATCGAATCCCTTGCGCATGAGCAGGGTCATCCCCGCGCACAGGGCCGGCGTGGCCACCACGAACAGACCCCCGGAGTGAAAGAGCGGCATCTGGGAGAGGAACACGTCGCCCGGCCTGGCCTCGGTGTAGAAGGCGATCTGGAAGTTCTTGAAAAAGGTCTGCTCGTGCGTCAGCACGGCGCCTTTCGGGTTCCCGGTGGTCCCGGAGGTGTAGATGATCGCCAGAGGGTCGTCGAAACAGACCGGACCGTTCAGCACCGGCTCGGTCGCGGGCAGCCCCCGTGTCAGCGCGTGGTAGTCCTCGGCCCAACCGGGGCATGCGGACGTCGCGCCGGCGCCGTCCCCGGGGCCGGCGCTCGTCATGAAGACGAGCTTGTCCGGCTCCACGCCGAGCTGCCGACGGATGGTATCGACGTTCTTCACGAAGGCGTCATGGAAGACCAGCATGCGGGTGCCGCAGTCGTCGAGCTGGTACTTCAGCTCCGGTCCGACCAGGCGCCAGTTCAGCGGCACGAGAATGGCCCCGATCTTGGCGCAGGCGAAGTAGATCTCCAGGAACTCGACGCAGTTCAGCAGGACCAGCGCCACCCGGTCCCCTCTGCGGATCCCCTTTGCCTGCAGGAAGTGCGCGGCCCGGTTCACCCCCTCGTTCAACTCACGGTAGGTGACCGGCCGGTCCTCGAAGATGACCGCGGTCTTGTCCGGGGACAGGCCCGCCCGCTTGCGCACGATGTACCCGATGTCCCATCTCACTGGCATACCTTTGATTCCTTATTCTTAGTACGGCTGATAGGCGCTCCCGTTGCCGCCGCCGGCGCACGCTTTCAGCTCCACGTGGAGCGAGAGGAGCACCGACTCCAGCATGTCCCGGCTCACCTGGAGGCTGTGGACGAAGGCCTGCTCCAGGGTGCCCCCCACGGACATCATCTCGGCGATCATCAGGGTGTGCCGCGTGGAGACCACCATCGGCTCCTGGGTGTTGCCGCGCAGCTTGTTCGCGACGTTCACGATGCTCAGGGCGTCGGCTTCGCTGACCCCGGCCTTCAGGTGCAGCACCCGGGTCTCGACCTCGGCCGGCAGGTAGTCCAGGAGCGTCACGTAGAACCGGTCGCGCAGCGCCGCGTCGAGCATTTCCGTGCCGACGAACTCCTCGCCTTCGTTCAGTGTGGCGAAGAACACGACGCCGTCTGCGACCCGCACGAGCCCGAGCTCGTCCATCCAGACCTTGCGGTCTTCCGCCAGGACCGAGAACAGCATGTTCAGGGCCTTGGGGTGCTCCGGCCGGTTGATCTCCTCCAGGTGCACCACGCAGCCGGGCGTCTGGATCGCCCTCGGAAAGAGAAACTCCTGATAGTACGTCTCTCCGCTTCTCAGCCTGTGCTCGCCGAAGAGCTGGCCCGGCTCCGACAGAATCCCGATCTGAAAGGTGGCCAGGGGCCGGTTGTTGCGGGCCGCGAACTGGCGCACCATGGTGGACTTCCCGCACCCCTGCTTGCCGGCCACCAGGACGTTCACCGGGTGGCGGCCCGCCAGCAGCCGGATGCGCTCGAGGTTCTCGATGACGTGCCCGGGCAGGAAGAAGTGCTCTTCCGCAGCAGGCACATGCAAGGCAGCGTCGAAGCTCGTCATGCTGATCTTTCACTTTCTGGGTGGTCCGGTGTTCCTCGCGGGAGGGCACGCGCTCCTGTGACGTGACGCTTCGTCAGAAGAGCAGCTCCTTCTGGCGCTCGCGCAGGAACCGGCCCAGCTCCGGTATGTTCCACCGCATGTTCATCTCGCTCAGCTCCGCGATGAGCCCTTTCGCTTCCTTCAGGAGAACCGGGTCCCGGGTCTTCGGGATCGCCGCCAGGCGCCGGGAAAGCTCCCTCATCCGCCCGGGCTCCTGTTCCAGAGCTTCCGTACGGGAGAAGACGCACTCGGCCCCACACCTGGGGCACTGCCGGAGATCCGACTCTCCGGTCGCGGGTCAGCAGTTCCTGCACAGGTACTTGAATTCCTGGTGGTCCGCCTCGAACCCGCACTTGGCGCATTGGAAGAGCATTCTGGACTCCCTGGCAACGATCCGTTGACAGAATGGCGTGCGCTCGATCTTTTCATTCCTTCTCCCCTCACGGAGGGGAGAAGGACAGGATGAGGGGTGAATCTGCTCCAGGCTCCCCCTCACTCTGCCTCTCTCCCCCGTGCACGGGGGAGAGAGGATTCCCCGCAGGTCCCGCGGAAGCACTGGCCGGGATGACGGTCCCCGAGTCATACGCTCTATTCCGCCAGGCCCTCGATGCCTGCCGACTTGCCCCAGGGCGCTTCCCCCGGGCCCACCTTCTGCTTCGCCTCCCCGGCGAGCTCGTCCACCGCGAGCCACTCCTGGCACTGCGGGCACTGCCGCAGGCTCATGGACGCGTCGATCCGGGCGTTGTAGAGGTAACGGAACTTGTCGACCGTCGCTTCATGGCCGCAAACCACACATTTCATGACGTCCTCCTGAAGTCGTGTCCCGCGAGAGAACCGTTGGGGGAGAGGAGCCGGGGTTGGGCACCCTTCTCCGCCTCCCCGTACCTTTCCTTTCAAGCGATGCCCTGGACCGTCCTCTGGATGATGTTGTCCTGGGTCTTCCGGCTGATGTCCACGAAGTGCGCGCTGTAGCCGGCCACCCGCACGATCACCTCCTGGTATTTCTCCGGGTCCTGCTGCGCTGCCCGCAGGGTCTTGTCGGAAACCATGTTGAACTGCACATGGTCGAGGCCCAGCTCCGCCCAGGTCTTCATGTAGGCGTTCCAGAGCTGGTAGCCCTTCTCTCCCTGGAGCTGCACGGGGGAGAGCCGCTGATTGAGCAGAAACGCCCGGCCGTCCGCCACGTGATCGATCTTGCCGCACGACTTGAGCACCGCGGTCGGACCCTTCTTGTCCAGCCCGGGCCCGGGGGAGATGCCGCCGTCGTAGAGCGCGTCGCCGCGCCTGCGGCCGTTCGGCAGCGCACCCACGATGTTGGCGTAGTGGATGTTGCCGCTCACGTTCTCCGGCAGGATCGGCCAGCTGTTGCCGCTCGGGCACTTGAGCACCCTGGAGAACCGGGCGCACTCCCGCAGGCAGCGGACCATGATCTCGTCCACATAATCGTCGTCGTTGCCCCACTTCGGCGCGCTCTTCACGAAGTCCAGGCGCATCTGCTCGAAGCCTTCCCAGTTCTTCTCCAGGGCCGTGACGAGCTGCTCCATCGTGTACTTCTTCTCGTCGAAGACGAGCTTCTTCACCGCCGCAAGCGAGTCCGCGTTCTCCACCCAGGTAAAGGCCGTGATCCAGGCGTTGCCCCGTTCCCCGGTCGGGTCGATGATGTCCAGCCCCGACTCCACGGAGCGCTCCGAGATCGCGGAGAGGAACGGCCGGCCGAAGAACTCGGGGTCCACGTAGCGGCCCAGGTTGACCGTGCGAACGAGGAGGCTGAAGAGCCACTCCATCTGCCGGACCCAGGCCTGGTAGAGCTGCTCGAAATCGGCGAACTTGCGCGCGTCCCCCGTTTTGGGTCCCATCTGCATATTGACGACGCGGTCGTAACCGTTGTGCAGGGCGTACTCGACGATCTTGGCGCAGTTGGCGGTGGCGGCCGCCATGCGGAACGGCTGGTTGCCGTGCTTGGTCGGCGGGCACGGGGACATGCATGCCTGGTGCACCCAGAGCCTCGCTTCTTCGAGCGGATGCCCATGCCAGTGCATGGCGTTCTGGACCAGGATCGGGTCGTTGCGCATGGAGGGGAACCCCAGGCCGTGGCGGATGCATTCGAAACACTCGCGCATCACCTCGTCCTTCACCTTGGGGTGCCAGCGGAAGCCGAAGGTCGGGTTCGAGACGCGCACCAGACGCGCCGCCTGCAGCAGCGCCACGGTCATGCCGTTGCACGCGTCCGAGCCGTCCGGCTTCACTCCGCCGATCGTCCACACCCAGGTACCGGTGATCCCCTGGAGCCCCTCCCTGGCCCAGCGCGGCGCGAACTGCCCCACCTCGTAGGCGCGGATGAGAAACTCTCCGACCAGATCCAGGGCCTCGTCCTTCGTCAGTCTCCGGTCGACGTTCACGTCTTTCTCGTAGTAGGGGCCGTGGTAATAGTCGGGCCGGCAGGGCCACGCGCCCTCGTGCGCCTCGAAGCGCAGGAGGACCTGGACGAAGTGGTCGAGCTGCAAGGACTCCTGGAGGTTGCGCGGGGTCTTGGCCGGGACCCGCTCGCAGGTCTCGGCGACCCGGAGCAACTCCTCCCGGCGCTTGGGGTCGCTCTCCAGGTTCTCGGCCACGGTGCGCGCCAGCCGCGCGAACCGCCCGGCGTAGCGGATGGCGGCCTCGAGGATGAGCTTCATCGCCTCCCAGTTCTGTAGTTTTTTGTAGAGAGGGAGGATGTCGGGCCCCGGAACGCCGATGGTCCTCTGTTCCGCTTCCTCGATGTGGCTGTCGATCTCCCGGATGATGTCCGCGAACCCTCTCTTGCCGGTCATGAAGTACTCGTAGTCCTTGGTCGAGTACCCGGGGGCGCCGGAAGAGGGAGTCCCCCAGCCGATGGCGCCGCTCATGAACTTGACGGCGTCCTCGGGATCGAGCCGCCGCGCCAGCTTGTCGATGGCGGCCTCGCCGGCCCAGGCCGAGGCGATCTCCGCGGCCTTGCGGAGCGACTCCTCTTCAGGCTCCTCGAAGATGCCGGGCTCGTTGTAGACCTCCTGGTTGATCATGCTCGAGCAGAGCACGTACCACATCATCCGATGAGGGGCGCTCCCCACGTAGCCTACGAGCTGCGCCTGGTCGGTGATGAAGATCGGGACGTTGTCCAGGACGTGCGCCAGGGCCCTGGCCCGGCGCATCATCTGCTGGTCGTGCTTGGCCTGGTCGCTGAAGTACATCTCCGTCAGGAGACCCACGGACTCCAGGTCGACCTTGACCCCCGGGTTGTACACACCGCCGATGGCTCCCTTCTTCCAGACGGCCTTCCGCAGGTAATCGAGTCTCTTGGTGCGTTTCTTCTCGGCCGCCCACCACCACTCCTGCTTGGCTTCGAGCTGCTGAATCTCCTGTACAGCAGAAGGTGCGCCTGCCATGATTCTCCTCTCTGAGAGGCTGTCGAGAAGCAGCCATCTGCTGCGTTGCACTCATCCTTCGTCATTGCGGCGTACAGCCATGTACGCCTCATTCCTCAGGATTTCGCGCGCCTTGCATCTGGCCATTTCTCAACAGCCTCTCCAAAGGGTGTTTTTCGACACCCTCTCTGACGGGGGGTCCGCTCCCGCTCGCCCGTCCTCTATTTCTTCTGAAAGGAAGTGCACTTGGACGCGTTCCGGTCCGCCTCCACCGGCTTGGCCTTGTAGTAGGCCTGCCGAGGGTCCACCACGCGCTGCACGCAGTCTCCTTTGTTGGGGTCACCCTCCAGCGCGAAGAAGCTCTTGCATTCTTTGCAGGTCGCCATGGCCGCTTCCCTCCTTCTCACGTCTTGCGGTTTGCTTGTTCTCGTTTCCCGGGTCCGTGGCACGGGCAGAGACCTCGTCCGGCCTCTGAGCGCAAGGCCCCGTTCTCGCTCTCCTACTTCCCCATCTTCTCCATCTGCCTGTGGGCGCGGCGGAAGGCCGGGTCCGCGCATTCCGCCCCGTCCTTGTCGATCATCTCCATCCTGGCGAAGTGGGCGCACCGGGCCCCGTCCTTGTTGAAGAACGTGATGAGCCCGGCTTCGCCCTCCGTCACGTACACCGGAGGATCGAGCGCGACGTCCGATCCGGTCTTGAGGACCCCGCAGGTGCCCCGACCGTCCGACACGTAGGCGTTCTCGGAGAAGTTCTTGCAGAGCCCGCACGCCTTCTCAGGCACCTTCTCCCTCTCCTCGAAGGTCTTGGGTTTGGTGAACTCGCCCAGCATCGAGTCGCACGCCTGTTTCCACTGGTCTCTTCGGCCCATGAACTCATCTCCTTGTTCTGAAATGTCGAGGGCTAGCTCTTCCCCTCGAAGCCCGATCCTCCGACCGTAGCCTGGAGCCCCTTCTCCCGGTACGGCTCCAGCAGGACCTCCACAAAGGTCGATTCCAGCGCCTCGGTTTCCTTCAGGTCCCAGTCGAGGCCGAGCCAGCCGTACTTGTCCTGACACCAGTTGTGGAAAGGGAGCAGATCGATCCTTTGAACGGCGCCGCCCAGGCCGGCGAGAAACCCGGAAGCGCGCTCGTGGAATGCGAGCGAATCGTTGTAGCCGGGGACCACGGGGATGCGCACCCAGACCGGCTTCCCGGCGCCGGCGAGGAGCCCCAGGTTGCGCAGGATCGCCTCGTTGCCCGCACCGGTCTTTTCCTTGTGCATTCCGGAATCGAGGTGCTTCAGGTCGAACAGCACGACATCGGTCGCCTCGGCCAGCTCCGCCAGCACGTCCCACTCACAGCACCCGTTGGTGTCCAGGCAGACGTGGATGCCCCTCGCCCTGGCCTCCCGCAGCAGCTCCCGCGAGAACTCCGCGTGGAAAGTCGGCTCGCCGCCGCTCAGGGTCATGCCGCCGCCCGAATTGTCGTAAAACGGCTTGTCCCGCTCCACTTCGTCGATCACCTCGGAGACCGTCATCGGCTTGCCGGCGATCTCCAGGGCTCCGTAGAGGCAGGCTTCCACGCACTTCATGCACCGGTCGCAGCGCACCCGGTCGATCTTGTGATAGGTCGAGCCGTCCTGCTGGGCCTCCTCCGGGGGAACCGGGGGCCGGATGGCGTCGCGCGGGCACGCCTCGAGGCACGCACCGCACTGCACGCAAAGGCGTCTTTTCCAGTACAGGTCGGGATGCGGCGCGATCGTCTCCGGGTTGTGGCACCACGCGCAGCGCAGCATGCACCCTTTCAGGTAGACGTTCGTCCGGAACCCGGGTCCGTCGTTCACGCAGAACCTCTGGATGTCCGTGACCAGCACACGAGGGCCCATTGCGCATTCTCTTTCTGCTTGCCCGCCAGGCGGCTCACAGCCCATCGACAAAGGGCTTCATGGTCGGGACGGTCTCCAGCCTCAGGATCTCCTCCCCCAGCTCCCGGGCGCGATCGCGGCCGAGCACGCTCCCGCACAGGTCGAGGTACTTGCTCTGCACGCGCTCCTTCTTCACGGCCAGGGGGGGTATCTTCTGCAGGATGTCGGAAAAGGACGAGAAGACCCGGGAGCTTCGGGTCTCGACCTCGACGCGGGATTCGAGGGCCTTGAAGTCCGGGTTCAGGACGACTTTGATGCGGCCCATCAGCTCGCGCACCCGAGGCTCGCCGACCTTCTGGTCCGTGAAGCACCGGGTCCCGGTCTCGCCGCGCACCAGGGCGTTGGCCACGCAGTAGGGGATGCTGAACTTGCCCTCCAGCCCGGTCGCGGGCTCGATCTTCCCGGCCGCGTCCAGAGCGAGCTGGGACACGTGCACCCGGACGGAGCCGATGCTCTCCAGACCGATACCCTGCTCCTGCACGATCTGGAGGGCCGCTTCCAGGGGCGAGTGGGTGGCGTGGCACGAGGCATGGTATTTCTGGGAGAGCTTCTCCACGTCCCACGCCCGGCCCAGCCTGGCCAGGGCCTCCTCGTTCACCTTGCCCTTCAGGCAGTGGAAGAATCCGAGGGGCCCCTCCAGGATGTCCTCGGCGCTGGTGAACCCGCGCTCGGCCAGGAGCGCGGCCATCAGGCCGGCCTGCGAAGACTTGCCCGCGTGGAACGGCTTGCACATGGTGCCGAAGACGCGCTTCAGGCCCGAGGACTGGGTGCCGGCGATGCCCAGGGCGCAGGCGCACTGTTTCTCGTCCAGGCCCAGGAGCCAGGCGCAGCCCGCCGCGGAAGCCAGGTGCCCGATCGTGGAGGTCCCGTGCCAGCCGGCCATGTAGTGCTCCATGCCGGCCGACCGGCCGATCGTGGCCCCCACTTGGAGCCCCGCCAGATAGGCGCAGAGGAACTCCTTCCCGCTCTTCTCCAGCCACTCGGACAGGGCCAGCACGGAGGGGAAGAGCGTGACCGAAGGGTGGCCCAGGAACGCCTCGAGCGTGTCGTCGTAGTCGAGCACGTGGGAGGCGGACCCGTTGATCAGCGCGGCCTGGCTCACGCTCTTCTTCTTCCCGTGTCCCAGGAGGGTCGCCTGGCCGTTGCCCCCCATGGCGTCCGCATAGTCGATCAGCTTGGCCACCAGCGGGTCGTCCTTGCCCGCCAGGGTCACGGCGAGCCAGTCCATGAAGGCGACCTTCGCGTGCTCGAGCGCTTCGGCCGGGACCGCCGACGCATCGAGCTTGGCGATGAAGCGCGCCAGTTGCCGCGTGAACCCGGGGGTGCCTTCAACTTCCGCCATTTCTTCCTCCAGCCGAAGGAATACTCTTTAGGTGGGTCGTGTCCTATGCCATTGCGCATCGGGACTCGGAGCTTGCCCGAGAATTCGACCCTTGGAGGCTGTTCAGAAATGTCCAGATGCAAGGCGCACGAAATCCTGAGGCCTGTTCCGAGGAGGCTGAGCGACGAGGAAACCCCCGTTCACAACCGCCTGCCGCAGTATTGCGTCGGGGGATTGCTTCGCTTCGCTCGCAACAGGCTCCGCAGATGAGCATTTATGGACAGCCTCCTATACCCTCGAGGGCTCCGCCTCCCCGAAAACCCCTCGCAGCACGTCGCAGATCTCCTGCAGGGTGGCCTCGCTCTTCACGCACGCGCAGATGTCCGGCATGAGGTTCACACTTTCGTCGCGGGCGTCGCGCTCGAGCTGCGCCAGTGCCGCAGACACGGCACGGCCGTCTCGCTCCCTCTTGAGCTGCGCCAGGCTGGCCTTCTGCCGCTCCTCGGCCGTCTTCAGCAGCTCCGGCGCGTATGGCAGCTCGACCGCCCGATGGACCTTCACGTCGATCTCGTAATCCCGGGTGAAGCAGTTCACTCCCACCACGAAGTCTTCCTGGTTCTCGATGCGCCGCTGTCTCTCATAGGCGCTCTGCGCAATGGCCTGCTGCATGTAGCCGCTCTCGATCGCCGCCACGGCTCCGCCCATCTCTTCGATCCTGCCGAGCTCGGCCAGCGCCTCCCCTTCGATCCGGTCCGTCAGGGATTCCATGAAATACGAGCCGGCCCAGGGATCCACGACGTCCGTGATCTTGGCCTCGTGAATCAGGATGCGGGTCGCGTCGAGCTGGAGCTGGACGGCCTCGATGCTGTGACCGAGCCCGAGCGGCTCGTCGTAGGGCGGGAACGCCAGCGGCATGGAGCCGGACATGCCGGCCGCGAGCCCGCCGATGACCGCCCGGGTGAGATTGTTCAAGGGCCGCTGGAGCGTGGTGGAGGAGCAGCCGATGTGTGCCGAGACCGGCTGACGGATGACCATGCTCCTGGGATTGCGGGCTCCGAAGCGCTCCTTGAGCATGCGGGCGTACATGCGGCGGGCGGCGCGCTGGAAGGCGATCTCGTCGTAGATCTCCATGCTGCCGCCGAAGGCGTTGAAGGTGAACATGGGGGCGAAGCGGTCGACCTCGAAGCCGGCGTCCACCCCGGTCTGCAGGTATGCGGCGGCATTCGCCATGGAAAACGCCAGGTCCTGGGCGCGGCTCGCCCCGGCTTCCCGGATGTGGTATCCGCCCATGCTCACGATGTTCAGGTTCGGCAGGTTCTGGGTGCAGAAGACCAGGGTGTCGCGGAACAGGCGCAGCGAAGGTTTCGGAGGGTAGATGTAGGTGCCGCGGGCGATGAACTCCTTGAGAATGTCGTTCTGCGGGGTGCCGCGGAGCTTGGCCAGCGGGATCCCGCGCTTCTCGGCCAGCGCCACGTACATCGCGACGATCACGGCCGCCGGTGCGTTGATGGTGAAGTTGGAGGGGATCCGGTCGATCTCGAGGTCCCCGGTGTAGGCCTCGTAGATGATCCGGAAGTCGCGGAAGGAATCCACCGCCACGCCGACGCGGCCCACCTCCCCCTGCCCCTGCGGGCTGTCCGAGTCGTACCCGCACTGGGTCACGAGATCGAAGGCGATGTTGGGCCCGCCCTTCCTGCCGGTCGCGTGCATCCTCAGCAAATAGTCGCGGTAATCGGATGGTGTGCCGAAGCCCCCGTACTTGCCCACGCCGCCCGATCCGCCCCAGTCCGGCCGGTATCCGTTCCTGGCGGCCAGCTCGACGTTCGCGCGCCAGAACTCGAACGGGCTGTTCCCGGCCGTGAACGGATACTGTCCCGGGAAGCCCACCTTCTCGAGGAAGTCGAACTCCTCCACGGCGGCAGGGCTGTAGAACTTCGTGGGGCTCTCGGGAAGATTGAACTTCTTGACCCGCGGGTTGAGCACCCCCTCCAGCCAGGCCTGCTCCGCTTCCCTGACCTTCTCTGCTGCTGTTGCTGCGTCCTTTGTCTTCCCCATTCCTACGCCCCCTCGGGTACGCAACGACCTGCTTCCTGCCGGTCTAGCGGCTCGCCGGGAGCCTGGACGCGATGAACTCCGCGATCCTCTTGACCGGGGTGCCGGCGGTGAAGACCTCGCTCACGCCCATCTCCTTCAACGCCGGGACGTCCTGCTCCGGAATGATCCCCCCGACCAGCACCAGCACATCCGCAGCCCCCTGCTCCTTCAGGTTCTCCAGGACGCTGCCGGCCAGGGAGAGGTGCGCCCCGGACAGGATCGACAGGCCGACGACGTCCACGTCCTCGTGTACAGCGGTCGTGGCGATCTGGTCCGGCGTCTGCCGCAGCCCCGTGTAAATGACCTCGAACCCTGCGTCGCGCAGGCCGTAGGCCACGACGCGAGCTCCGCGCTCGTGACCGTCCAGGCCCGGCTTGGCGATCAGCACGCGCACTCTCCTCTGCTGGTTCATCCCGCGGCTCCGCTGCATTCCCTGCGTCCTCCCCCCGAGACCGTTCCGGCTGCCCTCGAGACAAGCGCGAAGGCCGAAGCCGTGCTGCCGCCCCCCTCTGCCGCACGCCCTCGGCCCTTGTCAGCGGCCATTCATTGGGGCAAGATCGGTGCCAGCAGCCGGAGCCGGGCATTAACGAGCTGTTTTCATTGGAAAAAAGTTGCCAGCGACAGACCCGCCGGGAGAACCGAAGGCGCACGGCTGGGGCATTCTGGTCCCAGGGAATTCCCCCCCGGACTCAGAACTTTTCGGATAAGCTGAATAAATCCTCTATGGGTCAGACCTGTCACGTCTGCCGGCGCATTGGGCCAGAGTTGGGACACGCGTCTCCGGGACATCCCGCGGCGGCCGCCCCGCGGTGCTCGGCAGGCCCGCGGCCTGCCTGCTGTAAGTGAGCAGCCTGTCGACTTTTGAATGCTTCGGGAGCGCGGCACCCAAGCAGCCTGTCTGCGGCGGCGGGGCGAGGCCCGGCGATTGCATCGGCTCATGCGATCATTCGTTCCGCGGCGGCGTCTCCGCCTCGCGCAAGAGCGCCGCCGGGAGGGCGCATGGCATGGTCGTCGTGAGGATTCCTTCTTCGCTGGGCGAATGGTTCCGTGGCCAGGACGAGGTGCGCTGTGAAGGGGCAACCGTGGCCGAGTGCATCGAGCATCTGGACCGGAGCTTCCCGGGTCTCAAGGCCAGGCTCCTCGACCAGAGGGGCGAGATCGCATCGGCCCTGCTCTTTCTGAACGGCGACAACATACGGCACCTGGGCGGGCTCGCCACACCTGTCCGGGAAGGGGATGAGCTGGGTATCATTCCCCTCGCCGCCGGCGGGTGAGAGCGTGATCGTCGACGACCCGAGATCTCATTTCATCTTCATTTATCATCCGCTGACGCTCATGGGCAGGACGTATACCGTCCGCGGCGGCCGCCCCATGACGAACGGGGAAGTGCTGCAGTACTGGGGCAAGTGGATCGTGCTGGGGACCCGGGCCCGGCTGGACGAGCTGGCCGAGAAGCTCGACCCGTTCGTCGAAGAGAGGAAGATCCCCTGCATCAAGTACGACCGCTCTCCGCCCGCAGACCTCGGCCTCCGGGAATGCGTGATGATGGTCTACTGCGACCGCCGGGAGCGGAGCGAGGTCTGGGCCATCCTCGAGCGCTTCGGCGTGAGGATGAAGGCCTGGGTCACCGAGAGGGAGACCATGGAGATGTGGCTGCCGGGCGCCCAGCTGCTGGACCGCTGGCTCGGCCGGCAGGACCTCGATGCGCCGGCCAAGGAAGCCATCCGCGAGGATGCCCGAGCCAGAATCCGCTACGTCTTCGACCACCCCGACGAGATCTTCCGCCCCTGGGAGCAGTAGGCGCGGGCGCTCAGGAAAGGGCGACGCATGCGTCGCCCCTACAAGAGGCGGCCCGCCGGTCCCCCGGGCGGGCCCGGCCAGCAGCGCCCCTACAGTGACGGAAGGCGACACCGCCTTCTCGTCTCCGTCATTCCA